>NZ_BAAATJ010000007.1:0-200983 GCF_039533345.1 Streptomyces glaucosporus | reverse complement strand
CCGTCCCCCCCGACGGCACGGCCGGCGCCGCCCCCGCGGGCGGCCCGGCCGGGAGCGCGGCACCCGCTCCGGCCGGGGCTCCCGGAACCCCGGAGACCTCCACGGCGGCGGACGGGCCCGCCCCCGCCCCCGCCGCCGTCGCGGTGCGCGGCGCCGCCGCCGACGGCGACGGGCCCGGAGACCGCGGGGACGCCGGGGACGACGGGCGCCGCCCGGCCACCGGACCGTCCCGGCGGCTGTTCGTGGCCCGCACCGTGGCCGCCGCCGCGGGCGTGGCCGCGGCCGGCACCGTCGGCCACGGCACGTACGGCGTGCTGAGGGGCCCGAAGCTCAAGCGCGTCACCGTGCCGCTGGCCAAGCTGCCCCGGGCCGCCCACGGCTACCGCATAGCCGTGGTCAGCGACATCCACCTCGGCCCGATCCTGGGCCGCTCCCACACCCAGCGGATCGTGGACACCATCAACCGGGCCGACGCCGACATGGTGGCCGTCGTCGGCGACCTGGTGGACGGCAGCGTGGCCGACCTCGGCCCGGCCGCCGAGCCGCTCGCGCAGCTCCGCTCCCGCGACGGCTCGTACTTCGTCACCGGCAACCACGAGTACTTCGGCGACGCCGGCGAGTGGGTCGACCACGTCCGCGAGCTGGGCGTGGAGCCGCTGGAGAACGCCCGCCGCGAACTGCGCCACTTCGACCTGGCCGGCGTCAACGACCTCGCCGGCGAGGAGGAGGGCCAGGGCCCGGACTTCGAGCGGGCGCTGGGCGACCGCGACACCTCACGGGCGGTGGTGCTCCTGGCCCACCAGCCGGTCATGATCCACGACGCGGTGGAGCACGGCGTCGACCTCCAGCTCTCCGGGCACACCCACGGCGGCCAGATGTGGCCCGTCACCTACCTCGCACAGGCCGCCAACCCCACCCTCGCGGGCCTGGAGCGCTACGGCGACACCCAGCTGTTCGTCAGCCGGGGCGCGGGGGCCTGGGGCCCGCCCGTGAGGGTGGGCGCGGAGTCCGACATCACCGTGGTGGAACTGGCCTCGAAGCAGGCCTGACGGGGCGCCGGGGGGTGTCCGGGAGACGTTTCAAACCTCCACGCCGTCCGGTTATGCGACTGTTACCCAGGAGTTCTTCTGTCCGGGAGCTTCCTCCTGATTTTCTAGGGCTCTGGACGATCGATGATCGATCCAGTAGCCCGGCAAGAAAGGGGGCGACCGCACATGAGCAGGTCCGGAGGCAGGAGAGCCGTCTGGCTCGGAGTGGCGATGGGGGTGATCGTCACGGCCGGAGTCGGCGGCTGGAGCCTCGTGCGGCCGGACCCCGAGGAGCGGACCATCACGGTCGGCACCACCGACGGCATCGCCTCGCTCGACCCGGCCGGGGCGTACGACGCGGGCTCCTGGCGGCTGTTCTCCAACGTGTACCAGTCGCTGATGACCTTCACCCCCGGCAACGCCGAACCGGTGCCCGACGCGGCGGACCAGTGCCGCTTCGCCGACAGCGAGCTCACGGTCTACCGCTGCACCCTCCGGCCGGGACTGGAGTTCACCGACGGCAGCGCGCTGACCGCGGAGGACGTCAAGCACTCCTTCGACCGCATCCTGAAGATCGACCACCCCGAGGGGCCGGCGAAGCTGTTCGACACCCTCGGGGAGGTGCGGATCGACGGCAACGCGGTGGAGTTCCGGCTGAAGACCTCCGACGCCGCCTTCCCGTACAAGATCGCCGGCGGCGCGGGGTCGATCGTGGACAGCCGGAGGTACCCGGCGGACGACCTGCTCCAGGACGACCGGGCGATCGGCTCGGGCCCGTACACGCTCGACGGGTACGAGCCCGGACGCGTGGCACGGCTGGCGCCCAACGGCGGATACGCCGGGGTGCTGGAGGAACTCCCCACCCACCGCGTCGAGATCCGGTACTACGCGAAGCCCGAGGACCTGTCCGAGGCGTGGCGGAAGCGGGAGATCGAGGTCAACGCCGGGCACATGCCGCCCGCCGAGACGGCCGCGATCAGCCCGAGCGACCAGGGCATCAGGCTCCACGACCAGCCCGGGCACGAGACCCGCGCGCTGGCGTTCAACCTCCGCCCCGCCTCGGCCACGTCCGGACGGGCGGTCCGGCAGGCCGTCGCCTCCCTGGTGAACCGCACGGCGATCGCCCGCCACGTCCACCAGCGCACGGTGGAGCCGCTGTACTCGCTGATCCCGCAGGGCGTCAACGGCCACGCCGCCGTGTTCCACGAGCGCTACGGCGAGCCCGACGCCGGGCGCGCGGCGCAGCTGCTGGAGCGGGGCGGCGCCGAGACGCCGGTGCGCTTCGAGATCGCCTACTCCGCGGAGCAGCGGGCGGCGGCCGAGGAGGCCGGGACGCTGAAGGACCAGCTGGAGTCCTCCGGCCTGTTCGAGGTCACCGTCCGGGAGTACGCGCCGGACGCCTTCCGGGAGGGCATGGCGAAGGGCGCGTTCGACGCCTACCTCGTCGACCGGTTCCGGGACTACCCCGACCCCGACGCCTACACCGCGCCGCTGGTGGGCACGGACGGGGTGCACAGCACCGGGTACGGCGACGCGAAGGTCGACCGGATGATCGGCGACACCCGGCGCGGCTACGACCGGAGCGCGGTGCTGGAGCGGTTCCGGGAGATCCACCGGCGCGTGGCGGTGGACGTGCCGCTGCTCCCGCTGTGGCAGGACAAGGCGTACGTGCTGAGCACGGACGACATCGCCGGCGCGCAGTACCTGACGGACAACAGCGGCGTCTGGCGCCTGTGGGAGCTGGACCGCCTCTGATCCGGAACGCGCCCTCCCATCCCGCGCCCGGCGGGACGGGAGGGCGCGAGTGCGTACGGCCCGGCCCCGGTGGACGCGTCCACCGGGGCCGGGCCGTACGCACTCCCCGTGCGGGGCCGGTTCCCCGGCCCCGCACACGGGACTCAGTAGCGCCGCGTGATCAGCGCGCGCTTGACCTCCTGGATGGCCTTGGTGATCTCGATGCCGCGCGGGCAGGCCTCCGTGCAGTTGAAGGTGGTGCGGCAGCGCCACACGCCCTCGCGGTCGTTGAGGACCTCCAGGCGCTGCTCACCGCCCTCGTCGCGGGAGTCGAAGATGAAGCGGTGCGCGTTGACGATCGCCGCCGGGCCGAAGTACTGGCCGTCGTTCCAGAACACCGGGCACGAGGTGGTGCACGCGGCGCACAGGATGCACTTGGTGGTGTCGTCGAACCGCTCGCGGTCCTCGGGGGACTGCAGGCGCTCGCGGGTCGGCTCGTTGCCCTTGGTGATCAGGAAGGGCATCACGTCCCGGTACGCCTGGAAGAACGGCTCCATGTCGACCACCAGGTCCTTCTGGACCGCGAGGCCCTTTATGGGCTCGACGGTGATCGGCTTCTCCGGGCTGATGTCCTTGATCAGCGTCTTGCAGGCCAGCCGGTTGCGGCCGTTGATGCGCATCGCGTCGGAGCCGCAGATGCCGTGCGCGCAGGAGCGCCGGAAGGTCAGCGTGCCGTCCAGCTCCCACTTGATCTTGTGGAGGGCGTCGAGGACGCGTTCCTTGGGGTCGATCTCGATCTGGAAGTCCTCCCAGCGGGCCTCGTCGGAGACCTCCGGGTTGAACCGCCGGATGCGGAGAGTGACGGTGATGTAGGGGCTGTCGTTCGCCGGGGCCCCGGCCTCGGCCTTGTCCATGACGGGGGTGGCCATCAGTACTTACGCTCCATCGGCTGGTAGCGGGTCTGCACGACCGGCTTGTAGTCCAGCCGGATCGACTCGGTGCCGTCGTCGCCCACCTCACGGTACGCCATGGTGTGGCGCATGAAGTTGACGTCGTCGCGGTTGGGGTAGTCCTCGCGGTAGTGGCCGCCGCGCGACTCCTTGCGGGCCAGCGCGGAGACGGCCGTCACCTCGGCCAGGTCGAGCAGGTTGCCCAGCTCGATGGCCTCCAGCAGGTCGGTGTTGAACCGCTTGCCCTTGTCCTGCACCGACACGTTCTTGTAGCGCTTGCGCAGGGCGCCGATCTCCTCGACGGCCTCCTTCAGCGTCTGCTCGGTGCGGAAGACCATGACGTTCTTGTCCATGGTCTCCTGGAGCGCCTTGCGGATCTCGGTGACCCGCTCGGTGCCCTCCGAGGAGCGCAGCGACTCCACCTGCCGCTCGACGAACCCGGCCGGGTCCTCCGGCAGGTCGACGTAGTCGGCGGTCGCGGCGTACTCGGCGGCGGCGATGCCCGCCCGGCGGCCGAAGACGTTGATGTCCAGCAGCGAGTTGGTGCCCAGGCGGTTGGCGCCGTGGACCGACACGCAGGCGACCTCGCCGGCGGCGTACAGGCCCGGCACCACCGTGGTGTTGTCGGCCAGCACCTCGCCCATGACGTTGGTCGGGATGCCGCCCATCGCGTAGTGGGCGGTCGGCTGGATCGGGATCGGGTCGGTGTACGGCTCGATGCCCAGGTAGGTCCGCGCGAACTCGGTGATGTCCGGCAGCTTGGCGTCGAGCTGCTCCGGCGGCAGGTGGGTCAGGTCCAGGTAGACGTGGTCGCCCTCGGGGCCGCAGCCGCGGCCCTCGCGGATCTCGGTGTAGATCGCGCGGGAGACGACGTCGCGCGAGGCCAGGTCCTTCATGACGGGCGCGTACTTCTCCATGAAGCGCTCGCCGTCCTTGTTGCGGAGGATGCCGCCCTCGCCGCGGGCGCCCTCGGTGAGGAGGATGCCCATGCGCCAGATGCCCGTCGGGTGGAACTGGAAGAACTCCATGTCCTCCAGCGGCAGCCCCCGGCGGAACGCCGCGGCCTGGCCGTCACCGGTCAGGGTGTGGGCGTTGGAGGTCACCTTGAAGAACTTGCCGTTGCCGCCCGAGGCGAAGATCACGGCCTTCGCCTGGAAGACGTGGATGTCGCCGGTGGCCAGCTCGTAGGCGACGACGCCGGCGGTCTTGCGGACCCCGTCGACCTCGTTGAGCAGCAGGTCCAGGACGTAGAACTCGTTGAAGAACTCCACGCCCTCCTTGACGCAGTTCTGGTACAGCGTCTGGAGGATCATGTGGCCGGTGCGGTCCGCCGCGTAGCAGGACCGGCGGACCGGGGCCTCGCCGTGGTTGCGGGAGTGGCCGCCGAAGCGGCGCTGGTCGATGGTGCCCTCGGGGGTCCGGTTGAAGGGCAGGCCCATCTTCTCCAGGTCGAGGACGGCGTCGATGGCCTCCTTCGCCAGGATCTCGGCGGCGTCCTGGTCGACCAGGTAGTCACCGCCCTTGATCGTGTCGAAGGTGTGCCACTCCCAGTTGTCCTCCTCGACGTTGGCCAGGGCGGCGGCCATGCCGCCCTGGGCGGCGCCGGTGTGGGAGCGGGTGGGGTAGAGCTTGGTCAGCACGGCGGTGCGGCTGCGCTTGGTGGCCTCGATGGCCGCGCGCATCCCGGCGCCGCCGGCGCCGACGATGACGGTGTCGTACTTGTGGATCTTCATGGGTGTGGACTCAGCCCCGGCTCTAGCGGATGTTCGGGTCGAAGGTGAAGATCACCAGCGTGCCCAGGAGGACGGTGAACACCGTGGCGGTGTACAGCAGCATCTTCAGCCAGAAGCGCGTGCCGTCCCGCTCGGCGTAGTCGTTGATGACGGTCCGCAGGCCGTTGGCGCCGTGCAGCATGGCGAGCCACAGCATCAGCAGGTCCCACGTCATCCAGAAGGGCGAGGCCCAGCGACCGGCCACGAAGGCGAAGTTGATCTTGCTGACACCGCCGTCCAGGACGAGCTGGATCAGCAGGTGGCCCACGACCAGGACCACCAGCACGATGCCCGACAGCCGCATGAACAGCCAGGCGTGCATTTCGAAGTTGCCGCGCGTGGCCTTGGGAGTCCTGCCCGTGCGCGCACGGGGCGGCTCGATGACCGGGGCGGGGTTGTCTACGTCAAAGGCCATGGCTCAGCTCCCGAACAACTCGCTCACGGCGTGCCCGAGGACCGGGTACAGCGCCCCGATCATCAGCACGATCCAGATGCCCATCACGGCCCACAGCATCTGCCGCTGGTACTTGGTGCCCTTCGACCAGAAGTCGACGGCCACGACCCGCAGGCCGTTGAGCGCGTGGAAGAGGATGGCGGCCACGAGGCCGTACTCCAGAAGCGCGACGATCGGTGTCTTGTAGACCGCCACGGTGTCGTCGTACGCCTCCGGGGAGACGCGGACCAATGATGTGTCCAGGACGTGCACGAACAGGAAGAAGAAGATGAGGACACCGGTGACTCGGTGAGCCACCCAGGACCACATGCCTTCCCGGCCGCGGTACAGCGTTCCAGCCGGCACGGAAAAACCCTCCGAGAGCGGTATCACGGGGCCGGCCGGCTTCAATGTCGGTCTGGCCCGGCCGGGTACGGTCCACCGGCCACCCGCCATGGTATCGACGCCGTTCCGGTTCGGTTCCTCGGGGGGCTCAGATGTGATCAATCAGGCACGGACGGGCTAGGTGCGCGTCCCTGGTGAGCCGTCTCCGGCGCCCTTACCCGGGTGTTTGTGGTTTTTTCGTCAGAAGATACCCCGAAATCCCCGTCCCGGGCCAGTCTCAGCAGCCGACCGCGCGCGATGCGGCGCAGTTCGTCGGCGGCCACGGCGCGCTCCCGCTCGGCCTCGTTGCCCAGCCGGGTGCGGATCGCGGCGAGGACGTGGTCGAGGGCCTCCTCCTCGCGGACGCCGTCCACGCACAGGACGAAGGCGTGGCCGAACCGGCTCTCGTAGGCGGCGTGCGCGGCGCGCAGGGCCGTGTGCGCCGCGAGCGTCCCGGGGCCGGAGACGGCGGTGGGGCGCCCGTCCCACAGCAGGCCCCCGTACCCCGGCCCGGTGGAGGACTCCCTGCTCAGCGCCTCGGAGAGGTCCTCGTCGGTGAGGTCGTAGCCGGCCTCGTCGGCGGCTGCCAGCAGCGACTCCAGATCCGGGTAGGGGCGGTGGGCGACGATCCTCTCCGCCCAGCGCCGGCTGCCGCAGCAGGTGAGCAGGGCCTCCCGGAGGCCGGAGGGCGGGGCGCTGTTGAGGCGGTGGAGCGGCGTCGCCTCACTTCGCTGAGGGGGCAGGCGCATGGACTCCTCGTGCGCGGGGAGACGTCGGGGACGTCACGGGGAATGGGGCGGAGGCGGAGCCGGGGCGGCCGGCGGAGATCCCGGTGACGGGCGGACGGCGGGACTGGGTCTGGTGTACGGGGTGTCCGTGTGACGGGGGATGACGACACGGTAACGATAGGCGAAGGAGCGTGCCCGAGGGGCGGGAAGCTTTCACCCGGACGAGACGGGCCTCGGGCGCATGATTGACGAGTAAGGACTGGAAAAGGGCAATACGGTCACTTCATGGGACGCAGACGCAGGCGAACCTCCCGCAGGAAGAAGTCCATGGCGATCGCCGCCGCGGTCGTGGCCGCCGCGGCCGCCGCGGTCACCCTCGTCCTCCTCCCCGGCGACCGGCCGGACGGCGGCGCCCCCGCGGACCGCCCCCGGCGCGCCGCCGACGTCCCGGCCGTCCTGCTCCCCGCCGCCCCCGCCACCGTCCCCTCCGTGCGCCGGTGGGAACCCGCGCCCGGCCCCGGCTGGCAGCCCGGGCCGGGCACCCGCGTCGTGGCCGACCCCGACGGCGAGGCGGCCGACGAGGCGGAGCTGCTGGCGGAGGAGCTGGACGCCGACCACACCGCCGGTCCGCCCGGCCCCGGCGACGTCGAACTCGTCCTGGACCCCGACGCCCCCGAGGAGGAGATCAGGGGCCGCGAGGGCTACACGCTCACCGCCGGCCCGGGCCGGGTCACCATCACCGGCCGCACCGACACCGGGGTCTTCCACGGCACCCGCACCCTCCTCCAGGCCCTCCGCGGCGGCGGCCGGATGCCCCCGGGCACCGTCCGGGACTGGCCCGACCGCCCGCAGCGCGGCCTGATGATCGACATCGCGCGCAAGCACTTCAGCGCGGACTGGATCGAGGACCGCATCCGCGAGATGGGCGACCTCAAACTCAACCAGCTCCAGCTCCACCTCTCCGACGACCAGGCGTTCCGCGTCGAGAGCGACTCCCACCCGGAGATCGTCTCCGACCCGCACCTGACCAAGGCCGAGCTGCGCCGGATCGTCGAGCTGGCCAACTCCCGGCACATCGCCGTCATCCCCGAGATCGACTCGCCCGGCCACCTCGGCGCGGTGCTCGACGCCCACCCCGGGCTGCGACTGCGCGACGCCGACGGCGACCCCGCCCCCGGCGCCGTGGACATCTCCGACCCGCGCGCCGCCCGGCTCGTGGACGACCTGCTGCGCGAGTACGCGCCCCTCTTCCGCGACCAGCCCGGCCCCGGCCCCTACTGGCACCTGGGCGGCGACGAGTACCGGGCGCTGACGGCGTCCGACCCCGAGGCCGCCTACCCGGACCTGGCCGAGGCCGCCCGCCGCGAGCACGGCCCCCGGGCCGGCGTCCGGGACCTGGCCACGGCCTGGCTCAACGACCGAGCCGCCACCGTGCGGAAGGAGGGCTTCGTCCCGCAGGTGTGGAACGACGGCCAGTACCGCGGCGGCGTCGTCCGGCCGAGCAGACCCCGCCAGGTGGCCTACTGGACGGGGAAGGAGATCGGCGCCCGGCCCCCCGAGGAGTACCTGAGGGAGGGCTGGGAGACGGTCAACCTCAACGACGAGTACCTCTACTACGTGCTCGGCGAGCCCAACGAGTTCGTCTACCCCACCGGCGAGCGCATCTACGAGGAGTGGACCCCGGCCGTCCTGCGCGGCACCGGGCCCGTGCCGGAGAGGCTCGCCGGCCCCGGCCGGATCCAGGGCGGACGGCTGGCCGTCTGGTGCGACCTGGCCGGGGCCCAGACCGCCGGGCAGGTCGCGCGCGGCATCCGCATGCCGCTGCGGGCCGTGGCCCAGAAACTGTGGGACCCGGCGCGGCCCGCCCTGGACTGGTCGGCGTTCCGGGACCTGGCCGACCGGGTGTCCTGAGCGGCGCCCCCGGGAAGGGGGCGCCGCCCGGGATGCGTCCGGGGCGTCCCCCCCGGGGGCACGTCTCAGGAGACGATGTCCTTGGTGCGGAAGTGGCGGAAGGCCAGGGCGAACAGCACCAGCGCGTAGGCCACCGACAGCGCCGCGCCCCGGAGCATCCCGCCCCACTCCAGTTCGCTCTGGAACACGTCCACCCAGGCGAACTGCCAGTGGGCCGGGAGCAGCTCGCGCCAGTCGCCCAGCGCGGTGACCGCGTCCAGGATGTTGCCGACGATCGTCAGCCCGATCGCGCCGCCGACCGCGCCCAGCGGCGCGTCCGTGACCGTCGACAGCCAGAACGCCAGCGAGGCCGTGACCAGCTGGCCGGTGAAGACGTACGCCACCGCGACCGCGAGCCGCCCCAGCGCCTCGCCCGCGGGCAGCGTCCCGCCCGCCGGCAGCTCCAGCGGTCCCCAGCCGTACGCCGCCGAGCCCGCCGCCAGGGCCACCAGCGGCAGCAGCGCCATCGCCGCCGCGCTGAACGCCAGCGCCACGGCGAGCTTGCTCAGCAGCAGCCTCGCCCGCGGCACCGGCGCGGCCAGCAGGTAGCGCAGCGAGGACCAGCTCGCCTCGGAGGCCACCGCGTCGCCGCAGAACAGCGCCACCGGCACCACCAGCAGGAAGCCCGCCGAGACGAACAGCGCCATGGCGGCGAAGTTCAGGCCCGTGGCGGTCGCGGTGTCCATCAGGTTGATGCGCCGCCCGCCGGGCTCGGGCTCGCCGCCGATCGCGAAGGCCGCGATCAGCACCAGGGGCAGCCCGGCCAGCACCAGCCCGGCCGCCAGGGTGCGGCGGCGCCGGAGCTGCCGCACCGCCTCCACCCGCAGCGGCAGGGTCCGCCGCGGGCGGTACCCGTGCGCCGCGCCCGAGGGCGACGGGTGAGCGGGCGGGGAAACCGGTGAGGAAGGGGTGGCGGTCATCGCGCTCCTCCGATCAGGGTGAGGAAGGCGTCCTCCAGGCGGCGGTGCGGACCGGCGCTGACCACCGGCACCTCCAGCCGCAGGAGCTCGGCCAGCAGCTGCGCCGTGCCGGCGCCGTCGAGCCGCACCAGCAGCCCCTCCTCGGTGGCGACGGCCGACCCGACGCCGGGCAGGGCGGCCACCTTCTCCGGCAGCTCCTCCGGAACAGGGCCCCGCACCCCGACGAGCACGGTGTCCCCGGAGCCGGTGATCTCCTCCACCGGGCCCGCCTGCACCAGCCGCCCGCGGTCCATGACCACCAGATGCGTGCACGTCTGCTCGACCTCGGCCAGCAGATGGCTGGAGACGATCACCGTGCGCCCGCCGGACGCGTAGCGGATCATCACCTCCCGCATCTCGCGGATCTGCGGCGGGTCCAGGCCGTTGGTCGGCTCGTCCAGGATCAGCAGGTCCGGCAGCCCCAGCATGGCCTGGGCGATCGCCAGCCGCTGCCGCATGCCCTGCGAGTAGGTGCGCACCGCGCGCTCCAGGGCGTCGCCGAGCCCGGCGATCTCCAGCGCCTCCTCCAGGTGCGCGTCCTCGGCGGGACGTCCGGTGGCCCGCCAGTACAGCTCCAGGTTGGCCCGGCCGGACAGGTGCGGCAGGAAACCGGCGCCCTCGACGAACGCGCCGACCCGCGACAGGACGGGCGCCCCCGGCCGGATCCGGTGGCCGAAGACCCGGATCTCGCCGCTGTCGGGGGTGATCAGGCCCATCAGCATGCGCAGCGTGGTGGTCTTCCCCGCGCCGTTGGGGCCCAGCAGGCCGAGCACCTGGCCGCGTTCCACGCGGAACGACAGGTCGCGCACCGCGTAGCGGTCGGCCGAGCCCGCGTACCGCTTGGACAGGCCGGTGATCTCCAGCGGCACGTCCGCCCGCTCCGGGTCCGTCCCGGGCGAGGCGCCCTTCGCGGCGCCCCGGCGGCGTCCGGTCAGCAGCAGCACCGCGCCCGCGACCGCACCGGCCGGCGGCAGGACCCACACCCACCACGGCAGCGGCTCCGCGGCGACCTCCAGCCCCGGCGCGGTCGGCACGCTCACCCCGTCGCCGGCCAGGGAGACGGTGTAGGCGGCCGGCTCGGCCGGCGAGGCGTAGGCCAGGTCGGTCGCGGAGAGCACCAGCCGCATGCGGTGCCCGGACTCGAAGCGGTGGTCGATCGCCGGCAGCCGCACCTCGACGGTCCGGCCGTCCCCGGCGCCGGTGACCCGCACCGGGGCCACCAGCTGCTCGGGCAGGGACTGGCGGCGTCCGTCGGGCCCGACGTCGTAGAGCTTGGCGAACAGCACCGCGCTGCCGTCCGCGGAGTCCGCCCGCACCCTCACCCGCACCGTGGGCGAGCCGGTGACCTGCACGGACTCCTTCAGCGGCGCCGACTCGAACCGGGCGTGCTGGCCGGGGTAGTCCAGGGACAGGCTCACGCCCAGGTCCGACAGCCCGCCCGCGCCGAGACCGGGCACGGCGGAGACGGCGGGCGGGCCGCCGCCCGCCGGATTGGCGAAGGTCTGCTCGGGTCCGCGCAGCGGGACGGTCCGGGCGCCGTCGCGCAGACCGGGGTAGCCGCCGGCGGTGGCGGCGCGCAGCCGCACCTCCCCGTCGGTGGAGTCCATCCCGCCGGTGCGGGTGACGCGGAAGGCCGGGCCGGTGTCCGCGCCGCCGTCGCCCTTGAGGTGGCGGTCGAACCAGGCGCGGGTACGGGCGTCCAGCCTCCCCGTCTCGTCGGGGCCGCCGTCGTGGCCGCCCGCGATCCACTCCACCGCCACCGGGGCGCCGTTGCCGCGGATCGCCTTCGCCATGGCGTCGGCGTGGTCCAGCGGGAAGAGCGAGTCGGACTGGCCCTGGAGGATCAGGGTGGGCACGTCGATCCGGTCGGCGACCGCCGCCGGGCTGCGCTCCCGCAGCAGCTCGCGGGCCTCCTCGTCCGGCTCCCCGGAGACGGCGACCCGCTCGTACATCGCGCACAGGTCCGCGGCGAACCGGCCGCAGCCGACCCGCCGCGCCGCCGGCCCGGCGGTGGGGGTGCCGGTGCCGGAGACCGTGGACCCGGTGGTGAAGAAGATGCCGGTCCACAGCTCCTTGAAGACGCCGTCGGGGAAGAGCGCCTCGGACAGGTCCCAGTAGGTGATGCGGGGGGCGATGGCGTCGACCCGCTCGTCGTACCCGGCGGCCAGCAGCGAGACCGCGCCGCCGTAGGAGGCGCCCGCCACCCCCACGCGGGGGTCGCCCTCCCCGTCGAGCCGGACCTCGGGCCGCTTCGCGAGCCAGTCGATCAGGCGGCTGACGTCGGCGACCTCGCGCTCGGGGTCGTTGAGCCCGATCCGGCCGGTGGAGGCGCCGAAGCCGCGGGCGGACCAGGTGAGCACGGCGTAACCGGAGCGGGCCAGCTCCTCGGCCTGCTCGCGCAGGTCCGCCTTGCTGCCGCCGAAGCCGTGGCCCAGCAGCACCGCGGGGCGGCGGGCGTCCGGGTCCCCGGCGGTGAAGTAGGAGGTGTCGATCCGGACGGTGCCGCCGTCGCCCTTCCCGCCGCCTCGGCCGTCACCGGAGGACTCGGGCAGGGTGAACGTCCGCTCCGAGTGGCGGACGGCAGGCTCGTCGTCCGGGAGGGCCGCCCACACACCGCCTCCGGCGAGGACGGCGACGGCGGCGGCAGCCGCGAGCAGCCGTCCGCGGGGCCTGGACAGTCGGAAATCCATGGCCCGACCTTACGGGGTGGGTCGACGAGGGCTCAGAGGCGGTGGGCGGCGGGGCGATCCGGGGAACCGCCGCCGGGGACGCCCCCCGGAACGCCCCGCGCCCGGGGGCCGTCGGCCTCGGGGCCTCTGCCGTTGCCCGGGTTGCCGTTCCCGTTGCCGGGGTTGCCCCGGCCGTTGTCCCCGCTGCCGGTGCCCGTGCCCGGGTCGCCGTTTCCGTTGCCCCGGCCCTGGTTCCCGTTCCCGCCGGCCTGGTTCCCGTTGCCGGGGTTGCCGTTCCCGTTGCCGGGGTTGCCCCGGCCGTTGTTCCCGTTGCCCTGGCCGTTGTTGCTCTGGCCGGTGCCGGTATTCCCGTTGCCCTGACCGCTGTTGCCGGGGTTCCCGTTTCCGTTGCCGGAATTTCCGTTTCCCTGGCCGCTGTTCTGGCCGTTGTTCCCGTTGCCGGGGTCACCGTTGCCCTGGCCGTTCTTCCGGTCCTCCTCCAGGCCTCGCCGGGTCCCGGAGACGTCCAGGACCCGCTCGCAGTAGGCGTCGACCCGGTCGCGGCCGCCCGCCGCTTCGGCCAGCGGCTTCCGCGGGGCGGAGTCCGGGTCCTCCTGGTGGGACCGGCACAGCGCGACGACCCGCGCCGAGATCGTGGAGGGCCGGATGCCGCCGGGCTCCGAGTGGTCCGGACGCCGGCCCGCCGCCGCGGGGCCGCCCGGGGACCCGGGGGAGGACGGGGACGAGGCGGTGTCCGGCACCGACGAGGAGCCGGGGGACCCCGCCGGTTCGTCCCCGGGCAGGAACGGGACCCCGCCGGAGGCCACCGCCACCCCGCTGCCGAGGACGGCCACCGCGATCACGCCCAGCGCGCCGGTGCGCGTCCCCCGCAGACGCCGTACCAGGCGGGTCAGGCGTCCGCGCAGACCGGTCGCCGGTTCGACGGCCTGTCCGGCGCGGGCCGCGCGGAAGGCCGCCAGGGCCTCCTCCTCGCCCTTGAGCTCGCCGGGCTCCGGCGCCGCCATGGCGTTGAGCGCGGCGGCGAGGGCACGCAGGCTGGTCTCCGACGGCTGGTCGGCCGGGTTCCGGCGTCCGGCTCCCGACCGGGAGCCCTCGGCGATCAGACGGCGCAGTACGGCCTCGTCCACACGGGCGCCTTCCTTCCCGTCCCGCATCGGGTCGTTCACCTCCGTACCGCCGTTGCCTCGGGCCGTTCCACCAGCCGGGCCAGTTTCTTCAGACCACGTGACAGCGCCATGGCCACCGCTCCCGGTCGTTTGCCGAGGATCTCGGCGCTGCTCCTGGTGTCCAGGTCCAGGACCACGCGCAGCAGCACCGCTTCCGCCTGTGGGCCCGGGAGGGTGCCGATGAGGGAGACGATCTCACGCGCGGACAGTTCCGCTCCGACCACCTCCGCCGCGTCCGGGGCGCTTCCCCCGCCGGAGACGCCGGCCGCGCGCGGTTCGGGCAGCTCGTCGGTCGGTACGGCGATCTCCTGCACACGCCTCTTCCTGCGCCGCAGGACGTCCCGGGCACGGTTGCGCGTCACCGCCAGGGCGAACCGGCGGAACGCGACGCCGTCCCCCTCGAACCGCAGGACGTCCCGGGCGATCTGTAACCACGTCTCGGCCACCACGTCCTCGGCGTCCTGGCCGACGATGACGGCCGCGTAACGGAGGAGTTCGGGGTTCAGTCGGCGGTAGACGGCGCGGAAGGCCGCCTCGTCGCCCCGTTGCGCGCCGAGCACCGCAGCGCTCAGGTCTCCGCTGTACTCCGGAGAGGCACGGTTGCCGTCACCCGCCGCATCCATCACGGACGAGATCCTTCCACGGGCACGCGGGAACGTCGACACGGAACGTCCTGAGGCGGACAGTTGACGCCATGTCGAACCGGCGCCGCCGCGCCGGGCCCCGCCGCCGGGAACGGAAGGGGGCCGGACGGGACGACGCCCCCGCCCGGCCCCCGGCCTCCCGCGCGGATGGACCGCGCGGGAGGCCGGTCACCCGGTCACGGCGCGAGCTGCCCGCCCAGCCGGACGTCCGCGGCCAGGCCCAGCTTCGAGCGGGTGTAGTAGACGCCGCCGGAGGCCGAGACGCCCCTGCTGCCGGCGTCGAGCTGGAGGACCGTGCCGTCGCCGGTGTCCTCGCCGTCCGCGCCGATGGCGAGATCGGTGCGGCCCCAGCCGGAGAGGTCGGCGAGGAGGACCGCCGTACCGAGGCGGTCGCCGGACTCGCTCACCCCGGGCATCCCGGAGGTGTCCTGGTGGAGGGACCGGGTACCGGAAGTGCTCAGTCCGGACGAGGTGCCGGTGAACAGCAGCGACGTGCCCGCGTCCTTGCGGTTGACGCCGTCGCGGGTGAGGTCCTCGCGGGCCACACCGGCGAGGACGTCGGCGCGGCCGTCGCCGTCGACGTCCCCGACGGCCACCGACCAGCCCATCGCGTCGCCGGCCTCGGCGGCGCCCGGGACCCCGGAGGTGTCCTGGTGGATCACCTTCCGGCCGGTGGTGGTGGGGCCGCCGGCCGAACCGGGCAGCACGGTGATCTGGCCGCCGCTGTGGGCGCCGGACTCGGCGGTGTACGGCTGGCCGACCACCAGGTCCGCGTAGCCGTCGCCGTTTATGTCGCCCGCGGCGACCGAACGGCCGCCCTTGACGGAGGCGAGGCCGACGTACTTCAGGCCCTCGGCCGAGCCGTTGAGGAGCGTCAGCCGGCCGGTGCCGCCGGAGTCCCGGTGGCCCAGGACCACGTCGGCGTAGCCGTCGCGGTTGAAGTCGCCGGTGGCGGACGCCAGGTGGGAGATGGTGCCGGACGCCGCCTGGAGGGTGCCCTTGCGCACGCGGCGGTCGGCGCCGCCGAACGTCCACCAGCCGGCCGGTCCCTTCCGGGAGGCGGTGAAGACGTCGGCGTGGCCGTCGCTGTCGAAGTCGCCGACGGCGACGGTGGAGCCGAACCGGGCCCCGTCCACGCGGTCCCGCTCGGCGGGATCCAGCCAGTGGCTCCTGTCGAAGCCGGGCCCGTACAGGACGACCGCGCCGCCGGAGTCGGTGTGGCCGGCCGTGTCGTTCTCGCCGGGGATGCCGACGACCAGGTCCGCGTGGCCGTCGCCGTCGACGTCGCCGTACGCGGTGGCCTCGCCGAAGTTGTCACCCGGCTCCGAGGCGCCCGCGACGCCCGGGCTGGACTGGGAGAGGGTCACCCTGGCCCCGGCCACCGGTCCGTCCACGCCGCCGGGCACCACGGTGACGGCGCCCGCGCCCGACGCGGAGCCGACCGCGGCCCGGTGGGCGCCGGCCGCCAGGTCGGCCATGCCGTCGCGGTTGAAGTCCGCGGTCGGGGTGGCGGAGCTCGCGGCCGGGCTCGCGGCGAAGCGCCGGATCTCCGGCAGCCTGTCGTAGAGGGACTGGCCGGGGCACTCGGTGGCGAAGCCGTCGCGGTGGCCGGAGACGGTGTTGAGCGTCGCCCGGGCGCCCTTCTTCCAGACGCCGGTGTCCTCCGCGGCGGTGAGCGTCACCCTGCCCGCGGGGTTCACGCCGTACTGGCCCAGCTTCCACGCGGCCACCCGCGCCACGGCGTTCAGGGCCGGTGAGGTGGGCACGCCGTCGGTGGCGTAGTTGCCGATCACCGCGATGCCGGCGGAGTGGCTGTTGAAGCCGTAGGTGTGGGCGCCGTACACCGGCAGGTCGGCGCCGCCGCCGCGGCCCTCGAAGACCGTGCCGCACTTGTCGACCAGGAAGTTGTAGCCCAGGTCGTTCCAGCCGTTGCCCTCGGTCTGGTACGCCATGATCGCCCGGACGATCGCGGGCGACTGCGAGCAGCTGTAGGCGTTGGCGTCCGTGGTGTGGTGGACGAAGACCGCCTTGATGCCGTCCGCCAGGTACGCCGGGGGCTCCTCGACCAGCGACTCGTCGGCGCCCCAGACGGAGCGGGGGACGACGGGCGGCCGGGTGACGGCCGACTCGGGCGCGGTCGGCACGGTCGGGGTCGGGCTCGGCGTCGCGCTGTCGGAGGGCGACGGGGTGGCGGAGGGGCCGCCGGTGGGGCTCGCCGTGGCGGTGTCGTCCGGCGCGGGGGTGGTGGCGGTGTCGCCCGGCGCGGGGGTGCTCCCGGAGGGGGCGGGCGCGGTGGTGGCGGGCGCCGGGTCGGTCCCGGTGGGGGAGGCCGTGGGGTCCTCGGCCACGTAGGCGGCGGGCTCCAGGTCCGAGCCGGGGTCCGCGGGGCCGGTCCCGGCGTCGGCGGCCTTCGCCTCGCGCTTCGTCACGCCCGGGTCGACCAGGTCCAGCCGCATGCCGCCGGGAAGTCCGGCGGTCGTCCGCCCGTCGTCCGACACGACGCGGGCCTCGACGCCGTCCGAGGGGCCGACCCAGCGCGGTTCGGTCGCGCCGCGGGCCCGGATCTCACGGCCCTCCGCGCTCTCGGGGGCCCTCAGGTCCAGCCCCAGTTCCTGCCAGGGGGACCACTGGCCCGTCTCGGTGCTGCGGGTGCGCACCTCGGCCCGGCCGTCGAGTTCGGCGGCGGCCCGCGGCCAGGAGATGCCCAGCAGGCTGAACGGCCTGGTGTCGCGGCGGGCGACCTCCTCCTTGCCGCTGCCCCCGGCCCGGAGCTTCACGGAGTGGACCCTGACCGGCGACGCGGTCACGGACGGCCCGCGGTCCTCCGGGGGGCTCGCCACGGCCACGGTCACCACTCCGGCGCCGCCGGCGACCACGGCCCCCAGGGCCAGCCAGACGCGCCCCCTCACGCTCGTCGTTCTGCGCGCACGTGCTCTTCGCGGACCCAAGCCCCGCCCCTTGTCATGTCGTTCGGGCCGGGGCCCGAAGTACGGCCGCCCCAAACGGAACGGGGCATTCCGCTCAGCGTGCCGGGGAGACGAAATGTCACAGCCCCCCGGACGGAAGCGGCGGAACGGGGACGGAGAGGGCGGAGGAGGGCGCCGGGCGGGGGCGGGAGGGGCCGGGAAGGCGAAGACGGCCGGGGTCGCCACCCCCCACAGGAGAGACCCCGGCCGCCATCGAGTACGGGCCTTCGCGCCGAGCGAGGCCCGTTGTCCACATCAGCGCCGGGGGACGGAAAAGTGTTACCCGCCGGTCCCGCCGCCTCCGCGCAGGACCTCCGCGACCTCTCCCCGGGGCCTCCCCGGAACCCCCCGGTGTCTCTCTTCTCCGTAACTACCGACCCGTCCGCATGGACGGGGGAGCACACTAGGTCGTAGCGTGCTGCTTCGCATCGACGCGGATCGAAGCATCATGGCGAGACCGCGCCCGGCCAGGGGCGCGGGCGGGCGCTACATCGCGAAGTGGGGCAGGACAAGGCGTGCAGGGGGAAGACGCGGAACTCACCGCAGCGGTGCGAGCGGCGCGGGAGGGGGACGAATGCGCCTTCCGCACCGTCTACCGGGCCGTACATCCCCGCCTGCTGGGATACGTGCGGACACTGGTCCCGGAGGCCGACGCCGAGGACGTGGCGTCCGAGGCGTGGCTCCAGATAGCCAGGGACCTGGAACGTTTCGAGGGCGACGCCGACCGCTTCCGCGGGTGGACGGCGCGGATCGCCCGCAACCGCGCCCTGGACCACATCCGCGCCCGGGGGCGGCGGCCCGCCACCGGCTCCGCCGACGACGAGGCCGAACTGGCCGTGCTGCCCGCGGGCTCCGACACCGTCGACGAGGCGCTGGAGTCCATCGGCACCGGCCGCGCCATGGCCCTGATCTCCCGGCTGCCGCGCGACCAGGCCGAGGCGGTCGTGCTGCGGGTGGTGGTCGGCCTCGACGCCAAGGGAGCCGCGAAGGTGCTGGGCAAGCGGCCGGGCGCGGTACGGACCGCCGCGCACCGCGGTCTGCGCAAGCTCGCGGAGATGCTCGACGGCGAGGAGGCGGCGGGCGACGGGGTTCCCGTGCCGCGCACGGGCACGAACGCCGCACGCGGTGTGACGGAAAAGGCCGGAAGAGCGCTGAGGGAAACGTGAGGGCCGACGACCGGTACGACTGGCTGGACGAGGAGGCCGCGGAGCGGCTGCTGCGCGGCCGTCCGGCCCACGGCCCGTCCGCGGGGCACGACGCGCGGACAGCCGCCCTGGTGAAGGCCCTCGCGGAACTCGCCGCCGTCCCCGCGACCGCTGCCGCCACAGCCGGCCGCACGTCCGCGTCCGGCGCGGACGACGGCGGAGGCGAACTGCCCGGGGAGGCCGCCGCACTGGCGGCCTTCCGGGCGGCCCGCACCCGGACCGGGGACGGCGCCGGGGAGCGGCGCGCCCGCCGGATGCCGTGGGCCGGCTCGTACGGCCGTCCCCTGCGGGTGGGTCTCGCGGTGGGGATCGCCGGCTGCGTGGTGGGCGGCGTCGCCGTCGCAGCGGGCACCGGTGTGCTGCCGACGCCGTTCCACGGCGGGAACGATTCGCCCTCCCCGGTGTCGAGCGTGTCGTCCCTGCCCGCGGAGGAGGGCACCGGCCGGCGTGCCGCCGGCGGCCACGGGACACCCGCCGGCGGGAACGGACAGGACGGCGGATCCGGTGGAACGGGCGACGGCGCCCCCGCCGGCGACCGCCCCGGCGCCCGCCCCGGCGACCGCGGCACCGGGGACGGCGGCACCGGGGACGGCGGATCCTCCGGCGACGCCCCGCGCGACGGCGAAAGAACCGGAGCCGAGGACCCCGCCGACCGGGAGGCCGCGCCGGACGCGTGGGCCGAGGCGCTGTGCGACAAGCGCGGGAACGGCGGACTGGACAAGGCCGGCCGCGCGGAGCTGGAGCGCGCCGCGGGCGGCCCCAACAGGGTCGAGGACTTCTGCCGCCGTCACGGAGGCCCGGACGGCGATCCGTCCGACGGCCGTTCGCCCGGCGGCGGTTCGTCCAACGGCGGCGGCGCGTCCGGCGGGAACGGCACGGGACCGGGGGTCCCGGCGAACCCCCCGAGGGGCGGCGAGAGCGGTGACGTCCTCCCCGGCGAGGGCGGGGAGAGCGGCGACGTCCTTCCCGGCGAGGGCGAGAGCGGCGACACGCTGCCCGAGGACGAGGAGACCGCCGTCCCCGCCGGCGACGGAACGTCCCGTCCGGGCGGGACGGGCCCCTCCGCCGGTCCCGCCGACCCGGCATCCGACCCCGCGTCCGACCGGGCCGCCGCGGTCGCCGGGCCGGCCGGTTCCTGAACCCCGGCCCGCTCCGAACCGCTCCGAGCTGCTCCGAACCGCTCCGGGAAGACGGGGGAGCGGCAGGTGTGACACTTTTCGAGCCACCGACGCAGTAAGAAATGAGCCGACTGGTCATCGGCGAACGCGCCACCCAAGGTTCCCCCCGTACCTGCGGGATGCGCGTAGGCGCGGGCGGGGTTCGTTCCCCCGGTCCCGCCCGCGCCGCTTCTCACCGTCTCCCCCGGCGCCCTTCCCGGCGTCCCCGCCGCGGCGCCCCGGTCCCGCCGGCCGTCAGTAGACGACGGTTCCCGCCGGCCGTCAGTAGACGACCACCTTCTCGCCCACGCGCACCTGGTCGAAGAGCGCGGCGATCTTCTTCTCGTCCCGCACGTTGACACAGCCGTGCGAGGCGCCGTTGTAGCCGTTGGCGGCGAAGTCCGCGGAGTAGTGCACCGCCTGCCCCCCGCTGAAGAACAGCGCGTACGGCATCGGGGTGTCGTAGAGCGTCGAGTGGTGGTGCCGGCTCTTGAAGGTGACCCCGAACTCGCCCTCCCGGGTGGGGGTGAGCTCCGATCCGAAGCGCACGTCCATGGCCGAGACGATCTTCCCGTCGATCATCCAGGCCAGCGTCCGGCTCTCCTTGCTGATGCACAGCACGCGCCCCGTCAGGCACCGCGGGTCCGGGTCGGCCACCGGCCGGGTGGTCGGCGGGTACAGCTCCTGCCGGGTGGGCGTCCTCGTGTGCGCCGTCAGCGTTCTCCAGGTGGCGTCCGTGACCCGGCCGTCGGCCGGCAGGCCCCGCCCCTTCTGGAACGCGGACACGGACCGGACGGTGACCGTCCCGTAGTAGCCGGTCGGATTGAGGCCGAAGTGCCCCGTCTGGCGCAGCCGGGCCTGGAGCTCCCGGACCTTCTCGCCCTCGGAGCCCTGCGCCATCAGCGCGGGCGGGGGCGCCGCGGAAGTGGTGGGGGCCGCCGGCGGCGCGGGCTTCCCGGCCTTCCCGGCCTTCTCCTCGTGCTCCGCCGCCTCCTTCCTCCCGGTGCTCGCCGACGCCGACGGCGGCTTCGACGGCGCGGCCGGGGCGGCGGGCGCGGCGGCGGTCACGGACGGTGCCGCCGACGGCGGCGCGGACGCCGCCGGTCCGTGCGGCTCCGCCCCGGCGGGCTGCACCGCGCAGCCCGACGCCAGCAGTGCGACGGCCGCCGCGGCGCACACGACGCCGACGCCGGCCCTCGTGGGCCTGTGTGTCATGAAACCCCCCGGGCATCGTGGAACCCCTGCTCCCACCCGTTCTCCACGAGTGGGGATTCCCGGCCGCAACCATGCCCGAACCCCGGGCGGTGCGGGAGAGGGCGGGGGGAATCGTTGCACGAGCGACGCACGGAGACTCTTCCGAGGGGGCACCCGCTCTTCTGTGAGCAAGGTCCCAGGCTGTGGCTCTCCCGCCATCCGCGCGCCGATCGCTACAGTCCGTGTCGGACAGGGCGACGAACCGGGAGGCACCGAACATGGCACGCGAGACTGGCAGCGCTCGGCTCACGGAGAGCGGACTGCCGATCGAGCCGGTCTACGGACCCGAGGCGCTCCGGGACTGGGATCCGGCCGGGAAGCTGGGCGAGCCGGGCGCCTACCCCTACACCCGGGGCGTCTACCCGACGATGTACACCGGGCGGCCGTGGACGATGCGGCAGTACGCCGGGTTCGGCACGGCGGTGGAGTCCAACGCCCGCTACAAGCAGCTCATCGCCAACGGCACCATGGGCCTGTCGGTGGCGTTCGACCTGCCCACCCAGATGGGGCACGACTCCGACGCCCCGATCGCCCACGGCGAGGTCGGCAAGGTCGGCGTGGCGATCGACTCCATCGAGGACATGCGGGTGCTGTTCGACGGCATCCCGCTGGGCGAGGTCTCCACCTCGATGACCATCAACGCGCCCGCCGCGGTGCTGCTGCTGCTGTACCAGCTGGTCGCCGAGGAGCAGGGCGTGCCCGCGCACCGGCTGACCGGCACCATCCAGAACGACGTGCTCAAGGAGTACATCGCCCGCGGCACCTACATCTTCCCGCCCAAGCCGTCGCTGCGGCTGATCGCGGACATCTTCCGGTACTGCAGGACGGAGATGCCGCGCTGGAACACCATCTCCATCTCCGGCTACCACATGGCCGAGGCCGGGGCCACCCCGGCGCAGGAGATCGCCTTCACCCTGGCCGACGGCATCGAGTACGTGCGCACCGCGGTGGCGGCCGGGATGGACGTGGACGACTTCGCGCCGCGGCTGTCGTTCTTCTTCGTGGCGCGCACCACGATCCTGGAGGAGGTGGCCAAGTTCCGCGCCGCCCGCCGGATCTGGGCGCGGGTGATGCGCGAGGAGTTCGGGGCGAAGAACCCCAAGTCGATGATGCTGCGGTTCCACACCCAGACCGCCGGGGTGCAGCTGACGGCCCAGCAGCCGGAGGTCAACCTGGTCCGGGTGGCGATCCAGGGCCTGGGCGCGGTGCTGGGCGGCACCCAGTCGCTGCACACCAACTCCTACGACGAGGCCATCGCGCTGCCCACCGACAAGTCCGCCCGGCTGGCGCTGCGCACCCAGCAGGTCCTCGCCTACGAGACGGACGTGACCGCCACCGTCGACCCGTTCGCCGGCTCGTACGTGGTGGAGTCGCTCACCGACCGGGTGGAGGAGGCGGCGCTGGAGCTGATGGCGAAGGTGGAGGAGATGGGCGGCGCGGTCGCCGCCATCGAGCGCGGCTACCAGAAGAGCGAGATCGAGCGCTCCGCGTACCGCATCGCCCAGGAGACCGACTCCGGCGAGCGGGTCGTGGTCGGCGTCAACCGGTTCCAGCTCGACGAGGAGGAGCCCTACGAGCCGCTCCGCGTCGACCCGGCCATCGAGGCCCAGCAGGCCGAGCGGCTGGCGCGGCTGCGCGCCGAGCGCGACCAGGCGGCCGTCGACGCCGCCCTGGCCGCGCTGCGCAAGGCCGCCGAGGGCAGCGACAACGTGCTCCACCCGATGAAGGAGGCCCTCCGCGCCCGCGCCACCGTCGGCGAGGTCTGCAACACCCTCCGCGAGGTGTGGGGCACCCACACCCCCGCGGACGCCTTCTGAGAACCCGCGCCCGGCCGCCCGGGCGCGGAGACGCGGACGTCCCCCGGCGGTGGCCGGGGGACGTCCGCGCACGTCCGGTGCGGGAGCGAGCGCTTCGGCTCAGAGCAGCCCGAGCCCGGTGGCGATCACGGCGATCAGCACGGTGAGCGTCCAGCCGAGCGCCTGCTCGACCAGCTTCTCCCGCTCCTCGTCCGACGGTCCGCCGGTGCGGACCCAGGGTGCCGCGATCCTCGCCGCCATCGTGTGGCCCATGGTGGTGTCCTCGTCTCGCCTCATGACACGCCCGTGCACCGGCGCGCCGACGGTCTGCGGTCGCCGCGGACGAATGCCGCGGCCAGTCCAGGATGCGGGGAGGAGGCGCCGTCCAAACAGAGACGCGGCTCACTCCCCGGCCGGGCGGCCTCCCGCCGTCCGGCCCCGGCATGCCCTCCAACCAGGGCGGACGGGACATCGGGACGGCCGGCCGCCCGGCCGTCCTGTGACGAACGACACGCAGCGGGCCGCTTTCCCGCGGCCCGCGGCCGGTCTCAGCGGCGCACCCTCCGCCCCAGCGCGCGGGCACGGCGCGCGGCGCGCCGCACGGTCTCGCTGCGGGCGACGGGCTCCAGACCGGCGGGGAGGGCGCCGGGCAGGGCGAGGAGTGCCAGACGGCGGCGCGGAAAGTGGCGCCGGACGCGGTCGCCGGGGTGCGCGGCCAGGAAGCGCTCCGCCTCCCCCCGCAGCTCCGGATGGACCCGCGGCCACATGCAGAAGGCCATCGCCCGCACCAGCCCCGCGAGTTCCGTCCGGGTCTCCTCGCCCCGCCCGCCGCCCGCCGCCGGTTCCTCCAGGTCCGGCAGCAGCGCCTCGGCGATCACCGCGGGGACGCGGTCGGCGTTCTCGTAGGGGGCCATGCGGGCGAGCACGGCGTCCGTGCCGCAGCGGGCGGCCGGCAGCTCCAGGACGGCGCTGGCGGTCAGCAGCGTCCCCGGCGGGAAGCCGGTCACCAGGGCCGGACGCAGCCGCTCGCACAGCACCTCCGGCGGCGGCGAGCCCTCGGCGGCCGACAGCTCCACGCCCAGCCGCCCGGCCCGCTCCCGGAGCGCCCGCACCCGGTGCTCCGGGGCGGCCGGGTGGGGGGCGAAGACCACCGTGCGGTGCCCCAGCGCCCGCAGGGCGCGCAGCATCCGCGCCTGGAGCCGCTCCTCCTCGCCGGCCGCGAGCGCGCCCGGCGCGTCCGGGTCCTGCCCGACCAGCAGCGCGCACCTGCCGGGCGCGTCCGGCGGCGGCAGTTCGCGCGCCGACTCGGCCAGGACGGCCCGCAGCGCCCCGGCCGGCACGGCCCGCGGCTCCACGCCGAACTCCGCCAGCAGCAGCGGACTCAGACCGGGCAGCAGACCGGGGTGGAGCAGCCGCCGCACCCGGGTGCCCAGGAGCGGGTCGAGCCGGCCGGGAGTGGGGCCGTACGCCGCGGCCCCGGTGGCGTACACGTCCAGCGGGGCGTCGGGGAAGATCCGGGCGAGGGCCTGCGCCGGGGCGGTGTGGACGTCCTCCACGACGAGCTCCACCTCCGCGTCCTCCAGACCCCACAGCGCCCGCACCTGCCGCTCCCACAGGGGCGCGTCGTCGGCGCGCGGCACCCAGTGGCCGGGGTGGAGGGGGCGGATCACGTCGTTCCAGGACAGCACCCGGTCGAAGCGGCGCCGCAGCGGCGCGAAGCCGGGCAGGGCGTCCGGGGCGGGGGTGGTCTCGGGGACGGCGGCGGTGTTCGCGACCAGCAGCACCCGCTCCTCGTCCCCCTCCGGCAGCCTCTCCTCCGGCGGTCCTTCCTCCGGCGGCCTTTCCGCCAGCAGTCCGACGTCCAGCGCCGCGGCCAGCAGCGCGACGCCCTGCGCGGTGCCGGCGACCAGCAGCCGGACGCGGCGGGCCGGGCTCATCGGCCGGCTCCCGCGGCGGCGCCGGCGGTACGGGCGCGGTGGTCGGGGCGGAGCACGGAGGACAGGACGGGGCGGCGGAGCAGCCGGCGCAGCCGGACGGCGCGTTCGGCGTCCATGGAGTCCACGGCCCGCCGCACCAGGTCCTCGGGGAGCCGCCGCAGGGCGGCGGCGCAGCGGGCGCGCACCGTGCGGGCCACGTGCGGCTCGAAGCGGTCGCTCGTCAAATGGTGGTGGACGACCGCGCAGTAGGTGCGGACGGCCTTGGGCAGCAGCTCCGCCGCGTCGCGGTCGCGGGAGGTCTCCTCGACCAGCCGGTCGTAGGCGGGGATGAAGTCGAGCTGCCGCTCGTCGCCGATCCGGGTGAGGGAGGTGGGGACGTCGCGCCGGTAGAAGACGCCCGTCAGCCCGACCACGGCGAAGGACGCCGCCTCGCGGTGCAGCCGCCAGATCCACGGCCGGTCCTCGGCGGTGCGCAGCTCCTCGTCGAAGCGGAGGACGCCGCTCTCCAGCAGCCGCCGGTGGTAGACGCCGGCCCAGGCGTAGGCGTAGTCGACGGAGGTGGTGCGGTGGGCGGGGAGGATCGCGCCGCGCGGGTCCAGCACGGTGCCGCGGCGGCCGTGCGGGGCGCGCACCACGGTGCGCCTGCGGCCGGCGCACCGCACGTGGTCGGTGCGGAGGAAGTCGCAGCCCAGCGCCTCGGCGGCGGCCAGCAGCTCGCGGAAGTGGCCGGGAGCGACCCAGTCGTCCCCGTCGAGGAAGGCGAGGTACGTCCCGCGCGCGGCGTCCAGGCCGGTGTTGCGCGCGGCGGACACCCCCCGGCGGCGCTTGTGCCGCAGCACGACCGCGCCGGGAATCTCCTTTTCCGCGCGGTCCAGGAGATCGGAGGTGCCGTCCGTCGAACAGTCGTCGACCAGGAGGAATTCGACGTCCCTTTCCCCGGGATTCGGGGAGTTTCCGGGGTTCTCCGCGTTCAGAAGCAGACTGCGGAGGGTGTCGGGGGCGTACGGCCGAACGTTGTGGAACGGCACGATGACGGAGAGCTTGACCACTCGGGTGAGGTTAGGGACCCGAGCGTCACCTGCGCCGACCGGCGACGTAAGCGCAGGTGAACGCATAGTGTCGGAATGGTGAACCCCGTTTTCCGGAAGGCGGGTTGGCCGTCCGTCGGTGTGCTGTTAACCGTCTGTTGTGTTTGCGTTGGGCCGGGAATCGAAATGCCTTCCTAGCGTCGATGACGTGCCATCACGTACCGCTTCGGATTTCCCGGACCCGACGACGCGCATCGCCGTGCTCGCCGATTCCGACACGCGCTGGAAATGGGGCGCGCTCACCGCGCACCGCATCGCCCCCGGCGCGCGCCTCGACGGGCTGCTGCTGCGCGGCCGGGCCACCCCGACCGCCCGCCAGCTCGACGAGGTCGGCGTGCGCGCCGCCTCGCTGCGCGAGGTGACGGCCGCGGAGTTCCTGGCCGCGGTCGACCGCGACGCGTACGACGTGGTGGTCCTCGCCTGCGTCGGCGGCACCGTCCAGGCGATGCTGCACGGGCTGGCGCACAACCTCAACGGGCAGGCCCGCCGGCCGGTCACCGTCACCGGCTACGTCGGCGTCGTCTACGAGAAGCTCGCCGACGGGCTGCTGCTGCGGCACGGCGCGGACGTCGTCCTGGCCAACTCCGCCCACGACGCGGAACGTTTCCGCGCGGTCTACGAGGGCGTGGGCGCCGACCCCGGCAGCGTGGTGGAGTGCGCGCTGCCCTTCCTGGGGGGCGCCCCGTACCGGAAGTCGGCGGAGCGGCCCTACACCGTCGTCTTCGCCGTCCAGCCGTCCGTTCCGGCGAACCGGGCCGACCGCGAGTACCTGCTGCGCCGCGCCGCCGGGCACGCCCGCCGGCACCCCGACCGCGAGGTGCTGGTCAAGCTGCGCAGCAAGCCGGGCGAGCACACCACGCACATCGAGGAGCAGCCGTACCAGAAGCTCGCGGCGAAGCTCCCCGGCGGGCTGCCGTCCAACTGCCGGCTGGTCTACGGGCACATGGGCGAGGTGCTGGACCGCACCGACCTGCTGGTCACCGTCAGCTCCACCGCGGCCCTGGAGTCCCTCCACCGGGGCATCCCCACCGCGGTCCTCACCGACCTCGGCGTCCGGGAGGCACTGGGCAACCACCACTTCCTGGGCTCGGGCTGCCTGATCTCCTGGGACCAGCTCGACGAGGGGGCGCTGCCCGAGCCCGACGCCGCCTGGACGGCCCGGCAGGGCGTCGTGGCCGACGGCCCCTACGAGGCGGCCTTCGACGCCGCCCGCGAGCGCGTCGCCGCCCTCGTCGCCCGCGAGACCCTGCTGCCGATCACGCCCTACTACACGCTCACCACCGCCCCCGGTTACCTCCCGGGCGTCCTGGCCCGCCACGGGCTCGACCCCTCCGGCGCGCTCCGGCCCGACGCCGCGGCCGGCAGGCCCGCCTCCGGGCTGCGCCGCGCCGTCCGCTCGGCCGTCCGGGACGCGGCGCGCGGCGCGTACCGCCACGGCGTCCAGCGCGTGGCGCCGGTCATCCGCCGGATGGGGGAGCTGTGAGCGGCGACACCGTCCACGGAGCGGCCCGGCAGGTCCGGCGGACCCAGGCACAGACCCAGACCCAGGCACAGACCCAGGCACAGACACAGCCGCAGCAAGCCCAGCAAGGAGCCGCAGTGCCCCCCGACGCCCCCACCGTCCTCGCCGTGATACCCGCCCGCGGCGGCTCCAAGGGCGTGCCCGCGAAGAACCTGGCCACCGTCGGCGGCGTGCCGCTGGTCGTCCGCGCGGTGCGGGAGTGCCTGGCGGCGCGCGGCGTGACGCACGTGGCGGTCTCCACCGACGACGCGGCCATCGCCGAGGCCGCCCGCGGCGCGGGCGCCGAGGTGGTCGAGCGGCCCGGCGACATCGCGGGCGACACCGCCACCAGCGAGTCCGCCGTCCTCCACGCCATGGACGTCCACGTCCGGCGGCACGGCGGGGAGGCCGACGTGGTGCTGCTGGTGCAGTGCACCAGCCCCTTCCTCACCCGCGAGGACGTCGAAGGCGTCGTCGCCGCGGTGGCCTCCGGCGGCGCCGACAGCGCGCTGACCGTCGCCCCCTTCCACGGCTTCGTCTGGCGCGACGGCTCCGGAGACGGCTCCGGCTCCGGCGACGGCGGGTACGGCGTCAACCACGACAAGGCGTACCGCCCGCGCCGCCAGGACCGGCCGCAGGACCTGCTGGAGACCGGCGCCGCGTACGCGATGCGCGCCGACGGCTTCCGGAAGGCCGGGCACCGCTTCTTCGGCCGCACCGAACTGGTGCGCACCGACCCGGCGCGCGTGCTGGAGGTCGACGACCCGCACGACCTCGCCCGCGCCCGCGCGCTCGCCCCGCTGCTCGACGGCCGGGCCGGCGCGCTCCCGACCCGCGACGACGTCGACGCGGTCGTACTCGACTTCGACGGCACCCAGACCGACGACAGGGTGTACGTCGACTCCGACGGACGGGAGACGGTCGCGGTCCACCGCGGCGACGGGCTCGGCATCGCCGCCCTGCGCCGCGCGGGACTGCCGCTGCTGATCCTGTCCACGGAGGAGAACCCGGTGGTCGCCGCACGCGCCCGCAAACTGCGGATCCCCGTGCTCCACGGCGTCGACCGGAAGGACCTCGCCCTCAAGCAGTGGTGCGAGGAGCAGGGCATCGCGCCGGAGCGCGTGCTCTACGTCGGAAACGACGTCAACGACCTGCCGTGCTTCGGCCTGGTCGGCTGGCCCGTCGCGGTGGCCAGTGCCCACGACGTCGTGCGCGGCGCAGCCCGCGCGGTCACCTCCGTCCCCGGAGGGGCCGGCGCGATCCGCGAGATCGCCTCGTGGATCCTCGGAAAGGAACTGTCTTGACCATGACCAGCCCCCGCCTCCGTACCCTCGGCAGCAAGATCGTGGGCCCGGGCCACCCGGTCTACGTCACCGGCGAGATCGGCATCAACCACAACGGCGACCTGGAGAACGCGTTCGCCCTGATCGACGCCGCCGCCGAAGCCGGCTGCGACGCCGTGAAGTTCCAGAAGCGCACCCCGGAGATCTGCACCCCGCGCGACCAGTGGGACATCGAGCGCGACACCCCCTGGGGCCGGATGACGTACATCGAGTACCGCCACCGCGTCGAGTTCGACGAGGAGGGCTACCGGGCCATCGACGCCTACTGCAAGAAGAAGGGCATCGACTGGTTCGCCTCCCCGTGGGACGTGGAGTCCGTCGCCTTCCTGGAGAAGTTCGACGTGCCCGCCCACAAGGTGGCCTCCGCCTCCCTGACGGACGACGAGCTGCTGCGCGCCCTGCGCGCCACCGGCCGCACGATCATCCTGTCCACCGGCATGTCCACCCCGAAGCAGATCCGGCACGCGGTGGAGGTGCTGGGCAGCGAGAACATCGTCCTCTGCCACGCCACCAGCACCTACCCGGCCAAGGCCGGCGAGCTCAACCTGCGGATGATCCACACCCTGCAGGCCGAGTACCCGAACGTGCCGATCGGCTACTCCGGCCACGAGACCGGCCTGCAGACCACCCTCGCGGCCGTCGCCCTCGGCGCCTGCTTCGTCGAGCGCCACATCACCCTGGACCGCGCGATGTGGGGCTCGGACCAGGCGGCCTCCGTCGAGCCGCAGGGCCTGCAGCGCCTGGTGCGCGACATCCGCACCATCGAGGAGTCGCTCGGCGACGGCGTGAAGCGGGTCTACGACAGCGAGCTGGCCCCGATGAAGAAGCTGCGCCGGGTCAAGGGCGTCGTGGCCGAGGCCGAGGAGGCCGCGGACCGCGAGCCGGCGACGGTCTGACGGGCCGGCCGCGGTGAGCACCGGGGGCGTTCCCGCACAGCCCGGCAAGGGGGCGGACGCGGCGCGGCGGGGGGCGCGCCGTGTCCGCGCCCGCCGCGGTCCGGGCACCCTCGCCTTCGTCGAGAGCCCGGTCCAGCTCCTCAACGTCCTGGAGTGGGCCCACGCCGGGCACGGGGACGGGGCGGGGGGGCGGACCGGGGACCTCACCGTGGCCGTCCTGCCGCCGCGGGACCCCATGACCCGGGGGCAGCTCCGGCGGATGGCGCAGCTGGCCCGCGAGGAGGGCGTCACCGTCCGCTGGGAGGAGGCCCGCGGCGGGGCCGCCGCGCCGCTGCGGACGGTCGCCTCGCTGCTGGGGCCGCTGCGCCGTGCGTCGCGGATCGTGGTGGGGGACCCGTTCTCGCGGTACGTGCAGCTCCTGCTGTCGCTCGCCCGGACCGGGCGGGACGGCGGGGCCGGCGGCGGGGGGATCGTGGTGGTCGACGACGGCACGGCCACCATGGAGTTCGTCGCGCAGCTCGCCCGGGGCGAGCGCCTGGTGCGGTGGCACGGCAGGGGCGCCGGGGGAGCGCGTGCGGCGATCTTCGCGCCCGTCTCCGCTTCGGCGCGCAGGCGGATGACTCCGTCCGCCGACCAGCGGGTCGAGGTGTTCAGCTCGATGCCGGTGGAGCCGCCCGAGCACGTCACCGTCACCCGCAACGACTTCGCCTGGACCCGGGCCCGCTTCGGCCCGCCCGCGCTCATACGCGGCGCCGACCTGGTCGGCACCTCGCTGGTCGAGACCGGCGTGGTGGACCCGGAGCGCTACCTGGAGGCCGTCGCCTCCCTGGCCCGGTCCCACGGCGCCGTCCGCTACTTCGCCCACCGCCGGGAGAGCGCCGAGAAGCTCCACCGGATAGCGGACCGGACGGGGCTGGAGATCGTCCGGCCGGACCTCCCCCTGGAACTGGTCGCCCGGCGCGGCCCCATCGGGAACACGGTCCTGAGCTTCCCGTCCACCGTCGTCCACACCCTGCCCCTGGCCCTGGCGGACACCGGGGTGACGGTCGCGGTCTGCGACGTGGACCCGGCCTGGTTCACCGAGAACGCCTCGCCCCGCGCCCAGGGCTTCCTCTCCGGGGTCACCGGCACCGCGCGGGACGTCCGCAGGCTGGCGCCGGACCCCTCCCCGCCGCCGGTCACCCCCGGGGCGTCCACGTCCTGACCCGATCGTGACCACATCGTGAAACCAGCGGAAACGGAGGTCATACCCATCCGCACCAGGCCGTATGCGGCCGGCGACCGGTTTTTCCGTCCCCTCTGAGGCTGAACTTTGCCCGTTCCCTCTGCGGAGGGCCGTCACCTGGGCTTACCCTCGACAAGGTGAGCCAGTTGTTGTCGCCAGAGTCCAGCATCCGGACCACCGGTGAGACGCCCTTGCCCGGCGCCCTGCCGGAGGCCCTCCGTACCGAGCTCATCGCCTTCCGCCGGGACCTCCACATGCACCCCGAGCTGGGGCACCAGGAGTTCCGGACCACCGCCGCCCTCCGCGCGCGGCTGGAGAAGGCCGGGCTGCGCCCGCGCGTACTCCCGGGCGGCACGGGGCTGATCTGCGACATCCACCCCGGCGGCGCGGCCGCGGGGGACGGCGTCCGCCCGATGCTGGCCCTCCGCGCCGACATCGACGCGCTCCCCATCCCGGACACCAAGACGGTGCCCTACCGCTCCACCGTCCCGGACCGGGCCCACGCCTGCGGGCACGACGTGCACACCACCGCCGTGCTCGGCGCCGGCCTGGTCCTGGCCGACCTCGCCCGCCGGGGGCTGCTGCCCCACTCGGTGCGGCTGCTGTTCCAGCCGGCCGAGGAGGTGCTGCCGGGCGGCGCCACCGACGCCATCGAGGCCGGGGTGCTGGACGGCGTGGGGCGGATCGTCGCCGTGCACTGCGACCCCAAGGTCGAGGCGGGCCGGATCGGCCTGCGCGCCGGCCCCATCACCTCCGCCTGCGACCGCCTGGAGGTCTCCCTCGACGGCCCCGGCGGCCACACCGCGCGCCCCCACCTCACCACCGACCTGGTCACCGCGGCGGCCAAGCTCGCCACCGAGGTCCCCGCGCTGCTCTCCCGCCGCGTCGACACCCGCACCGGGCTCGCCCTCACCTGGGGACGGCTGGAGGTGGGCCACGCCCCCAACGTCATCCCGCAGCACGCCGAGCTGTCCGGCACCGTCCGCTGCCTGGACCTGGCGGCCTGGCGGATCGCGCCCGACCTGGTGCACGCCGCGATCGACGAGGTCGCCACGCTCCACCGGGCCAAGTTCGAGATCAACTACATCCGCGGCGTCCCCCCGGTCGTCAACGAGCAGACCACCGCCGAACTGCTGCGCGACGCCATGGTCGCCCGGCGCGGCGCGGGATCGGTCGAGGACACCGAGCAGAGCCTGGGCGGCGAGGACTTCTCCTGGTACCTGGAGCACGTCCCCGGCGCGATGGCCCGCCTCGGGGTGCGACCGCCGGGCGACCGCACCCCGCGCGACCTCCACCAGGGCGACTTCGACGTGGACGAGAGCGCGATCACCGCGGGCGTCGAGCTGTTCACCGCCGCGGCCCTGCTGGACGCGGAACGCGAATAACGCGAACGGCGCCGCGCCCGGGCCGGGCCTGCCCGGTCCGGCGTCCTCACGGTGTCCGGCGCCGACGGGCGGCGCGTTCCGCCGCGGCGTGCCACCAGCCGGGCGGGGACGGCCCGGTGACCCGCGCCGCCGGCTGACCGGGGTGGAGCCCCAGCCGCCACAGGGCGTCGGCCCGCACCCGCACCGCGTACCGGCCGTGCCAGTGACCGTCCTCGCCGACGCCGCAGGCCAGGTCCCAGCGGACCTCCTCGGGCGCGAAGGGCGCCCAGTCGATGCCGCGCTCGCGCAGTCAAGCGCGCAGGGCCGCCGCGGGACCGGGGCGCCCGGGCAGGTTCTCCCCGGACGCCACGGTGATCCAGTCGGTGGTTATGGCGGTGCTCGGGCCGGAGCGGGAAGAGTCCATGGCGCCATGGTGGCGCGGCGCCGCCCGCCTGTCACGGGGCGCGGCGCCGGACTCCGCCGCCCTCCCGCGCCCGCCGCGGCCCGTCCGCCGTGCTCGCGGACGGGCGGGTACGGGCTTCCGCCGTCTCCGTCAGCCCCCTCCGCGCTTTCCGTAGCGGCGCTCGAAGCGTTCGACGCGGCCGGCGGTGTCCAGGACCCGCTGGGTGCCGGTGTAGAAGGGGTGGCTGGCCGAGGAGATCTCGACGTCGACGACGGGGTAGGTGTTGCCGTCCTCCCATTCGACGGTCTTGTCGCTGGTCATGGTGGAGCGGGTGAGGAAGGCGAAGTCGGCCGCCCGGTCGCGGAAGACGACGAGGCGGTACGGCGGGTGGATTCCCTGCTTCATGAGCGCTCCTTCCGGGTTGTTCCCCTGCTTCCGATGGTTCCTCTTTCCTCCGGATTCCGGGAGGGGGCGGCGCTCCTCTTCGAGAGGGATCGAGCACGGGGATGCGGGCACCCCCGTGCCCGTCCGCCGCCGACCGGTCGGCGTGGAGCCGGGCTTCGGCTACCGCGCTCCCGCCCCCGTCGGCGGGCCTCCCGTCGGCTCCCGTACGAGCTGCGCCGCCGGTGCCACCCGGGCGCGGACGCGGCAGGACGTCCACGCCGGCCTCCCGGGACCGTCCCGGTGACGTTCCCACCGGGCGGAGTCGTTCCGCACGGCGGTCATCCGGCGGGCGACGGGTGTTCGCCCCCGGTCGGTGACGCGTTCCACGTCGTGCGGAGCCGGGGAGGCCAGACGTCCGCGGCGAGCAGCCCGGCGACGTAGGCCCTGGCCACCACGGCGGTGCGGCCGCGTACTCGCAGTTTCCGGCGGAGGCGGTCGATGTGGTAGTCCAGCCCCTGGCGGCTGAGATGGAGTCTCCGGCTCAGTTCGACGTTGGTGAGGCCGTAGGCCAGGCCCTCGACGATGCGCGCTTCCACGGTGGAGAGCCTGGGAGGCGCGGGGAGCGCCGGGGAGCCAGGGCGGGGTACGAGCGGCAGCAGGCAGCACACCGCCTCGGACTCGGGATCCCCGGGTACCGCCAGCCAGGCCACGACCCGTACCCGTACCCGTGCCCTGTCCCCGCCGACGGCGTTCCGGGCCGCGGTGCCGAGCGGGGTGGTGGCATGGAAGTACGCGCCGCGGTCGGAGCCGAGCCGACTCCAGAGCGTGACGCACAGTGCCTCCGGCAGGTGGTGGTGGGCCGGTGAACCGGTCAGTTCCCCGAGGGGGCGGCCGGTGAGCCGGGCCGCCGACGGATTGGCGTCGACGACGACGCCGGAGCGGTCGACGACGAGGAGCGCCATCCAGGCGCGCGCGAACAGCGTGCGGTGTGCCGACGTCCGGGCGGGCATCGCTCTCACCCGCGCCGTCGTGGTGCGATCAGGGGCCGGGGACCAGGGGGGTGCTGATGGTCGTGACGGCTCATGAGCACTTGTGTAGTGGAATTGTCCGGCATCGTCCGAAGAACATGAACTTCGCACACGAACAGGCCTGTTCTGAGATTGTCGTTCCATCATCTTTCCTGGTGAGCCATCAGATCGGCTTCTCGAGCCGCCTGTGCAGCGACGCGCGGTGGGGTCCGAGCCTGCGCAGCAGGGCGGGGCCCAATCGGTCCCCCTCGTCCCGTTCCAGCGCCGCCGTCACTTCGCGGGAGAGCTCGGGAGGCAGGTCGTGGACGACCCAGGTGCGTACGGCCCAGCGCAGCAAGGCGCGCTGCGCCAGCACGGCCGGATCGCCGTCCGTGTCCCCGGACGTCTCGACGGCGCCTTGTGCCGCCGCGTCCTGGTCCGCCGTGAGCAGGGACCGGCCCAGGACGACGGGGACCACCCCGCCCCTGGGGCTCACCCGGCGTGCGATGGCGAACCGTTCGGCCGGGGTCAGGGAGCGGCGCAGCCGCTGCGTCTCGGCCTCCACACGGGCCAGGTACGCGGAACGGGCCCGCCGCTCGCCGCGGGTCAGCGGGTCCGCGGCGCGGGCCGCGGTGCTCCAGGCGTTGCGGAGGCGGGCCTTCAGCAGCGCGGGCCAGACGTCGTACCGCTCCCAGTCCATACGGCGGACCGCCTGGAACACCTCCCACAGGACCTCGCTGTGCACCGCGTCCCGGTCGGCCCCCGGCGGCAGTCTGGCCGCGCACGTCCGGGCGGTGCGCAGGGCCCAGGGCCACAGCGTCTCCAGCAGTCGGTCGCGGGCCTCCCGGGGCGCCCCCCGCCGCGCTCTTCCGGCGAGGCCCCGCAACTCGGTCTCCACCCAGGTCCGGTCGAACGGATTGGCTTCTCGCGACGGGCCGGTCCCTCGGCGAGGTACCGGCCTCTTCCGGCGTTCCGACATGCGTCCCTCTTGATCACTCCGGAGAACCGACGTGTGTCGTCCTCGTGTCTCGATGGCGGATGTGTCGGGCGGGCGCCTGGCGGGGGAGGGCGCACGCCCTCCCCCGGGCGGTGACGGTGTCGTCGTGGTTCACGGCGTTCCGCGTGCCGCCGGATCCCGGGAGGGGACGATCAGCGAGTCGCGGAACGCGTCCAGGGGGATCGGGGCGGCGTAGGGTCCGTCCGCCGACCAGCCGGCGTTGATGTCGTAGCGCAGCCCGGCCGGGCAGGCCCGTTCCAGGTCGACCAGGACGGTGGGGCCGAGGACCCGGTCGACCGGGCTCCCCGCGTACAGCGGGCGGGTGGTGAAGGTCAGCGCGACCCTGGGCAGGGGCGCGACGAACACCAGGTTGTTGCCGTACAGGGGGAAGGCGCAGTACGGCGCCGGCGCCTCCCGGGCCGCCGGAGCGGACTGTGCCAGGCCGCAGGAGAACGGTGTGCCGGTCAGGTTCCGTACCGTGATGTACGGGGATTCGCCCTGAACGGGCGCGACGGAGGCGAGGGCGTTCGAGGCGACGTCCACGACCTGCCCGGGGCCGGCCTTGGCGAAGGACCGGCCGGTGACGACGGTGTCGCGCACCGGCTCGTCGGTCGAGGCGTACGCGTAGGTGGTCTCCTGCCACGACAGCGTCGTCGACGGGGCGTACGAGGCGGTCGTGGCCCAGACCAGCGGGCTGCCGCCGCCCTGGTCGCACTCGACCGCGTGGAACAGGCAGAGCCGGTAGTTCCCCTCGGCCAGCAGACGGACGGTCTCCTGCGGCATCGTCAGGTCGACCATCAGGGTCCGGGCGCTCCCCGCGCCGGGCGGCGGCATTCCGCACACCTCCTTCCGCGTGCCCGCCGGGTGCCGGGAGCGCCGCGGGGGACGTCCGACGGTCCCCCGCGGCGCTCGGCTCAGGGCGTGATCTTGCTGACCTTGGCGAACTGGTACGGGGTGGTGCTGTCGCCCGTCCGGGTGCACCTGACCTTCCAGAGTTCGGTGACCCGCGAGCTCTGGAAGGTGTAGGAGAGGTAGTACTCACCGTCCTGCCGGATCACGGGGGCGCCGCTCACCGGCGTCAGAGAGGCGCTCACGGTGCTCGGGGTGACGTCCCCGGCGTTGCTGTGGGCGAGGAGCGTCCTCGGCGTGTTCGCCCCCGTGAGGCTCTGGTAGACGGAGATGCTGTTGGCGGGGTCGCCGGAGCCCGGGGAGCGGAGGCCGCCGCCCTGGAGCTCGGGGGGTGCCACCAGGGTCTCGACGAAGGCGTCGTCGGGGATGTTGGTGGCCACGTTTCCGGCCCAGGACCAGCCGCTGTCCGCGTCATAGGACAGGTCGGCATGGCCGGTGCCGGTCAGGTCGACCAGGACCGCCGGGCCGATCGCGCTCTCGATGACCGTGCCGTCGTTGTGAGGGCTGGTGGCGAAGACGAGCGCCACCTTCTCCACCGGGGTGATCAGGTCACGGCTGGACCCGAAGAGGGGGAAGGCGCAGATCGGGGTCGGGGGCTTGGTGCTGCCCAGGGGGTTCGGCTGGGAGAGACCGCAGCTGAACCGGGTCTTGGTCCGGTTGTGGATCGTGACCGCGCCCGCCGTGCCGCCCTGGTTGCTGACCGAGACGACCGCGTTCTCCTCGACCTCGAGGACCTGGCCCAGGTCGATCTGGCTGTGGTCGCTGCCGGTGAAGTCGACTCCGTTCTCGATGGCGTGCATCGAGGCGTAGGCGTAGTACTTCTCCACCCAGTTCAGGGAGGTGTCGGGCGAGTAGTTCGCGGTGGACGCCCATACGGTCGGCCTGCCGCCGCCCATGGCGCTCTCCACGGCCTTGAACATGAACAGCTTGAACCCGCTGTCGTGCAGGGCCCGGACCGTGTCGCCGGACATGGTGAGGTCGATCGAGTAGTGGGTCCCCTCCACGTTGCGGAGCCGTGGTACCGGAACGGGGCGGGGGGACGGGTGTCGGCGGATCATGCCGCTCTCCTTCGGTGCGGGTCCGGGCCGGGTGCCCGGACGCTCTCCGCCTCTTCCAGTAGGCAGAGCCGCTCCGCCGCACCGTCCCCCGTTGCTCGCACATATGCTCGGTAAACCCCTGTCACCTGCGGTTTCACTGCCGCGTCCGCCCGTGGCCGATGCGCGGTACGGGCGGAGAACCAGGCAAACGCCAAAGAACCGCGCACCGGGAACGGCGATCGGGTCGTTCTGGGTGCGGACGCGTGGACGGGCCCACGCCGGTTTCCCGCTCGGAGTCCGGGTGCTCAGGGTGAGGCGCGTCACCTCCCGGACGGCCCGGGGGGTGCCCGGGAGGACGAGGGGAGGACGCCGGGACGGTGAGCGCGCAGGTCGCGGGCGGGCAGCCGGAACCTCCGCGTCACGGTGTAAAAGAGTGGGGACACACCGTGTTGACACCGAACTGATAACGGCTCCTCGCAAGGACTTTTCCTGGCATCTACGCGCGTTACGATGCGGCGGAAGCCAGCGCCAACGGAGGCGCTTCGAGCGAAGGGAAGTCCTCTTGCGCCGGGTAAGCAAGCTCGTCGCCGCGGCCGGCACCGCCGCGGCCCTCGCCCTCAGCGCCACCGCGTGTGGCAGCACGTCCACGGAATCCTCTTCCGCCTCCTCGGGCTCCTCGGAGAAGAGCAAGGGCATAGCCCTCGCCTATGACGTCGGCGGCCGCGGCGACCAGTCGTTCAACGACGCCGCCTACGCCGGCTTCGAGAAGGCCAGGAAGGACTTCGGCATCGGCGGCGAGGACGTCGAGCCGTCCGACGGCGAGTCCGACGCCGACAAGGTCCAGCGCCTCACCGACCTGGCCAGGCAGGGCTACAACCCGGTGATCGGGGTGGGCTTCGCCTACGCGCCGGCGATCAAGGAAGCCGCCGAGAAGTTCCCCAAGACCACCTTCGGCCTGATCGACGACGAGACCGTCAAGGGCGAGAACATCGCCAACCTCGTCTTCAGCGAGGAGGAGGGCTCCTACCTGGCGGGCGTGGCGGCGGCCAAGGCCACCGAGAGCAAGGTCGTCGGCTTCGTCGGCGGTGTCGAGGTGCCGCTGATCAAGAAGTTCGAGGCGGGCTTCGTCCAGGGCGTCAAGGACACCGACCCGTCCGTCAAGATCAAGACCCAGTACCTGACCCAGCCGCCGGACATGGGCGGCTTCTCCAAGCCCGACCTGGGCAAGGAGGCCGCGCGCGGCCAGCTCGACGCCGACGCCGACGTGATCTACCACGCCGCCGGCCTCGCCGGTCAGGGCGTCATCGAGGCGGTCGCGTCCAAGGACAAGTGGGTCATCGGCGTCGACTCCGACCAGTACAAGCAGAAGACGCTGGACAAGTACAAGGACAGCATCCTGACCTCCATGACCAAGGACGTCTCCGGCGCGGTCTACAACCTGGTCAAGTCGGTCCACGAGGGCGAGCCGAAGACGGGCGTGGTCCGCTTCGACCTGAAGTCCGACGGGGTGGGCCTGTCCGACTCCAACCCGGCCTTCGCCAAGATGACCGAGCTCCAGGAAGCCGTGGAGAAGGCCCGCGAGGGCGTCGTGAACGGCGACATCAAGGTCAAGACCGCTCCCTGATCCACCGGCCCTCCGGATCCGCGACCGGATCCGGTCCGGCGCGGTACGGCCGGAGCGGCGCCGGCCGCCGGACGTCCCCCTTCCCCGGGCGTCCGGCGGGCCGGCCGCCCGGTCCGGTCCCAGGGCCCGGCTGCGAGGACCTCACGAGGGTCCCGCTGCCCGGGCCCGACTTGCGGAGCGGGCTCTACGCGCGTAGCCGCCCGTCGACGCACCCCCTGACGCGATAGCGTCGCCTCCGCCCACCACGGCCCGGCGGCACGACCGGCCCACACCCGGCCGGCCCCCCGCCCCGCCGAGCCCTCCTACGAGCCACTCCTTAGCCCCGAGGAGAGTGCACCATCAACGCGTCCAGCCCTCCCGCCGTCGAACTGGCCGGGATCACCAAACGCTTTCCCGGAGTCGTGGCCAACCACGACATCCACCTGTCCGTCCGCAAGGGCACCGTCCACGCCGTCGTCGGCGAGAACGGTGCGGGCAAGTCGACCCTGATGAAGATCCTCTACGGCATGCAGAAGCCGGACGAGGGCACCATCGCCGTCGACGGGCGGGAAGTGAGCTTCTCCGACCCCGGCGACGCCATCGACCGGGGCATCGGCATGGTCCACCAGCACTTCATGCTGGCGGACAACCTCACCGTCCTGGAGAACACCGTCCTCGGCAGCGAGAAGCTGTACGGGATCGGCTCGCGCGCCCGCGCCAGGATCAAGGAGATCTCCGACGCCTACGGCCTGGGCGTCCGCCCCGACGCCCGCGTGGAGGACCTCGGCGTCGCCGACCGCCAGCGCGTGGAAATCCTCAAGGTCCTCTACCGGGGCGCCCGCACCCTCATCCTCGACGAGCCGACCGCCGTGCTCGTGCCGCAGGAGGTGGACGCGCTCTTCGCCAACCTCCGCGAACTGAAGGCCGAGGGCCTGACCGTCATCTTCATCTCCCACAAGCTGGGAGAGGTCCTCTCGGTCGCCGACGACATCACCGTCATACGCCGCGGCACCACCGTGGCCTCCGTGAAGCCGTCCGAGGTGACCGTCAAGCAGCTCGCCGAGCTGATGGTCGGCGCGGAGCTGCCCTCGCCGGAGACCCGCGAGTCCACCGTCACCGACACCCCGGTGCTGGAGGTGAAGGGCCTCACCCTCACCGAGAACGACGCGGTGGACGGCGTCCGCACCGTCCTGGACGACATCACCTTCACCATCCGCGAGGGCGAGGTGCTGGGCCTGGCCGGCGTCGAGGGCAACGGGCAGACCGAGCTGATCGACGCCCTGATCGGCACCCGCCGCCCCGACGGCGGCACCGTCGTCCTGGGCGGCGAGGACATCACCTCCTGGGCCACCCGCAGGCGCCGCGAGGGCGGCGTCGGCTACATCCCCGAGGACCGCCACCGGCACGGACTGCTGCTGGAGGCCCCGCTCTGGGAGAACCGCATCCTCGGCCACGTCACCGAGGCCCCCAACAGCAAGGGCGCCTGGCTCGACATCAAGGCCGCGCGCCGCGACACCGAGCGGATCGTCGCCGAGTACGACGTGCGCACCCCCGGCATCGACGTCACCGTCGGCTCCCTGTCCGGCGGCAACCAGCAGAAGCTGATCGTCGGCCGCGAGATGAGCCACACCCCCCGTTTCCTGATCGCCGCCCACCCCACGCGCGGTGTGGACGTCGGCGCGCAGGCCCAGATCTGGGACCAGATCCGCGCCGCGCGCCGGGAGGGCCTGGCCGTCCTGCTGATCTCCGCCGACCTGGACGAGCTGATCGGCCTGTCCGACACCCTGCGCGTGATGTACCGCGGCCGGCTCGTCGCCTCCGCGGACCCCGCCACTATCACCCCGGAAGCCCTGGGGTCCGCCATGACCGGCGCGGCCTCCGGCCACCTCGACAACGAGGGCCAGGACGGGGGAGAGGACCGATGAAGAAGTTCGACAAGGACCGGCTGATCCTGGCGCTCGGCGGGCCGGCGCTCGCCATCGTCGTCGCCGTGGCGCTGACGTCGGTGGTGCTGCTCGCCTCCGGCAGCAACCCCGTCCAGCCGTACGCCCTGATGGCCGAGTACGCGGTGCACTCGGACATCCAGGTGCTCATCGTCAACCAGGCCGGCACGTACTACCTGGCCGCGCTGGCGGTGGCCGTCGGCTTCCGGATGAACCTGTTCAACATCGGGGTCGACGGCCAGTACCGGCTCGCCGCGATGGTCGCCGCGCTGGCCGGCGCCTCGGTCGCCCTCCCCAAGCCGCTGCACATCCTGCTCATCGTGGTCGTCGCCATGCTGGTGGGCGCCTTCTGGGCCGGTGTCGCGGGCATCCTCAAGACCACCCGCGGGGTGAGCGAGGTCGTCTCGACGATCATGCTCAACGCCATCGCCACCAGCGTGGTCGCCTACCTGATCCTGCCCGCCCAGTTCGGCGAGCAGCGCGGCAACAACCTCACCACCGGCGAGATCCCCGAGTCGGGCTGGTTCCCCGGCATCGACCTCGGCGCCGCCGGCGAGATCTACGGCTTCGTCGTCGTCGCCGCGCTCTGCGGCGTCCTGTACTGGCTGATCCTCAACCGCACCCGGTTCGGCTTCGACCTGCGCGCCACCGGCGCCAGCGAGAGCGCCGCGATCGCCAGCGGCGTCGACGCCAAGCGGATGGTCCTCACCAGCATGCTGATCTCCGGCGCCGTCGCCGGCCTGACCGGCATGCCCGTCCTGCTCGGCGACTCCCACACCTACAGCCTCGACTTCCCGGTCGGCGTCGGCTTCATGGGCATCACCGTCGCCCTGCTCGGCCGCAACCACCCGGTCGGCATGGCCCTCGGCGCGCTGCTCATCGCCTTCCTCGAGAAGGCGTCCTCGACGCTCGACTACAACGGCTACGAGAAGGAGATCGCCACGATCATGCAGGGGCTGATCGTGATGGCGGTCGTCATCAGCTACGAGTCCGTACGCCGCTACGGCCTGCGCCGCCAGCAGCAGAAGGTCGGCGAGGAACTCGCCGCCGAAGCCGCGGCGGCGGGCGGCACCGACCCGAAGAACCGCAAGGAGGTGTCGGCGTGAGCGCCACCCTCGCCAAGCCGGCCGCGCAGCAGCCGAAGAAGACCGCCCGCCGCCGCCTCACCCTCGCCGAGTGGATGCTGGTCGTCGCCGGCTTCCTGGCGCTGGTCTCCGCCGTGCGGCTGATCACCGACGCCCACGGCATCACCTCCGTCGGGCAGACCTCCACCGCCCTGCGGCTGGCCGTCCCCATCGGGCTCGCCGGACTGGGCGGCCTGTGGGCCGAGCGGGCCGGTGTGGTCAACATCGGCCTGGAGGGCATGATGATCCTGGGCACCTGGTTCGGTGCCTGGGCCGGTGTCCAGTGGGGTCCGTGGGCGGGCGTGGTCATGGGCATCGCCGGCGGCGCCCTGGGCGGCCTGCTGCACGCCCTCGCCACCGTCACCTTCGGCGTCGACCACATCATCTCCGGCGTAGCCATCAACATCCTCGCCGTCGGCGCCACCCGCTACCTGTCCAGCTTCACCTTCGACACGATGGAGGGCGGCACCAGCAAGCAGTCCCCGCCGATCGAGTCGATCGCCCAGATCACCGTCCCCGGGCTGTCCGACGCGATGCGGGACCTCAACGACAAGCACTGGTTCCTCGTCTCGGACGTCGCCGGGCTCGTCGGCGGCCTGGTCACCAACCTCTCGCTGCTGACGGTGGTGGCCGTCGCCATGGTCCCGCTCAGCCACTGGGTGCTGTGGAAGACGTCCTTCGGCCTGCGGCTGCGCTCCTGCGGCGAGAACCCGATCGCCGCGGAGAGCCTGGGCGTCAACGTCTACAAGTACAAGTACATCGCCGTGATGATCTCCGGCGGCCTCGCCGGACTGGGCGGCGTCTTCCTCGCCGAGGTCGCCTCCAACATCTACCAGGAGGGCCAGACCGGCAACCGCGGCTACATCGGCCTCGCCGCGATGATCTTCGGCAACTGGATGCCCGGCGGCCTGGCCCTGGGCGCCGGACTCTTCGGCTACACCGACAGCCTCAACCTGCGCGGCGGCGGCCAGAACGTCCACGCCCTGCTCCTGCTGCTGGCGATCCTCCTCGTCCTGGCCACCGCCTGGGCGGTCTGGCGGAGGAAGCTCGTCACCGCGGCGGTCGCGGCGGCCGGCGGACTGCTGCTGTCCGTGTGGTACCTGTCGGTGGACGAGGTGCCCAGCCAGTTCGTCACCGCGGCCCCCTACGTCGCCACGCTGCTGGTGCTGGCGATGTCCGCGCAGCGGCTGCGGGCGCCGAAGGCCGTCGGCAAGTCCTACCGGAAGGGCGAGGGCAAGTGATGAGCGAGTCCCGTACGGCGGACGCCGTCGACTGGACGGCGCTGCGGGCGAGGGCCCGGGAGCTGATGTCCCGGGCCTACGCCCCCTACTCCGGCTACCCCGTCGGCGCCGCCGCGCTGGTGGACGACGGCCGCGTGGTCGGCGGATGCAACGTGGAGAACGCCGCCTACGGCGTCGCGCTGTGCGCCGAGTGCGGCCTGGTCTCGGACCTGGTCGCCACCGGCGGCGGCCGGCTCGTGGCCTTCACCTGCTGCGACGGCCAGGGCCGGGTGCTGATGCCGTGCGGCCGCTGCCGCCAGCTGCTGTGGGAGCACGGCGGCCCGGACATGGCCGTCGACACGGCCTCCGGCATCCGCCCCCTGTCCGACATCCTCCCGGACGCCTTCGGCCCCGACGACCTCGCGGACCGCTGACCCGTCCCCCACCCACCAAGGAGCCGCACCCCCCGATGGACGCCATCTCCGTCATCCGTACCAAGCGTGACCGGGGCCGCCTCGGCGACGACCAGATCGACTGGATCGTCGACGCCTACACCCGCGGCGAGGTCGCCGACGAGCAGATGTCGGCCCTGGCCATGGCGATCCTGCTCAACGGCATGGACCGCGGGGAGATCGCCCGCTGGACCGCGGCGATGATCGCCAGCGGGGAGCGGATGGACTTCTCCTCCCTGTCCCGCCCGACCGCCGACAAGCACTCCACGGGCGGCGTCGGCGACAAGATCACCCTGCCGCTGGCCCCGCTGGTCGCCGCCTGCGGGGCGGCCGTCCCCCAGCTCTCGGGCCGGGGCCTGGGCCACACCGGCGGCACGCTCGACAAGCTGGAGTCCATCCCCGGCTGGCGGGCGCTGCTGTCCAACGAGGAGATGCTCGGCGTCCTGCGCGACGTCGGCTGCGTGATCTGCGCGGCGGGCGACGGGCTGGCGCCGGCCGACAAGAAGCTCTACGCCCTGCGCGACGTCACCGGCACCGTCGAGGCCATCCCGCTGATCGCCTCCTCGATCATGTCGAAGAAGATCGCGGAGGGCACGGGCTCGCTCGTCCTGGACGTCAAGGTCGGCTCCGGCGCGTTCATGAAGAACCTCGACGACGCCCGCGAGCTGGCCCGCACCATGGTCGGACTCGGCACCGACCACGGCGTGCGGACCGTCGCCCTCCTCACCGACATGTCCACCCCGCTGGGCCTGACCGCGGGCAACGCCCTGGAGGTCCGCGAGTCGGTGGAGGTCCTGGCCGGCGGCGGCCCGGCCGACGTCGTGGAACTCACCCTGGCGCTGGCCCGGGAGATGCTCGACGCGGCCGGACTGCCGGACGCCGACCCGGCCAGGGCCCTCGCCGACGGCTCGGCGATGGACCACTGGCGCCGCATGATCGCCGCCCAGGGCGGGGACCCGGACGCGCCGCTGCCCGTCGCCCGCGAGCGGCACACACTGCGCGCCGAGACCTCCGGCGTCCTGACCCGGCTGGACGCGTACGCGGTGGGCCTGGCCGCCTGGCGGCTGGGCGCGGGCCGGGCCCGCAAGGAGGACCCGGTGCAGGCCGGGGCCGGGGTGGAGATGCACGCCAAGCCCGGCGACCGCGTCACCGCGGGCGCCCCGCTGCTGACCCTCCACACCGACACCCCCGAGCGCTTCGACTACGCGCTCGAAGCCCTCGCCGGCGACGCGGTCGAGATCACCGACACGGACTCCTTCGAGCCGGTCCCCCTGATCCTGGACCGCATCGCCTGACACCACCGCCGGACCGGGGAGGCCGGAGGCGCCGCGGCGCCTCCGGCCTCCGCCGTTCGGGCTCGTCCGGGCCCGCTCGGGGCCGTCCGGTCACCGGCCCAGCGACTGCCAGAGCGTCAGCGCCAGCGCCGCGCACGACGTGGCCGCGGCCAGGGACGGCAGCGGCCAGCGGGCGCGTTCCAGGGCGTCGAGGCGGGACTCGTGGTCGTCGAGGGTCTTGTCGGTCTGGTCGGCGCGCTGCAGCAGCAGGGCGAGATCCCCGCGGGTGGTGGCGAACCCCACGTCGACCGAGCGGCGCAGGCGCTCCAGCTCCAGGGCGACGCCCTCGGTCTCAGTCGCGGCCATCTTCGTCCCCCGCCGCTCCCGCCGCCCCCGCCGCCGTGCGGGCGGCGCGGGCCCGGAACCCCGCGCGCGGGGTTTTGCGCGTGGCATCGGTCATGGTGGTGCTCCTCGCTGTGTCTCGGCCGTGCCCCGGCGGCCGGCCGTCTCCGCGGGCCGCCGGTCCTCGCCCCCACCGGGGTCACCTCCGGCGCGGCACGCGCAGCCGGTCCCAGCTCGCCCGGCCCGGAACGCCGTCGGCCGCCGCGCCGGTGTAGCCGAGCCTGCGCTGCCAGGCCGCGTACGAGCGGATGTCGGCCCGGCCCCACACCGGCCCGGGGCCGACCGCGTACCGTCCGCAGCCCTCGGCGACCAGGCGCTCGCCGACGGCCGTGATCAGCTCGCTGCGCCGGCCGGGGACGAAGAAGGCGGCCCCCGGGAACGGCTCGTACGCCCCGGGGCGCGGCTCCGGCCGCGGAGCGGGAGCGGCACGGAGACGCGCGGCGACGCGGGCGCGCATCGGGGCCATCGGGAACGACGGGTCGATCTTGCGGCGGGTCCACTCCTTGTGGGCGATCACGCTCGCCGCCGTCCAGCCGTGGGCGCGGCAGATCGCCGCCGACAGCCGCTCGACGGCGTCGAGCTGGGCCGCCGGATACGGGTCGCGGCCGGTGCCGAGGTTCTCGATCTCGAAACCGTAGAACCGGGCGTTGCCGTCCACGGTGTCCGGGCCGGGCGGGGGCAGCGCGGACCGCTCGGCCCGGACGGCGTCCAGGACGGCGGCCGAGCCGGCCCCGGCGTGGTTGGTGCGGCCGTACCCCACCAGGTGCACCGTGCCGTCCTTGGAGACCAGCCCGGTGCACAGCGGGCCCGGCAGCGCCGCGGTGCCGTCACGGCACAGGCGGAGGCTGTCGGTGCCCGCGGTGTGGTGCAGCATCACGCCGTGGACGGGGCCCCACAGGCCCTTGTGGTTGCGGTTGCGGGAGCGCCAGGCGCCGTGTTCGGCGAGGGCGACGCCCTCGGCGCGCAGGGCGCGCACGAGGGCGTCGGCGGTCAGGGGCGTTGCCATGGGCGTCGGTTCCTCACAGGACGGGTGTGACGGTCACGAACCGGTTGGCGAAGGTCGCCGTGCTGCTGGTGACGGCCGACCGGTAGGCGGCGGTCGCGGTGCAGGTGCCGCCCGCGGTGAGCCCGGTGACCTGGAACTGCGTGGAGACCGAGCACTGGGCGGTGCCCACGCCGGTGGCGCCGCGGGCGTCGGCGGCGCCCAGGGCCACCGTGGTGCCCAGCCGCACGACCGCGGACAGGTGGCAGGCGGTGGCCGCGCTGCTGTTGACGCGCGCGCCGACGGTGACCAGCACGGTGCCGGAGGGCGGGGCGGTGAAGGACACGGCCAGGGGGTCGGTGGAGCCGGTGAGCGTCTCCACGTAGGAGGTGGAGGTGGTGGTGCCGGCCGTGGCGACGGCCTTGTGGGCCGGCCCGGGGGCGACCGGCGCCCAGTGGGAGCCGGTGTAGTAGTAGAGCCGCCCCGGCGTGGTGAGCCAGGCGAGCATCCCCGCGACGGGGGCGTTCACCCTGGCGTCGCGCGTCGCGGCGTCGGTGAAGCGCAGCACGGTCCGGCCGTCGACGGCCTCCGCCAGCGACTGGATGTGCAGCGGGACGTTGGCGGCGTCGGTGGGCTGGGGGTAGGGGAGACTGCCGAGCGGAGTGAGCAGGGCCATGGCGGAGAACTCCTCGGTGGGCGGGGATGGCGTCCGGGCGGGGTCAGCCGGCCGGCGGGGGCGGCAGGGTGTCCGGCGGTGCGCCCACGTCCCCGTCGCGGGTCAGAGGGCTGTCGACGGGGACGGGCGTCGCGACGTTCCCGCCGCCGGGCTCGCCGGATCCGCCGGCGCCGCCGTCCGGTCCGGACGGCGGCTCCTCCGGCGGTTCCGGGGGCAGTTCGCTCATGGGGCACCTCCTGCGGCGCTCACGCCGGGCCCGCGGCGGCCGTCAGCAGGCCGCGGTAGGTGAGCTTGGTGTTCGTCAGGTCGTCGAGGGTCGCGTACTGGGCGGTGACCTCGGTGTACCTGCGCTGCGTCCCGTACTGCGGGTCCAGCGGGGCGTCCGGGGTCAGGCCGGGGTCGCGCGGCACGCCGTTGTAGGCCGTGCCGCGCAGCGTCAGGGTCTGCTGGGGGGCCGAGCCGGCCTGGCAGGTGGTGCGGATGCCCACCACCCAGGCGAGGGTGTCCAGGGCCGCGCCGGTGGTGTCCACCACGCGGACGACGTCCCCGAGCTGGATGCGCGGGTCGTGCAGCACCTCCACCTCGCCCAGCAGCGGCACCGGGTAGCGGCCGGCGTCGAGCATCCGGTAGGCCAGGCCGGAGGCGGCTTCGGCGTCCTGCACCCAGCCGCTGGCGGGCGCCAGGTACTGCTGCTTGCCGTAGTGGAGCTGGCTGGTGGTGTTGTACCAGACCCGGGTGCGCTGCCGCGGATCGGCGGACCGCTTGATCGGCACGATCCGCACCGACGGCTTGCCGTCCTTGGTGACCGTCCACACGCTCGACGTGCCGTGGTTGACGAACCGCACGATGTAGTACGGCCCGTCGCGGCGCGAGCTGACGGTGACGCCGCCCTTGACCGACGTGCCCCCCTCCTTCGCGGACCCGAAGCGCACCTTGTGGCCGCTGATGGGCGAGGCGTCGTCGTCGATCTGCAGCGGTCCGATGTCGCTCTCGTCCTCGGCGAGGTTGTAGTACACCTCCACCGGGACGCCCGGCTTGATCTCCCGTACGACGGTGTCGACCACCGCCTCGCCGGCGACCGGGCCGATGCCCTTCCAGTCCTGGTAGGGCTGCTCGCAGTAGTTGCGGCAGGCGTCGATCTCCTCGGAGACGGTCAGGGCCGCGACGGAGCGCCGTGTGGTGACCGTCAGGTCGGGGGTCTGCGGCACCGTCGCGAACCGGCCGGGACCGCGCCAGCGGAACACTCCCTGCTCGTCGAACTCGGCCGTGGAGAGCGTGGCCTTGGCGATCTCGGTCAGCGCCTCCCACTGCGAGCCCGACACCTGCGGCACGTCGTACAGCGGCACCGTGGGCTCGTCGAGCACCGCGCCCTTGCGCCACCGGTCCCTCTGGTCCCACTCGGCGGCGGTGTACGAGTCCAGGTCCGGCCAGGAGCGGTCGGTGACCTGGAGGCACTCCACCGCCATGTCGGTCCTCAGGTCGACGCGGTACAGCTCCGACGGGGGCTGCGCCGCCACGGCCTCCGTGTAGGTGCCCGGGTTGGCCCCCAGGAACGTGCCGTCGGGGGCGGTCAGCCGCGGCTCCACGGACGCGAGGACGCCCGGGCCGCCGGCCCGGGTGTCGACCGTGAACCCCAGGTGCCAGGTGCCCCTGAGCGCGGCCAGCTTGCCGAACGTCCAGTAGAAGTACCAGTACCCGCCGTTCAGCGTGCCCGAGGAGATCCTCACCTGGCCGGTGGAGATGTCGAAGAGGCCGCTGTAGTAGCCGTACGCGCCCGCGCTGCGGTCGAAGACCAGCTTGATCTCGACCGTGCTGTCCCTGGCCAGCGCGGTGTTGACCCAGCACTCGGCCTGGAACACCCGGCCGGAGACGGGGAAGCGCGAGCGCGGCATCCACGACGCGGTCAGCCCGGCGGCCGCGGGCATCAGGGCCATCTCGTGCGGCGCGCCCTCCCGGACCCACGAGTACGACGCCGGGGCGGGCAGCGTCTCGGGCTGGCCGTGGGAGGCGTTGAACCCGCCGTGCAGCGAGGCGTACAGCACCGTGAGGGGCTGGTTCACGGCGTCGAGGTCCTTGACGTCGGGGACGTCCGGGGCGCGCGGCGGCGGGCAGGTGTGGATGCCGCCCTGGCGCAGCAGTTCGTCCACGCACCAGACCTCGGTGGCCACGGGCCTGCCGTGGTAGTAGCCGTGGTACGGGCGCGGCAGCTGGGCGGGGCCGCGCAGCCGCTCGGCGCCGTCCAGGGCCTGCACGGTCACCGTGTCGCTTCCCGACGCGGCCGTGCGGGAGCGCACGGTGCCGCGGAAGGCGGGGAGCGTCCGCCCGTCCACACCGGTCGCGTGGACGACCGACTGGCCCGGGCGCACGACGTCACCGGTGGCGCGCGGGGCCCACGCCGAGTACAGCTCGGGCGCGCTGACGCCGCCGGCTCCGCCGAGCTGCACCTCCAGCTGCGCCGACGCGCTGCCGTTGAAGGCGCGCAGGGCCTCCGGCACATCGGTGCTGTAGGCGCGTTCGACCTTCCAGGACTGCACCTGGCGGCCCAGTTCGACGCCGCCGAACCGGGTGGAGTGCGCCGGCGTGCGGTGCGGGGCGTCCAGCGCCGCCCCGAACTCCTCGTCAGACGTCTGCACCTGCCACCTCCACCAGGTCGATGCTCACGTTGCGGTACGGCAGGCGGGCCGCGGGGACGTCGCTGTAGCCGGTGACCGACATCGCCGGGCAGCCGTCGCCGAGGGCGAAGGCCGCCGGCGGCTCGCCGACGGTCAGGCACGCCCCGGCCAGCCCGATCATGCCGGTGGTGCCGGGGCCGCCGACGGGGGTGACGAAGGCGGCGCCGGCGGGGGCGGTCCCGGTGACGGCGGTGCCGCCGGCGCCGGTGGTGCTCAGGTAGGCGCCGTCGGCGTCCTTCCAGTCCAGCTGCGCGGTGGCCAGGCCCGGGCTCCAGTCCGGCGGCAGCAGCCAGGACACCTCCATGCCGGGCATCACGGGCCAGCCCGCCCAGGTGTTGTGCCGCCAGCCGATCCGGGTGGCCGGGTCCTGGCAGTCGCCCACGACGGCGTCGCGGACGAACGGGTTGATGGCGACGGAGCCCTGCACGGTGAACCAGTGGTCCGCGCCGCGTGCCGAGGTGCTCTGCCCGGCGGCCTGGTAGGGGTCCAGCAGGTTGACCGAGGCCGGGTCGAGCAGGGCGACCGGGCCGTGGGCCGTGCGGGGATCGCCCTGCATGCCCGGCCCGTCGACGCGCCGCGCGAGCCGTACCAGGTGCTGGGCGTCGCCGGGTTCCAGCCACTCCCACGACAGCTTCACCCGGCGGGCGGTGCGCCGGGGGGCGACCGTGGTGATCTGCCCCTCCAGCGACTTGAACTCGGTGACGTTCAGCTCGGCCGTGCGGTCCCAGCTCTTGGCGGCCTGGGTGATCTCGCGCAGCAGACCGGGCTTGCCGATCCACAGATTCCTGGCCATGGGGGCCTCACCTCCGGGCGAGCTTGCGCTGGCCGACGAACACGGCCCGCGCGATGGTCTGGGAGTCGACGTCGATCTGGACGGGCCGGTCGGCGAGGGCCTCGACGGCGGCGGCCAGGCGGCGCACGGGGCCGCCGGAGCCGAGCATCCGCTCCAGCTTCGACAGCGGGATGACGGCCTCGTGCTCGCCGGCCTCGCCGATGAGCGCGAGTGTGCCGCCGGTGCGGGCGCGCACGATGCCGCCCTGGGCGAGCTGCGGCACCGGGATGGTGGGCAGGTTGAACGCGAAGCCCTTGCCGCCGATGGCCGGCACCCAGTCCGGGACCTTGAACTTCACCCGGTTCAACGCGCCGATCAGCATGTTCAGCCCGCGGACCAGCATCCGCGAGGGCGTCAGGAAGCCGTTGACGACGCCCTTGAAGAGCGGGCCGAGCATCCTCGCGGCGGACGAGGAGGCGCTCTTGATGTGGTTCCACGCGGACGTGAGGCCCTTGCGGACCGTGGCGGCGACCTTGTTCATGTCGACGAACCGGGCGATGAGGGGCGCGAGCAGGGCCATCACCAGCCCGAAGGGGCTGGCGGCCATGGCGAGGTTGAGGCCCCGCTGCGCGACGGACGCGCCCTTGAGGCCCTTGCCGAGGTTGCCCATCGACTTGCCGCCGCGGTCGGCGTTCCGGCCGGCCTTCCCGACGGACTTCTCCACCGCGTCGGCCTGCCGCTTGACGTCCCGCAGGGCGTTCCTGGTCCGGTCGGCGGAGGACTTGAGCCGGTCGAGGGAGGACTTGAACCTGTCGGTGGCGGTCCTGGACTTGGCGAAGGCGCCGTCGGCGCCGCGCAGTCCGGTGCGCAGCCTGTTCAGCGCGCTGCTGCCGTTGACCGCGGAGGAGCGGAACCTGCCCATGGCGGAGTCGGCCTGGCCGACGCGCGTCCTGAGGGTGGCGACCGAGTTGCCGGTGGTACCTGCTGCGGAGCGGAAGCGGTTGACGGCGCCGGAGGCGCGGGCCAGTGAGGAAACGAGGGACACGGGATTCTCCGATCAGGCAGGCCCGCTCTAGCCGAGCGCGGCTATGAGCGTGTTGACGCGGTTCTCCAGGCGGTTGATGTGGGACGCGGCCTCCGAGAAACTCCCCAGGTTGGCGAAGTTCGCCGTACGCCCGGCGGCGACGTTGTTCCCCACCCGACTGCGCATCGAGCGCAGGGAGGATTCCACCGCGCCGACCCTGGGCTGTATCCGGTCGAGACGCTCGTGAGCCTTCCGGGCGGTCTGCCTGACCTCGGGAAGCTGGGTGTTCAGCCGGGCGACGACCGGATACAGGCGGTCGACGCTTGCCTTGATCTGTTCCGGGAGGAGGCCCCTGCGGCGGTCCAGCTGCTCCTTGAGGTCGAAGACCGTGTGTTCGGCGTTGAAGAGCTTGAGGCCCGCCGACGCGCCGGTGAACTCCCCGGAGATTCCGGTGGCCGTGGCGGATCCGCCGACGGCCGCGGCGGCGCCGCCCACGGCTTCGGCTTTACCGTAGCCGTATTCGAGTTTCTTCTGGAAGCTCTGCACCCACTTCTTCGAGTCTTCCATGTCGCTTTTCAATTTCTGAACGTCTTCGTTCAGCTTTTTGAGGTCGATTGCCATGGGTGTGTACTCCATCCCTGTTAACATGCGCGGCAGGCCGACGCGGGGGAGGGCGGGGATCGTGGCGGGCAGCCGCAGGTTCGGACGCTGGGAATTACTGAACGTCGTGGGCACCGGAGTGCTGTTCGCGGCCGTACCGGCCGGTTCCGTCGCCGTCTACCGGCTTGCGCAGAGGAGTTCCTGCGGCGGGCGGCTGCGGCACGGCTGCGATGCCGCCACGGGGAGTCTGGTCTTCACCGCGGTCGTCGCCGGGTTCCTCGTGATAGGACTCGGCATCTGGACCGTGGTCGCCTACCACGTGTTCTCCGGGCGGAGAATACCCGCCGGCCGGTTTGTGCCCACCTATGTCTCCCTCTGCGGCACGGCCCTGTGCACCGGAATCGCCGTCACGCGCGATTCCCCGGCGCCGCGGCTGGTCTTCGGTGCGGTGGCCCTCGTGGTCCTGGCCGTGGAGGTGACGAGGATCCTCCGGCTCCCGGACCGGAAGCGGGGCGCCGCCCTCCTGCGCGCGGCGAGCGTGCCGCTCCACGGCGGGGGCCAGGAGAACGAGCGGCCCTGGGAAGGGCCGCTCAGCGGTTTCGAGATCGCGCACTACGCGGCCATGGGGGTCGGCGCGGTGGCGGGTCTGCTGTCGGCCGTCTCCCTCTGAATCACTCGAAGAAGGCCGCCAGTTCGGCGTGCGTGGGGAGCCGGCGCGGAGGCGCGTCGTCCGGCTGTGCCGCCTCCCCGGGACCGGCGCCCGGAGGCCCGCCCGGCCGGGGGACCGGCTCGGGGTGGTCCAGCGGGTCGGAGTCCTCGTCGCGGTTGACGGTGGCGAACATCCAGTTGGACTCGGCGAGCTGGTCGACGACCGTGGCCAGCAGGTGGTCGGTCACCGACCAGTCCGCCGCCTCGCCGTGCAGCTCGCGGGCGAGCGCGCTGTCGCGCGGCAGGTGCCGGAGGAGCACCGCGAGCCGGCGCGAGGAGAGCCGGCCGCGGTGCCAGTCCAGCAGGTCGACGCCGTAGTGGCGGAGCAGGTCCGACTCCAGGGCCTCGGCGTGCTCGTCGACGAGCACGCCGAGGCTCAGTCTTCCCCCAGGCCCAGCCCCGTCTCCTTGCCGTAGGCCTCCAGGATCGCGGCGATGTCCTGCATGGTGACGTCGTGCCGCTCGAAGCGGGCGAACTGCCGCTCGCCCAGCAGCAGCCGCAGCAGTCCGTCGACGTCGTTGTCGTCGAGGTCGCGCAGCTTGCGCGCGGTGGTGCGGGTGAGTTCGGTCGGCAGCGTGAAGCTGTCGCCGTCCAGCTCGAAGGACCAGTCGCGGCCGAGCGCCTCCAGGCGCTGGGCGCGGGCGGCGTTGACGTTGAAGGCGGCCATGGGAACTCCCGGAGTGGTGGTCGTGGGGCGGGCGCCGTGCGACGGCGGCGGGGGCCGGGGCGGCGGGCGAGGGGAGCCCGCCGCCCCGGGGGACGGCACCGCGAGGGGAAGGGGGGCGGTGCCGCCGGAGGGGGTGGATCGGGGCCGCCCGGCCGGCGGGGCCGTACCGGGCGGGTGCCCTACGGCGGGTCAGAGCGCCGCGTACGCCTTGTCCTTCATGATCCACTTGGCCAGCTCGCGCTTGGCGGAGTCCGCCTCCAGCGCGGTGAAGGTGATGCCGAGCTTCACCGAGCCGGTGCGGGTGAAGCCCATCTCCTCGGTCTCGGTGACCTGGCCGCGCGGCAGGATGAACCGGTAGGTGGCGTCGGTGCCGTCGGTGAACTCGATGCCCAGGGCCCGCTCGTCCTTGACCGGGGTGCTCGAGATCAGGAACTCGTAGGTGTCCGCGACGGCGGTGCCGCTCACCGTGGTCTGGGCGATGTCGGCGGCCGGGATGCCCATGAAGAACGACAGGGTGCTCTTGTTCATCTGGAGCAGCTGGAACTTCACGGTCAGGTCGCGGTCGGAGTAGATGAACCGCGCCGGGCTGGCCGACTGCCAGGTGTCGACCGGGTCGATCTTGTCCTTCTTGTTCAGCTTGATGCCGTCGGTGGAGGTGTAGCCGAGCTCGACCCAGCCGGTCGGCCAGGGGTCGTCCGACTTGACCGGCGCGGTGGTTCCGGCCGGGGCCACCAGGACCCGTCCGGTACCGGCGACGCGGATCTCCTTGCCGTTGTTCGTAGCCATGCGAACTCCTAAGTGAGAGCGGTGGGTTGGGTGGGACGGGCGGCGGCTGCGGGGCTCATGCCAGGCGCAGCAGCAGCCGGATCGTGGACCGGTAGCGGTTGCCGGCCGGCCGGTTGTGGTCGGGCAGCCAGCGCGGCCCGTCGGCTTCGGAGACGTCGACGACGACCGCACCGCCGTACACGGTGTCGGCCAGCTCCAGGACGCAGGCACGGGCGGACAGGGCCACGGTGTGCGCCGTGGTCTTGTCCGGGCCGTAGACCTCCAGGTCGACCAGCGGCTCGTCGAGGTGCTGGTCGTCGACCCACGCGCCGCCCATCCGGGAGACGAGGACGGCCTTCTGCGTCCCGTCGAACCCGGCGGGCGGACGGTTGTCGACGACGACCCCGGCCAGTTCGGCCCGGTTCTCCAGGAAGTCGACGACGAGCCGCTCGACGTCGGGAAAGGTCAGGATGGCCACATGAACGCTCCCTTCGGTGAAGGCGGGAGCCGCCCGGATGAGTTTCCGGGCAACACGAAGCGGCAGATCCGACGCCCGGCGGTGCGGGCGCAGCTCTGCCGCTGCATCCAGTGTGACGGCGACCCCCGGAACCCGCAACCGAGGTCCGTACGGCCGGCGGCCGGGCCGCTTCGCCGGGGCGGACCGGACGCGCACCGGGCCCCGCCGCTGGTCGCGGCGGGGCCCGGTGCGGGTGGGGAGGGGGCGGGGGTCAGCGGTGGCGGGCGCGGTGGGCGGCGCGCTCGGCCGCGAAGACGTCCTCCAGGCGGTAGAGCCGTCGGCGGCCCTGTGCGCCCGCGGGACGGAGGTGGCCGCGCTCGACCCACTTGCGGATGGTGGCGGGCGTGACGCCGGCCTCGTCGGCGGCCAGTTCGGCCGTGATCAGCGGGGCGCCGGCGGGGGTGCTCGGTTCGGTGCTCACCGTGCGTTCCCCTCCGCGTCCGTCCCGGACGCCGGGCCCGCGCCCGGTTCCGGGTCCGGACCGGCCTCCGGGACGGCCCGGCAGGCCGGGTTGACGCAGCGCACCTCGGCCCGTTCGGGGAAGGCGCGCAGCGACACCGAGTCGCAGGCGGGGCAGCGGCCCGGGAGCCGCACCATCTGCTCGGGGTCGCCGAGCGCGCGGGCGCACCGGGCGGCCATCCGCCGGGTCTCGTCCTCGACGTGGGCGGCCAGGACGGGGTCGCCGGCGATCCGGTCCAGGAGTCCGGCGATGCGGCGGAGCCGCACGGGGACGGCGGCCGGCGGGACCGGGCGCAGTCCCAGCCGTTCGCGCACCGCCTCCTCGAGTTCCATCACGCCGTCGGTGATGTCCCGCAGGGCGTCGGAGACGTGCAGCCGCACGGGGGCGGTCGTCCCGCCGACCGGGCCGGAGCCCCGGTGCTCCCGCAGTCCTCCGCGGGGCGAGGGGGCCAGTTCCGCGACCAGGTCGGGGAATCCGCGGATGAGGGAGGCGATGGAGACGGCCGCTCCCTGCCGCCGCGCCGCCGTCACCGGGCCGCCGCTCGCGCCGCGCGTCCGGCAGTCCCGCTCCCGGCGTCCTCCCCGACGGCGACCTCGCGCCCGTTGCGCCACAGGCGGCCCCCGCTCACACCGTCGAACCAGGTGCGCTCGGGGTCGACGACGGCCTCGCACTCCCGGCGGATCGGGCACTTGTTGCACGCTCGCAATACCGTTGCGGCCTCGGACGGGTCGCGGGTGAACACGGAGCGCTCGGGAAGGTGGGCGCAGGCAGCGGCCCTGCGCCAGTCCAGCCCGCCGTCCCGCGTGTTGGGGAACACCTCGAAAGGCCAGTTCAGAAGCGAATCAGTAGTGGCGGAAGACGTGGTCGACTCGTAAGACACGTGCATCCCCTCCCCGTATGTGGGAACATGCGTTCGAAAGTTGCGAACGCGCGATCAGAGTCGCATGGTGCGAGTGCGCGCGCAAGTGACTGTGGATCGTGGAGGTGTGATGGGAGCCTTTTCCGCCGCTTCGCCCGCCGGTTCCCGGTGCGGGGGGCGGCCTCGCGGAATCTCCACCGTCACGCGCGAGCACGCACACATATGAGTGCGCGCGCGCTCGGTACGCTGTCCCCGCGACCGAGGGGAGAGTGCACACATGGGTTCCAGCGCACGGGCCGGTGCTCGCACCGAACACGGCTACCGGGCCGAAGGACTCGACGGGTTCGCCGCCTGGATCGAGGGCCTGCTCCGCGAACGCGGCTACGACATCGACAGCCCGCGCGGCGGCGGCCGCTCGAAGCTCGCGGACGACGCCGGGGTGCACCGGGCCGCCGTCAGCCGCCTGCTGCAGCGGCAGTCCATGCCGGACCTGGAGACAATGCGGCGCATCGCCGTGGTCCTCGGCGTCCCGCTGCGCGAGATGCTGATCCGCTCCGGGCGGCTGACGGCCGAGGACCTGCCTGTTCACGGGGTTCAACCGGATGCCGGAGGGGATGATCGTTCGAGGCTGAGCCCCGAGGAGGCGGCTCGCAGAATGGGGGTGCCGCCGGAACTGCGCGACCTGTTCGTGCGTGTGGCCAGACAGTTCCTGCCAGAGGACGGTTGACGGCGCGAGGACCCGCGGGACCTCGCACGACGGGGCCTTGAGGGAGTGGGTCATGGGAAAAACAGGGGGCGAGGACGAGGAGGCGGCGCGTGTCTCCAGGCTCGTGGGGGACCTGCTCGTCGGACTGGGCGAGAAGGTCCGGGCGGCGGGCGTCGACGGGGTGCGGATCCTCACGGAGGAGGAATTACAGCGTCACCAGCTGAACTGGTTCCGCACCGGCTGGGAGGAGCACGCCCGTGCCGCCGCCGCCGAACGTCCCGCCCCCGGAGCCGGGCAGCACCCCGACAGCGAGGACTTCCCGGCGCCGCCGTCCCGGCTCCTCCGCTTCCCGGACCGCCGGCCGCCCGCCGGGGCACGCCGTCCGGAGGCTGCCGAAGGCCCAGCGGAACACGGCCGTCCGGACGGGTCCCGGGGAACGTACCCGCTGCCCATCGTCGGCGCGGGGGAGGCCCGGGTCCGCGATCTGATGCCGCACCGCCCGCGCTCCGGCCACCGCCGGCGGCGCGAGTCCGAGGGCCCCGCGGGGCCGGGCGGCGCGAGCCGTCCCTCAGGCCCGCGGGACCCCGGCGAGGACTGACGCCGGGGGAGAGGGCGCGGTACGTCCTCCGGCCGCGGAGGCGGGTATTCCGGGTAGGCGGGGGCGCGCGGTCAGCGGATGTCCCCGACCCGGACGAGGGAGAGGCTGACGCGGCGGCGCCGGCGGTCCACCTCCGCGATCCGCACGGTGAGCCGGTCGCCCTCGCGCACCCCGCCTTCCGGCAGTCCGGACGTGTGCACCAGGCCCTCGATGCCGTCGGCGACGCGGACGAAGACCCCGAACGGGACGATCCTGGTGACGGGACCGGCGACGGTCTCGCCCACCCGTTCGGCGAGCCGGACCAGCGGATCCTCCTCCAGGGCCTTCAACGACAGCGCGACCTGCCCCCGGCGGGTGTCCGAGGCGAGGACCTCGGCGGAGACGCGCTGTCCCGCCCGGACGACCTCCGAAGGGCGGCCGACATGCCTCCAGGTCAGTTCGGGGACGTTGACGAACCCGGTGCACCGGCCGGGCGGTTCGCCGTCCAGGTGGACGAAGACGCCGAAGTTCCGGACGGCCGCCACCGTTCCGGTCCGGATCTCGCCCGGCCGGACGCCGAGGAGGAAGGCGCGCAGCTCCCGGTCCTCGCACGCCCTCGCCGACAGCGGGACGCGTCCGCGCCCCTCGAGGACGCCGATCACCTCGACCGCGATCTCCTGCCCCACCCGGACGATCTCGGAGGGGTGGTCGAACGGCTTCCGGGACAGTTCGTGCCGTGCGATGGATCCCGAGGTGAGCCCCGGGTCCACCGGAGCGTCGAGTTCCACGAGGACCTCCGTCTCCCCGACGTCGGTCACCGTGGCGGTGCGGGTCTCGCCGCCCCGCGCCAACGCGTCGCGGAGGGCCTCCAGCCGGGAGTCGGGAGAGGGTTCGGCCATGCCCGCGACCCTAGTGCCGGGCGCTCCGGCCGCGGAAGCGCCCGGCACGGGCCGCCGTTCAGAAGCGGGCGCCGACCGCCGCGCCGTTCGCCGGGACCAGGAAGCCGGACGGCCGGATGGAGCCGTCGGACGCGCGCGGGCCGGTGATCACCGACGGGTCGGTGCTGCGCACCGACGCGGCGTTCCAGGTACCGCCGAGCTGCCAGGAGTTGCCGGACGCGCTCACCGCGCCGCCCAGCGAGGCCGCGGTGCGGTCCTCGACCGACAGGTTGCCGGTCACCGTGGCGTCGGCGGTGCGGATGTCGAAGCCGGTGGCGCCGTTGCGGAACGCGGTGGTGCGGGTGATCTTCAGCGCGCCCGGGTTGCCGTTGTCGGTCACGCCGTCCGCCGCGTTGCCGAAGGAGGCGGAGTTGTGGAGGGTGTGGGCGGCCGGCGGGTCCTCGTCGCCTCCGCCGCCCATCTTGAAGCCGTTGCCGTCGCCGGCGAAGTCGGGGAAGTTCCAGCGGTTGAAGCCGTTGCCGTGGGCGACGGTGTTCTCCAGGCGGATCGGCGAGGTGAACTCCCAGGCGTCGAAGCCGTCGTCGACGTTGTTCCACAGCCGGGCGCCGACGACCCGGTTGCCCGTCCCCGAGCCCTCCTTGATCCCCAGGCCGTCCGCGCTCTCGCCGTTCTTGCGGGGGTCGCGGTTGCCGTAGGAGTCGAGGTTCCGGATGGTGTTGCGGCTGGAGGCGCCCTGGAGCTGGAAGCCGGTCTCGTAGTTGTCGCGGGTCACCAGCCGGTCGAAGACGTTGTCGCTGCAGCTGTCGGCGTAGACGCCGTACGGGCCCCGGACGATCTCCAGGCCGCTGATCCGCCAGTGGGACGCCTTCTCCAGGTGGATCGCGCCCCGCTCGGCGCGCGGAACGCCTCCGCCGACCGGGGTGTGGCTCGCGGGCAGCCGCTCGCCGTCGATGATCACCCGCTCGCCGTTGTGGGAGGTGAGGGTGATGGGGGCGCTCGCCGTGCCGGACTTGCCGATGGTGATGTTGTCCTTTAGGACGTAGGTGCCGCCCCGGACGGTGATCGTGTCGCCGGGGGCGGCGCGGTCCACCGCCTCCTGGACGGTGGCGAGCGGATCGGCCGCCGTGCCCGCGCCGGCGTCGTCGCCGTTCACGGCCACCACGATCACCGTCGCCGCGTGGGCGGTGGGGGCGGGCGGCAGCGCCGCCGCGGCGGCCGTCATCCCCAGCAGAACCGTCGCGGCCCTGAGTAATCTCATCCCGGTTTCTCCCGTCTCTCCGTTCCGTGCCGTCCGGCGTCCTCCCCCCTTGCGGCCGTGCCATCGGACCGCGGTCGCCGCGCCGCTGTGCGGCCCGCCGATGGTAAGCGTTTTCGAGCCCGATGAACCCCTCCTGTCGGCAACCCGGCGGGAGGGAGTCACCGATCCGGTACGACCGGACGGGTTTGACGTCATGGCACGGCGGCCCGCGGGAGCGCCGATCGGACCTGCGACTCAGGCGCCGCCAGAAAGCCTTTGCCGCGCGGGGCATTGACGACCCCTCCTGGCGTGCCTATCTTCGCGTTCGAAGTTCTGGTCAGTGTACGAGATTTCGAACATATCGAGTCCGGGAGCCTCATGCCGCGCACACGACCCAGATCAGCCCCCGCCATCGGCCTCCTCACCGGCGCCCTCCTCGCGGGCGCGCTCGCCGCCGCCCCCGCCTCCGGCGCCCCGGCGCCGGAGCCGGCCGACTACACCCTCGCCATCGACCCCACCCGCGCCGGCCCGGAGATCGACGACCGGATGTACGGCGTCTTCTACGAGGACATCAACCGCGCGGCCGACGGCGGCCTGTACGCCGAGCTGGTCCAGAACCGCTCCTTCGAGTACGCCCCCGTCGACAACCCCTCCTACACCGGTCTGACGGCCTGGACCGAGACCGCCGCCGGCGGCGGGGGCGGCACCGCGCGGGTCGTGGACGACGAACACCGCCTCAACGAGCGCAACCGCAACCACCTCCGGCTGGAACTGGACGGCACCGGCGGCGACGGCGCCCGCTACGGCGTCGTCAACGCCGGCTACAACTCCGGGATCGCCGTCGAGAAGGGCGGGAAGTACGACTTCTCCGTGTGGGCCCGCACCGACCGGAGGCAGGGCACCCCGCTGACCGTCACCCTCCACGACGCCTCGGGCGAGCCGCTCGCCACGCCACTGCGCCGCACCGTGCGCGGCGACCGCTGGACGAAGTACACCGGCACCCTCACCGCCCGCGCCGACAGCACGCGGGGGCGCCTGGCGGTGACCGCGGGCGGCGCCGGCACGCTCCGCCTCGACATGGTCTCCCTCTTCCCCCGCGACACCTTCAAGGGCCGCCCCAACGGGATGCGCAAGGACCTCGCGGAGAAGATCGCCGCCCTGAACCCCGGCTTCCTGCGCTTCCCCGGCGGCTGCCTGGTCAACACCGGCAGCCACGAGGCGTACGAGGCGCCGAACTGGGAACGGCGCCGCTCCTACCAGTGGAAGGACACCATCGGCCCCGTCGAGGAGCGGGCGGTCAACGCCAACTTCTGGGGCTACAACCAGTCCTACGGCCTCGGCTACTACGAGTACTTCCAGTTCGCCGAGGACATCGGCGCGATGCCGCTGCCCGTCGTCCCCGCCCTCGTCACCGGCTGCGGCGAGAACAAGGCCACCGACGACCCCGAACTGCTGGAGCGCCACGTCCGGGACACCCTGGACCTGATCGAGTTCGCCAACGGCCCCGCCACCTCCGACTGGGGAGCCAAACGCGCCGAGATGGGCCACCCGGAGCCGTTCGGCCTCACCCACATCGCCGTCGGCAACGAGGAGAACCTGCCCGACGCGTTCTACGAGCGCTTCGCCGCCTTCCGTGAAGCGATCGAGGCCGAGCACCCCGAGATCACGGTGATCGCCAACTCCGGCCCCGACGACGCCGGCGCCACCTTCGACCGCGCCTGGGAACTGGCCCGCGCCTCCGGCGTGGAGATGGTCGACGAGCACTACTACAACAGCCCGGGCTGGTTCCTGGAGAACAACGAGCGCTACGACTCCTACGACCGCTCCGGCCCCAAGGTGTTCCTCGGCGAGTACGCCTCCCAGGACAACCGCTTCCGCAACTCCCTCGCCGAGGCCGCGTTCATGACCGGCCTGGAGCGCAACGCCGACGTGGTGAGAATGGCGTCCTACGCCCCGCTGCTGGCCAACACGGACTACGTGCAGTGGAGCCCGGACCTGATCTGGTTCGACAACGCCCGCTCCTGGGGGTCGACCAGCTACGAGACGCAGAAGCTGTTCATGAACAACGTCGGCGACGAGGTCGTCCCGAGCCGCTCCTCCGCCACCCCCGTCGTCAGCGGACCGATCACCGGCGCCGTCGGCCTGTCCACCTGGGCCACCAGCGCCGCCTACGACGACGTGCGGGTGGTCTCCGCGGCCGGCGGGGAACTGTTCGCCGACGACTTCTCGGCCGGCGCGGGGAAGTGGACCGAGGCCGCCGGGCGCGGCGCCTGGACCGTCGAGGACGGCGCGTACGTCCAGACCGACACGGCCGCCGAGGACACCCTGGTCACCGCCGGCGACCCCGCCTGGCGCGACTACGACCTGCACGTGAAGGCCACCAAGCGGGCCGGCCGCGAGGGCTTCCTCGTCGCCTTCGGAGTGAAGGACACCGGCAACCTCTACTGGTGGAACCTCGGCGGCTGGGGCAACACCCGCTCGGCCGTGGAGAAGGCCACCGACGGCGGCAAGCAGACGATGATCGAGGACGGCACGGTGATCGAGACCGGCCGCGAGTACGACATCCGGATCGAGGTCCGCGGCCGTCAGGTGACCCTCTACCTCGACGGAGAGAAGTGGGGGAGCTTCACCGACGACAAGGTCGCCGAGCCCTTCCGCCAGGTCGTCACCCGCGACAGGGCCAGGGGGGAGCTGATCGTCAAGGTCGTCAACGCGCAGGAGACCCCCGCCCGTACGCGCATCGACCTGGGCGGCGGAACCCGGGTGGCGCCGACCGCGCGCCTGACCGTCCTCCAGGGCGACCCGGACGCCGTCAACACCGCCGACGGCCGGCCCGTCAGGCCGGAGCGCTCGATCCTCCGGGGGGTGGGCACCACCTTCACCCACACCTTCCCGGCCCACTCGATCACGTTCCTGCGCATCAAGGAACGCTCGTCCTGACACGGCGACGGGCGGGCGCGCCCCCGGACACCCGGGGACGCGCCCGCCCGGAGCGCTTTCCTCAGCTCTCCAGGTCGTAGAGGACGAACTCCTCCCAGGAGCCGCCGATCTCGGCGGACCGGGCGCGCAGCGCGTACTGGAGGGAGCCGGTGTAACCGTTCTCCATGGCGACGAAGAGGCCGTTCAGCGTGGACTGCAGGGCCCAGCGGTCCAGCTCCTCGCTGTAGTAGAGGACGAACCGCTCCCAGCCCCCGACACCGGTGGACCGGGCGCGCAGCAGGTTCTGCGAGCTGCCGGTGAAGTTCTTCTCCACGGCCACGTAGCGGTCGTTGGCCAGGGACCTGAGGGCGTAGGTCTGGGTGTCCTCGTCCCACTCGAAGGCGAAGCCCTCCCAGGAGCCGCCGATGTCGGCGGACCGGGCGCGCAGCGCGCCGGTGTTGGGAGAGGGGTAGTTCTTCTCGGTGGCGACGAAGTTGCCGTTGCGGACGGACTGCACCGCCAGGAGGACCGTCTCCTCCGCGGCCGGGTCCGCCGAGGCGGCCAGGGACCGCTCGCCGTCCGCCGCGCCGTTCTCCTCGCCGTTCATCGCCGCCAGTTCGGCACCGTCGATCCTCTCCCAGCCGGCCGGGACGGCGGCCGGACCGCCGTCCCGCGGGGCCGCCCCGGCCGCCGGAGCGGCCAGCGTGGAAGCCGTCATCAGGGCGCCCAGCGCCAGAAGGACGGATGTCGCGCGTCGCATGGGTGTTCCTCACCTTCGGTGGAGACGAATCCGGGGCGGCGGAGGAGCGGAATACCGGCCCTTGGGACGGGAGACCGCGGTACGGAATGCGATGCCCGCTTCCGCGTGCGCCGGATTCCGCGGTGCTCCACGCGACGACTCCCCCCTATCCCTCCGCCACACCCCCTGAAACCGCTGTCGGACCGCCTTTCCCCGAGGCGGTCCCGCGGCGGCCTCGCCATCGGCGAAGCGTCCACAGAGTAATCACGGAAGGCTCTCTTTCCGCGGCTCCGTTCCGCCGGAATCCCGAATCGGCGAAGAGTTCTCCCGGCGTGGGAGTTCCCGTCATCCCGAGTTAAGGGAAAAAGAGCCGGATGTTCTTCCGGTGGCCGTTCCGGGGATTCACGTGCCCGGCGCCGCGGTGAGGCGGCGAATGCGGAGTCGATGAGCGCGCGTGCGCGGTCCGGCGTCCGGAGCGGGCCGGGCGGGCGGACCACCGTGGTGCGCCCCGGCGAGGCCGAGCGCCCCGGATGTGAGGGCGCCCCGGTGCTCCTCCCGCCGGCCGTGCGTCCGCCCGCCGGTCATCGTGGGCCGGGGCGTGTCGGCGAAGGGCGTCGACGGGCGCCCGGCCGGTGCGGGAGCAGGCCCGTGCCCGGACGGAGTTTCCGCGGCTCGGAGCCCGGGTGCCGCTGTCCGGCGGGGGGACGGTGCGCGGGGGCACGGCCCTCCGACTCTCGCGCACAGCGTGACACTTCACCCACACAGGTGAATTCGACAGGACTGTCCCCCGATTGTCGATATACCTATCAAATTCCTTCTAGGGTGTGGTCCGGCCGTTCCGGCCGGTCGTGCCGCCCGCCGGAAGCGCGCCGCCCCCTCCGCCCGGCCCGACTCCGCGCTTTTCCCTGGAGGTTCCGTGGACACCGTAGCCCCGCAGAGCAGCGGCTCCGAGCCGCACGACGGCCCCGGCGCACCATCGGGGGACTTCGAGGAGGCGCTGCGCACGATGGTCCTCGGTCTCGCTCCCCGCCAGTTCGCGGTGGTCCAGACGTGGGAGGCGGGGGACGGGCAGCGGGACGGGTGCGTGGCGGCGTGGGGCGTGGCGTACGAGGACGGACACGCCCAGCTGACCAGCCCCGACGGCAGCCTCCGGTTCACCCTCGGCTCGCCCGAGGGCGCCGTGCGGTGGTTCGGGGTGCAGCCGGGCGTCACGGCCCGGATCGTCTGGCTCTCCGGGCCGGACCGGGTGGCCGCCGCGTGACGGGCGCGCCCCCGTCCGGGCGGACGAGGCCGGTGGACCCGTGTCGGTGCCGTTCGGCACGCTGGGACCGGTGATGCACCGATAAGAGGGACCGCCATGGGCGCACTCACCGTCGATCCGGGGCCGGGGCGCGCCCACGGCTGGGACGACCTGGTCCGGCTCTGGGAGGAGACGGACTGGCCCGAGGGCTGCAAGGTGGAGATCACCTCGCCGTCCAACGCGCGGCACGACCGGATCAGCGAGGCCGCCGGCTACGCCCGGGCCGGAGTGCCCCTGTACCTGATGGTCGACCGCTGGGCGCCCGGTGGCCCGACCGTGACGCTGTACGGGGAGCCTTGAGGGGGACGTCCACCGGGTGCTGCACGCCGGGAAGTTCGGGGACAAGGTCGGCCTTCCCGAGCCGTTTGACCTCGTCGTCGACACGGGGGTCTTTCCCGTCGACTGAACCGGCGGGAAAGACCCCCGTGACGTCGGAGCTCAGCAGCTCCGCACGGCCTCCAGGCGCCGCCGGACCAGCGCCCGGCGCGTGGCGTAGAGCGTGACGCCGGCCGCCAGGACGAGTGCGCCCAGCGCGAAGGCGACCGTCGCGCTCCAGCCCGCCGCGTGATAGGCGACCGCGCCCAGCGAGGCGCCCAGCGAGCTGCCCAGGTAGTACGCCATCTGGTACAGCGCGGAGGCCTGCGCCCTGCCCTCCTGGGCGGTGCGGCTCACCGAGCTGGAGGCCACCGCGTGTCCGGCGAAGAAGCCCGCCGTGATCAGCACCAGACCGGTCAGGACGGACGCCAGGCTCTCGCCCAGGCTCACCAGCAGACCCGTGGCGGTGGTGCCGATCGCCAGGTAGAGCGCGCCGCGCCGGCCCAGCCGTCCCACCAGGCGTCCGGCGGCGGCCGAGGAGACCGTGCCGACGAGGTAGACGACGAAGAGGGAGCCGACCAGCCCCTGGGAGAGCCCGAAGGGCTCCGCCACCAGCCGGTAGCCGATCACCGTGTAGACCGCGCCGAAGACCGTCATGAAGAGCAGGCCGAGCGAGTACAGGCGCAGCAGCAGCCCGTCGGAGAGGTGGCCGCGGACGGTCCGCAGCACCGCGGCGGGCCGGATCGAGGCCGGGGTGAAGTTGCGGGCCCTCGGGATCAGCAGCCGGTAGACGACCGCGCACACCAGGGACACCGCGGCCACCGACGCCAGACCGGCGCGCCAGCCCCAGCCCTCGGCCGCCCAGCCGGTCAGGACGCGGCCGGACATTCCGCCGACGCTGTTGCCCGCCACGAACAGGCCGACGGCCCCCACCAGCGCCCGGGGCGGCAGCTCGTCCGCCAGATACGCCATCGCCGACGCCGGGATGCCGGCGATCGCCGCGCCCTGGAGGGCGCGCAGCGCGATCAGGACCTCGATGTTCGGCGCGAGGGGCAGCACCAGCGCGACGGCGACGGCGACGGCCAGCGAGCACGTCATCATCGTGCGCCGTCCGAAGCGCTCGGAGAGCGCGGACAGCGGCAGGACGGCGACGGCGAGTCCGATGGTGGCGGCGGAGACGGTCCAGCTCGCCTGCCCCGGCGTCACGCCGAAGTCGGCGGTGAGGGCGGGCAGCAGGGGCTGGGTGGCGTACAGCAGGCTGAAGGTCGCCAGGCCCACGGCGAAGAGGGCCAGACTGATGCGTCGGTTCGGCGGGACGGAACGGTCGGAGAAGGCACCTGCGCGGGCAGGTGCCCCGGTATCGACGGAAGGCATGTCCCGAACGTACGATCACCCCTTCTGATGCGTCCAATGCACAGAACCGCGGAAGATGATGCATGGGCGCATAAGGTGAGGTGGGAGGGTGCCGTGTCACCGGTCGGCAACAGAAAAGACATCTCGGTTACATCGGACACAGTGCGTCGCGCCGCCGGGAGGGGCGACTTCGGGCCCGACATCGCCCCCGAGTCCTGGGCGGCCACGCTCACCCCGCGGCTGGCCCAGTTCGTGGCCGTCGCCCGCCACGAGCACGTCACACGCGCCGCGCTGGAACTGGGCGTTCCGCAGTCCACGCTCAGCCGCGCGATCGCCCGGCTGGAGGACGACCTGGGGGTGGACCTGTTCGCCCGGCGCGGCCGGACGGTCTCCCTCACCCCGGCGGGGCTGACGTTCCTGGCCTCCGTCGAACGGGCGCTGGCCTCCGTGGAGCAGGCGGCCGAGACCGTGCGCGCCGACGCCGACCCGGCCACCGGGAAGGTCGCGTTCGGCTTCCTCCACACCCTGGGCTCCGAGACCGTCCCCGGTCTGATCCGCTCCTTCCGGGCCGACCACCCGCAGGTGCGCTTCTCCCTGGTCCAGACGTACGGCGAGGCGATGATCGAGCGGCTGCGCGCCGGGGACCTCGACCTGTGCCTGATCTCCCCGGTGCCCGACGCGCCGGACCTGGCCGCGCGCCGCCTGGACGAGCAGCGGCTGCGGCTGGTCGTCCCCGAGGAGCATCCGCTCGCGCGGCGCCGCCGCGTACGGCTGGCGGAGGCCGCCGAGGAGCCGTTCATCACCCTGGAGCCGGGCTACGGGATGCGCCGCATCTTCGACGCGCTCTGCGCCGAGGCGGGCTTCCGGCCGAGGATCGCCTTCGAGGGGGAGGAGGCCGAGACGCTGCGCGGGCTGGTCGCGGCGGGGCTGGGCGTCGCCCTGCTGCCGCCCCCGGCCGTGCCCCGGCCGGGGGTGCGGGAACTGACGGTCACGGAGCCCCGCGCGGTGCGGGAGATCGGGGTCGCCTGGGTGGAGGGCCGCCCGGAGACCCCGCCGGTGACGGCCTTCAGGAAGTTCCTGCTCGGCCGCCGCGGCCGGCTCCTGGCATGAGGCGCGAGGCGCGAGGGCGCGGAGCCCCGGGGAGACGGGGCGTCACGGCCGCTCCCGCACCGGCCGGCGCGGTCAGTGGCGCAGGGAGCGGCCGAACCCCGCGGCCAGCGGCATCCGCAGGCCCAGCGGCGGCGGGGCCGCCAGCGCGTCGGCGACCGGGCGGGCGAAGTCGTGGTCGCACAGCGTGCCGAGGACGAAGTCCTGTGCCAGGGCGAGGACTTCGTCGCGGTGCTGCCGCAGCGCGTGGCCGTCGGTGTGGACCTCGAACCGGCAGACGTCCGGGTTGACCTTCTTGGCCCGTACGGCCAGGCGGTACGACAGCTCGGGATCGGTGTGCTCGTCGTCCGTGCCGTGCACCATCAGCACCTTCCGTCCGGTCAGCTGCCGCACCGGCTCCGGTTCGCCGTCCTCGCGAGGGTCCGGCAGCCAGGGGGCCAGCGCCAGCACGGAGACCACGGCCGGGTGGCCCGCGGCCCGCAGGGCGGCCCGGGCGCCCATGTCCCAGCCGGCCAGGCACACCGGTACGTCGCCGTAGAGTTCGGAGACCCGCTCCAGCGCCCACCGCGTGTCCTCCACCGGGTGGGCCTCCCCGCCGTTCCAGCCGCGGTAGCGGTAGTGGACGACGTGCGCGGCCAGCTCCGAACCGGCCCCCGCCCGTGCCAGCCGCCGCGCCAGCGGCAGTACGGCCGCCGCGGCCCTGGAGGAACGGCGGCGCGTGCTCGCCGCCCGCCCCCCGGGAAGCAGCAGAACAACCCCCTGGACCGACCGGTCCGCCCCGAACGCCCGCCCCAACCGCGCATCCCGCCGCGGCAACGCCTGCTGAGTCACGGCAAAACCATGGCAGAAGCCCGGGTGTACCGGCGGTGTCCTGCGGTCACCATTGGGTATCGAAGGGCGGAGCACGGCGGCCCGCGCGGCGGGAGCCCGGCTCCGGGGTGATATCTACGCGCGTAGGCGCTAGGGTGTCGCAATGACGAGCGAGACTGTCACCACCGTCCCCACCGCGGACCAGATCCGCCGCGCCCCCAAGGTGCTGCTGCACGACCACCTCGACGGCGGTCTCCGTCCGGCCACCGTCGTCGAACTCGCCCGTGAGACCGGCTACGACGGTCTGCCCGAGACCGACCCCGAGGCGCTGGGCACCTGGTTCCGCGAGGCCGCCGACTCCGGCTCCCTGGAGCGCTACCTGGAGACCTTCTCCCACACCTGCGCCGTCATGCAGACCCGCGACGCCCTGGTGAGGGTCGCCGCCGAGTGCGCCGAGGACCTGGCGGCCGACGGCGTGGTCTACGCGGAGGTGCGGTACGCACCCGAGCAGCACCTGGAGCGGGGACTGAGTCTCGAAGAGGTCGTCGAGGCCGTCAACGAGGGCTTCCGGCTGGGCGAGCGCCGGGCGCGCGAGCAGGGGAGGCGCATCCGCGTGGGCGCGCTGCTCACCGCCATGCGGCACGCCGCCCGCTCCCTGGAGATCGCCGAACTCGCCAACCGCTACCGCGACGCGGGCGTCGTCGGCTTCGACATCGCGGGCGCCGAGGCGGGCCACCCGCCCACCCGCCACCTGGACGCCTTCGAGTACCTCAAGCGCGAGAACAACCACTTCACCATCCACGCCGGCGAGGCGTTCGGCCTGCCGTCCATCTGGCAGGCGCTCCAGTGGTGCGGCGCCGACCGGCTCGGCCACGGGGTGCGCATCATCGACGACATCCACGTCGCCGAGGACGGCACCGTCAAGCTCGGCCGTCTCGCGGCGTACGTGCGGGACAAGCGGGTCCCCCTGGAGCTGTGCCCCACCTCCAACCTCCAGACCGGCGCGGCCCCCTCGTACGAGGAGCACCCCATCGGACTGCTGCGGAAGCTGCGCTTCCGCGCCACGGTCAACACCGACAACCGGCTGATGAGCGGCACCAGCATGAGCCGGGAGTTCGAGCACCTGGTGGAGACGTTCGGCTACACCCTCGACGACATGCAGTGGTTCACGGTCAATGCGATGAAGTCCGCCTTCATTCCTTTCGATGAACGTCTGGCCATGATCAATGACGTGATCAAGCCCGGGTACGCCGAGCTGAAGTCCGAGTGGCTGTTCCGGGAGGCGTCCGGCAAGGGGCTGTGACCAGCGGCTCCGCCGTCCCGTGGGGCTTGGGCGGGAGGACGGGGAGGAAGTCCGGTCTGCGCCGCTCGACCGTTTCAGGGTGTTTGCGGACGGTGTGACGGCCTGGCTACCTTCGCGACGCCGCTCAAGCACCCACACGAGGACGTGACAGCTGATGCTCCAGCGAACGATCAAGACCCTCGGCGTCGCCGCTCTCGGCCTCGCCATCGCCGCCGTCGGCGCCGGAACCGCGTCCGCCGCGAGCCTCCCCGGCACCGAGAAGATCGTCAGCGGCCTGTCGGACGCCATGAACGCCTCGCAGCCCGCCAGGACGCTGCCCGCTCCCGACCCCGCCCCCCAGGCCCAGCCCGCTCCGGCGCCCGCGCCGCAGGGCCGGCCCGCTCCCGCGCCGCAGCAGGACCAGGCGGCCGCCCAGGACCCGGTGCGCGCCCTGATCGGCGGCGTTCCGGTCGAGGAGCGGCTGAAGAAGGCCGCGCCCGTCGGCAAGCTCACGGGCGCGCTGCCCGTCAAGCTCCTGGGCTGACACCCCCCTCCCTCCTCCCGGGAGACGCCGAGGGCCGCGCACCGGATCCGTTCCGGTGCGCGGCCCTCGTGTGCGCGTGTGCGCGGTGTGCGTGCGCCGCCGTCTGTCACAGACCGGCGTGCCGGGTCTTCCGCTCGTCCGGCAGCAGGGCCCACAGCGCCAGGTAGAGCAGGACCTGCGGCCCCGGCAGCAGGCAGGAGACCAGGAAGATCGCCCGCATGGTGGTCGCGGAGGTCCCGAAGCGGCGGGCCAGCCCGGCGCACACGCCACCGATCATCCGGTTGTCGCTGGGGCGGACAAGTGCGGCCATGAGGACTCCTTCGTTCTGCCCGGATCACCACCGGACGGTGGCGACGAATCCACCGTAGGAGAACGAACCAGGAGGAAGCGTCGGTCTACGGGGCTATTCCGACCCTGGGAGTTCTCGGGGTCGCCCCCTGGTCCCCGTCGTCCGGACGGAGGTCCCCGGCGCCGGAGCCGTCCTCCGCGGCGCGCAGCCGGGCCCGGAGCGCCGGGTAGCACACCAGGTGAACCAGGGCCGCCCCGGTGGTGTTGAGCAGCAGCGCGTCCACGTCGGCGACCTGCCCCGGCACGGCGGGCTGCGCCAGCTCGATGCCGAGCGAGACCATCCCCGCGGCGAAGACCGTACGGGCCCACGAGCCCAGCCGCGACGCCGGCCGGCCCGCCACCATCGGCAGCAGCACCCCCAGCGGGGCGAGCAGCGCCAGGCCGCCTCCCACGCCCTCCAGGGCGGCCCGGGGGCCGCTCACCAGATCGGCGTGGATCGAGGCGAAGGGGCGGAGGTTCGCGGGAGCGACCCACGGCACGGACAGCGGCCGCAGCGTCAGCCAGCCCACGAACAGCAGATGGCAGCACAGGAGTACGAAGCCCGCTGTACGGATGCGGTGAACGGCGGAGCCGCCGCGGTGTCGACGCTGCACGGGGACACAGACGCACGCGGCGCGGGCCGCGGTTCCGCACGCCCCCGCGTCCGCCGGGTGTGCCGGGTCACTCCGGGAGGGGGGTGCCCGCCGTCCTCGCCGCCTCGGGGTCGCCGCGCAGAGCGCGGGTGCACGAGTACTCCAGCAGCCCCCCGCCGTCGCCGTCCCGCGCGGGCCCGCCGAGCGTCACCGTGCCGTCCCGCCCGGTGGCGGCCGTGCCCGCGAACGTGCACACGACCTGGGCCAGGGCGAAGGGCGGCAGTCCGCCGGGGTCCCGGTCGAGCCGCAGCGCCTCCTTGGGATCTCCCCCGGACGGACCGCCGACCTCCAGGTCCCCGGGGACGGCGCTGCCGAAGCCGGCCTCGTCCTCGGCCCGGGACGGGGCCTCGCGCAACTCCTCCAGCAGCGCCCGGGCCGTCCGCAGCCGCGCGTCCCGGCCCGTCTCCTCCCCGGGGGGCTCCTCCAGGGGCACGGCGCGCTCCACCGCGATCACCTCGCCGCCGCAGACGAGGAAGACGGCCAGTACGGTCCCGCCGCCGGCCCGCTCCCCGTCCGGGGCGGGCGGCGTGCACGACGCCCGGGACGGCGCCGGCCCGGCGTCCACCGGCACGGGCGTCGACCGGATGCCGCACCCGCCGATCGCGAGGGCGGCGAGCACGGCGGCGACCGTGCGGACGGTGCGGCGCGCGGTGGTCATCGTTCGTTCTCCTCGTCGGTCCCGGCGTCCGCCCGGACGCCGTCCCCGTCCCGCGCGACCCGGCTCGCGTCGCGCGGCAGCCGCAGGGTGAAGACCGCGCCGCCTCCGGGCGCGTTCTCCGCGGTGATCCGGCCCCCGTGGATGTGCGCGTTCTCCTGGGCGATCGACAGCCCGAGCCCGCTGCCCTCCGAGCGGGGCCGGGACGCGCTCGCCTTGTAGAAGCGGTCGAAGACGTGCGGGAGCACCTCCTCGGGGATGCCCGGTCCGTGGTCGGCGACCCGGATCACCAGCTCGTCCTCGCCGGCGGCCGACCGGTCCGTGCGCACCGACACCCGGACCGGGGAACCGCCGTGCTTGAGCGCGTTGCCGATCAGATTGGCCAGGATCACGTCCAGCCGCCGCGGGTCGAGCCGCGCCATGACGCCGCGGTCGGCGTCGAGCTCGACCGCGTCCAGCCACGCGCGGGCGTCGATGCAGGCCGTCACCTGGTCGGCGACGTCGACGTCGTCGAGCACCAGGCGGGCGGTGCCCGCGTCGAAGCGGGTGACCTCCATCAGGTTCTCCACGAGGTCGTTCAGCCGCCGGGTCTCGCTGACCACCAGCGTGACCGCGGGCGCGATCATGGGGTCGAGGGAGTCGATCTCGTCCTCCAGCACCTCCGTCACCGCGGTGATCGCGGTCAGCGGCGTCCGCAGCTCGTGGGACATGTCCGCGACGAAACGGCGGCTGGACTCCTCGCGGGCGCTCAGTTCCGCCACCCGCTTCTCCAGGGCCTCGGCGGCGCCGTTGAACGTCCGCGACAGTTCGGCGAGTTCGTCGGTCCCCGACACCCGCAGCCGGGTGTCCAGCTTCCCCTCGCCCAGCCGCCGCGCCGCCTCCCCCAGCCGCTGCACGGGCCTCAGCACCGTCGTGGCGGCGGCCTGCGCCAGCAGGGCGGAGCCGATCAGCGCCAGCGCGGTGGCGATGCCCAGCGACCAGGCCAGGGAGCTGAGGTCGTCCCGCTCGGGCGCCAGCGACTTGAACATGTAGCCCGTCGGCCCGCCGCCGATCACGGTCGCGCCGCCCACCAGGTACGGTTCGCCCCGCAGGGTGACCCGCTGCCAGTACAGGTGGTACGGGGCGGAGTTGGACGCGTCGACCCGGCGCTTCCTGTGCACCGCGGTGCGCAGTTCCACGGGCACGTCGTCCAGGGTGAAACGGGGGTCGGACGCCGCCTCGCACGCCGTGCCGTCGCCCTGCCGGCCGGTCAGGACGACCTCGTAGCGCTGGGTGCTGCCGGACATGGCGCCGGCCGCGCCGCGCAGCGCGTCGCACGCCGGCCGGTGCGGGAGGGAGTCGGCGTGGTCGCCCAGCGACTCGCGGAAGTCGTTGAGCGCGGCGTTCTGCGCCCGGGTGAGGACGGCGTCGCGGTTGATCCAGTACGCGATGCCGGACGCGGCCGTCGCGGCGATCAGCGCGACCAGCGCGAAGACCACCACGAGCCGCATCCGCAGGCTGGTCAGCCGCAGGGACTCCATGACTCTGCCGGGGGTCGCGCTCACGGTGCCTCTCCTGGTGCGCCTCGCCGCCCGCCGGAGGCGGGCACGGATATCGCGGACGCCGGGGAGGCCGCGGACGGCCGCGCCGGACGTGCCGCGGCGGCCCCGCGGGCGCGTCTCGCGCCGGGGGGCGTCACGCCGGGGGGTCCAGCCGGTAGCCGACGCCCCGCACCGTGCGGATCAGCGTCGGGGAGGAGGGCACGTCCTCGACCTTCGCGCGCAGCCGCTGGACGCACGCGTCGACCAGGCGGGAGTCGCCCAGGTAGTCGTGCTCCCACACCAGCCGCAGCAGTTGCTGCCGGGACAGAGCCTGCCCGGGGCGGCGGCTGAGCTCCAGCAGCAGCCGCAGTTCGGTGGGGGTGAGCTGGAGGTCCCTGCCGTTCTTGGTGACGGTCATCGCGGAGCGGTCGACGACCAGCGACCCGAAGACCGCCGAGTCGCTCGCCTCGCGCTCGCCGCGCCGCATCACCGCGCGGATGCGGGCGTCCAGCACCCGCACCTGCACGGGCTTGACCACGTAGTCGTCCGCGCCCGACTCCAGGCCGACCACGACGTCGATGTCGTCGCTGCGCGCGGTCAGCAGGACGATCGGGAGCTGGTCCGTGCGCCGGATGCGGCGGCACACCTCGAAGCCGTCGATGCCGGGCAGCATGACGTCCAGCACGATCAGGTCCGGGCGCTGTTCGCGCAGCAGTTTGAGGCCGTCCTCACCCGAGGCCGCGGTCACCACACGGTGGCCCTGCCGGGTCAGACCCATCTCCAGGGCCGTACGGACGGCTTCGTCGTCCTCGATCAGCAACAGGAAAGGCACGTGCGCCATTCTGGCGCATCGCCCGCCCGCCCTTCGAGTGGCATGTACACGGAGGCCGTTTCCGGGGCGGGTCACGGCCGTCCGGGTCCTGTGACAGCCCTGTGACAGACGGCGGACTTCGCCATGAAACTGCCGCGGCAATGTATTCGCCACGAGCAACGCACCGGTTGGCTCCACGAGGGGGGCGCGAGATGAACGCACTGCACCGCAACACCACCAGCGCAGTTGTCGACACGCGCCTGCACACCCCCGCGGTTCCCGACCGGGGCGGGGAGAAGTCCGGTGCCCTGGGGACGCGGGCCTGCGTCCGCGGCACCGGGCGCCGGCGGCCGGCGTACATCGCCGCCGTGGAGGAGCCGGCCGGGGGGAACGGCCGGCAGGGGGAGGACGCGTACGGGGAGGCACCGGGGGAGCGGCGCCGGAGCGTGTCGGAGGCGGAGTTCACCGCCTACGTGCAGGAGCGCCGCGCCTCCCTCTACGCCACCGCCTACCACCTGACGGGGGACCGCCACGAGGCCGAGGACCTGCTCCAGAGCGCGCTGTTCTCCACCTACCGCGCCTGGGACAGGATCAGCGACAAGGCGGCCGTCGGCGGATACCTCCGCCGCACCATGACCAACCTGCACATCAGCGCCTGGCGCCGCCGCAGGCTCAACGAGTACCCGACCGAGGAACTCCCCGAGTCGGCGGGCGAGAACGACGCCATGCGCGGCACCGAACTGCGCGCGGTCCTGTGGCAGGCGCTGGCGCGGCTTCCCGAACTCCAGCGCACCATGCTGGTCCTGCGCTACTACGAGGGCCGCACCGACCCGGAGATCGCCGACATCCTGGGCATCAGCGTCGGCACGGTCAAGAGCAGCATCTGGCGCTCCCTGCGCCGGCTGCGCGACGACGAGGCGCTCAGCCACGGCCGGGACCTGGAGGAGAGCTTCGGCGAGCTGGTCGCCTGACGGGCCGCCGGGGACGGGGGATCACGGGGGAGAGAACGGGGGATCACGGGGGAGGACGGGAGCGGGTCCGGCCGGCCGGGGGGTCCGGTCGGGCCCGCTCCTTCGCCTGTGCGCGTTCACCTGCGCGCGGCGGGCCTTCCGAGCGCGTCGCGCGGGGCCGGCACCCGCACCGCCGGGGACGCGTCCAGGGCCGCGATCCGCGCCAGGGCCTCGTCACGGCCGCAGGCGTGGGCGCCCAGGGAGACGTGGTGCGCGACGATCGCGCTCTCCCTGCGCATCAGGAACCAGCCGCGGCGCACCAGGACGGGCAGCGACTTGCGGCCCTCGCGCACGTCGCGGACCAGCCGCCGCCGGAAGGTCGTGACGGGGCGCCCGCGCAGGCACAGCGTGTCGGCCAGCAGCCCCGACTCGCGGCAGCGGCGGGCGACTTCGGCGGCGAAGATCCCCTCGGCGACGAACAGGCGCGCGCCGCGCAGGTCCAGCACGTCCTCGCCGACGCGCGCGCTCACGGAGATGTCGTACACCGGCACGGCCGCGCGGCCGTGCTCGCACAGGGCGGTGATCGCCGCCACCGCGGCCTCGGCGTCCCAGGAGGCGGGATCGTCCCAGTCCACCAGGCCGCTCCCGGGCAGCAGGGGCAGCGACGGGTCGCCGGCCTCCTTGTAGAAGTCGTCCAGGCGCAGGACGGGCAGCCCCGTGCGGGCTGCGAGCGAGGACTTCCCGGAGCCGGAGGGACCGGTCAGCAGGATCACGCGGGCGGTGTCGGCGGAGGTCACGGGACACCATTGTCCGTGATCCGCGAGGGGAGTTGCGCGCGTGTGCGTGTGACGGCGCCTTCATATACGCTGCGTCACCGTACGATCACGCACACAGACTCATCGGGTAGGTGTCCCATGACCGCTCAGCACCGCCGCCACGCACGGACGAGGCAGACGCGCACGGCCGGAAGGGGCCTCCCCCGCGCCCTGCTGCGGGCCGGGCTGGCCGTCTCCGCGGCGGGGGCCGCGGTGATCTCGGGCGCGGCCGCGGCGTCCGCCGCCCCGGCCCTCCCCGTGTCCGGCTCCGCCGTCGGCCTCTCGGCCACCGGGCCGCAGCCGGACCCGGAGAAGGCGCTGGAGGGCGGGGCGAGCGCGCTGGACGCGACGGGGATCGCGACGGCCGGTGCGCTGCGTCCGGCCAAGGACCAGCCGCTCCACCCGCTGGGCGGCACCCCGGTGGACCCGCTGAGCAACACGGTGGGCGCCCAGGTCGCCGACTTCAAGGGGGTGTCCACCGAGCCGGTCACGGCGCCGCTCTCCAACGGCGGCACCCTGCGCACCCTGCCCGCCGTGGGCACGGTGACGGGACTGCTGCCCGGATGACGGACGGAACCGGCCGTGCCGCGGCACCCGGGAAGCACCGGGAGCCGCGGCACGGCCGGCGGGCCGTCAGACGCCGATGGGGTGCCAGACGGTCTTGGTCTCCAGGAACGCCAGTATCCGCTTCATGCCGGGATCGGCGGACCAGTCCGCTCCGCCGGCCCCCGGCCGCAGCACCCGCTTGAGGTTCTCCGCGGCGGCCGTCTCCAGCTCCTTCGCCAGCTCCGGGTCCGCGCCCGCCAGGTCGACGGCGTTGACGTCCTGGTGGGCGGCGAGCGGGGCGGCGATCTCGGCCGTCCGCCCGGAGAGGACGTTGACCACGCCGCCCGGCAGGTCGGAGGTGGCCAGCACCTCGGCCAGGGAGAGCGCGGGGAGCGGCGCCCGCTCACTGGCCACCACCACGGCGGTGTTGCCGGTGACGATCACCGGGGCGACCACCGAGACCAGCCCCAGGAAGGACGACTCCTGCGGGGCCACGACGGCGACCACGCCGGTGGGCTCGGGGGTGGAGAGGTTGAAGTACGGGCCGGCGACCGGGTTGGCGCCGCCCGCCACCTGGGCCACCTTGTCCGACCAGCCCGCGTACCACACCCAGCGGTCCACGGCCGCGTCCACCTGGGCGGCGGCCTTCGCCCTCGACAGCCCCTCGGCGGCGGCGACCTCCGCGGCGAACTGGTCGCGGCGGCCCTCCAGCATCTCGGCGATCCGGTAGAGGATCTGGCCGCGGTTGTAGGCCGTCGCCCCGGACCAGCCGCCGAACGCCTTGCGGGCCGCGACCACCGCGTCCCGGGCGTCCTTGCGGGAGGCCAGCGGAGCGTTCGCCAGCCAGTTGCCGCGCGTGTCGGTCACCTCGTACACCCGTCCGCTCTCGGACCGGGGGAACTTCCCCCCGACGAACAGCTTGTAGGTCTTGAGAACGCTCAGCCGCGTTCCGGCGGTGCTGTCAGACATCGAGGTACGCCTCCAGACCGTGACGACCGCCCTCGCGGCCGAAGCCCGACTCCTTGTAGCCGCCGAAGGGCGAGGTCGGGTCGAACTTGTTGAACGTGTTGGCCCACACGACGCCGGCCCGGAGCCTGTCGGCCATCGCCAGGATGCGCGACCCCTTCTCCGTCCACACGCCCGCGGACAGGCCGTACTGCGAGTTGTTGGCCTTGGCCACGGCCTCGTCCGGGGTGCGGAAGGTCAGCACCGACAGCACGGGGCCGAAGATCTCCTCGCGGGCGATCCGGTGCGCCTGGGTGACGTTCGTGAAGACGGTCGGCGCGAACCACCAGCCGCGGTCGGGCAGTTCGCAGGCCGGCGCCCAGCGTTCGGCGCCCTCGGCCTCGCCGCTGTCGGCGAGCTCGGTGATGCGGGCGAGCTGCTCGGCGGAGTTGATCGCGCCGATGTCGGTGTTCTTGTCCAGCGGGTCGCCGACCCGCAGGGTGGACAGGCGGCGCTTGAGCGCCTCCATCAGCTCGTCGTGCACCGACTCCTGGACCAGCAGCCGGGAGCCCGCGCAGCAGACCTGGCCCTGGTTGAAGTAGATGCCGTTGACGATGCCCTCGACGGCCTGGTCGATCGGCGCGTCGTCGAAGACGATGTTGGCGCCCTTGCCGCCCAGCTCCAGGGTGAGCTTCTTGCGGGTGCCCGCGACCGTGCGGGCGATCTGCCGGCCGACGGCCGTCGAGCCGGTGAAGGCCACCTTGTCGACGCCCTCGTGCGCCACCAGCGCGGCGCCCGTGGAGCCGTCGCCGGTGAGGATGTTGACCACGCCCCGGGGCAGCCCGGCCTGACGGCAGACGTCGGCGAAGAACAGGGCGGACAGCGGCGTCGTCTCGGCGGGCTTGAGGACGACGGTGTTGCCGCAGGCCAGCGCCGGGGCGACCTTCCAGGCGAGCATCAGCAGCGGGAAGTTCCAGGGGATGACCTGGCCCGCCACGCCCAGCGGGCGCGGGTCGGGCCCGAAGCCGGCGTGGGAGAGCTTGTCGGCCCAGCCCGCGTAGTAGAAGAAGTGCGCGGCGACCAGTGGCAGGTCGGCGTCGCGGGTCTCGCGGATCGGCTTGCCGTTGTCCAGGGTCTCCAGGACGGCCAGCTCGCGCGAGCGCTCCTGGATGATCCGGGCGATCCGGAACAGGTACTTGGCGCGCTCGGAGCCGGGCAGCGCCGACCACGGCCCGAAGGCGCGGCGGGCGGCGGCCACGGCGGCGTCCACGTCCTCGGCGCCCGCGTGGGCGACCTCCGACAGGACCTCCTCGGTGGACGGCGAGACCGTCTTGAAGACCCGGCCGTCGGCGGCCTCGCGGAACTCGCCGTCGACGAACAGGCCGTAGGAGGGCGCGATGTCCACGACCGCGCGGGACTCGGGCGCGGGTGCGTACTCGAAGATGGGGCTCATCGGATTCAGTCCACCGTCACGTAGTCGGGGCCGGAGTAGCGCCCGGTGGTCAGCTTCTGGCGCTGCATCAGCAGGTCGTTGAGGAGACTGGAGGCGCCGAAGCGGAACCAGTCGGGGTGCAGCCAGTCGTCGCCGAGGGTCTCGTTGACCAGCACCAGGTACTTGATCGCGTCCTTGGCGGTGCGGATGCCGCCCGCGGGCTTGACGCCGACCTGGGGGCCGCCGGCGGCGCGGAAGTCGCGCACGGCCTCCAGCATCACCAGCGTGTTCGCCGGCGTGGCGTTGACCGCCACCTTGCCGGTGGAGGTCTTGATGAAGTCCGCCCCGGCGAGCATCGCCAGCCAGGAGGCGCGGCGGACGTTGTCGTACGTGGCCAGCTCGCCGTTCTCGAAGATCACCTTCAGGTGGGCGTCGTCGCCGCCGGGCCGGGCGCACGCCTCCTTCACGGCCCTGATCTCCTCGAAGACCTGCATGTAGCGGCCGGAGAGGAAGGCGCCGCGGTCGATGACCATGTCGATCTCGTCGGCTCCGGCGGCCACCGCGTCGCGGGTGTCGGCCAGCTTCACCGGCAGGGCGGCGCGGCCGGCGGGGAAGGCCGTGGCGACGGAGGCCACGTGGACGTCCCGGCCCCCGGCGGCGTCCAGGGCCTGCCGGGCGGTGGCCACCATGTCCGGGTAGACGCAGATCGCGGCGACCTTCGGGGTGGTGCGGTCGGTGGGGTCGGGGTGGACGCCCTTGGCGCACAGGGCCCGCACCTTGCCCGGGGTGTCGGCGCCTTCCAGGGTCGTCAGGTCGATCATGGAGATGGCGAGGTCGATGGCGAACGCCTTCGCCGTGGTCTTGATCGAGCGGGTGCCGAGCGCGGCGGCGCGGGCTTCGAGGCCGACCGCGTCGACCCCCGGCAGGCCGTGCAGGAAGCGGCGCAGCGCGGCGTCGGACGCGGTGGCGTCCGCGAGCGCGGGGAGCGGCGCGGGGGGTGGTGCGGCGGTCGTGGTGGGAGACGTGGCAGGCATGGTCACCAGACGAGCATATCTACGCGCGTAGCGGAATGTCACCCCCTCCCGTTCCCTCCCCTCCCGGCCGGGGCCACGGCCCGGGCCGGCGGCGGGAAGGGGACGGGGCGCGACCGGCCGGACGCGCCCCGGGCGGCATCGGGCAGAATCGGGGGCATGACGAGCGAGCAGCCCGGACAGGCCGACCACACCTACCGCTCCGCCTCGGGGATGGTGGGAGGCTCACTGCTGCTGTTGCTGGTCCTGCTGATGGCCGGCGAGGGAATCGTCAACGGAGAGGGCCGGATCCGATGGCTCTCCCTGGCCTGGCTGGTCTTCCTCACGCCGCTGATCACCGCCTTCTCCCTGCGGCCCGCGGTCTTCGCCGACCGCGGGCGGCTGCGGGTGCGCAACCCCTTCCGCACCATCACGCTGCCGTGGGCGTCGGTCGACGGCGTGCGGGCCGCGTACTCCAGCGAGGTCCTCGCCGACGGCAGGAAGTACCAGCTGTGGGCGATCCCGGTCTCGCTGCGCCAGCGCAAGAAGGCCCTGCGCAGGAGCGGCGGCCCGGGATCCTCCCCGGCCGCGCCCGGCGCCGGCCCCGCCCCGGGCGTCCCCGCGGCGGTCCACCGGGCCCAGGCCGACCAGGCGGTCGAGGAGATCCGCGCCCTGGCCGAGCGCCACGCCTCCGACGAGGCGGCGCAGGGCGCCCCCGCCGTCCGCTGGGCCTACGAGATCCTGGTCCCCGCGGCGGCCGGCGGGATCGCCCTGCTCTGCCTGCTGTTCCTGGGCTGACGGCCCCGGCGGCCGCCGGTCAGATGCCCACCGCGGCGGCCAGGTCCGCCCTGAGCGCCCCCAGTGCCCAGTCCGCGGTGGCGCGGGCCGCGGACAGGTCCGAGGCGTCCGCGACGGGGACGACCACCTCCAGGTAGCACTTCAGCTTCGGTTCCGTGCCGCTGGGGCGGACGACGACCCGGGCCCCGGAGATCCCCCGCCGGGAGTCGCCGGCCAGCCGGTAGCGGAGCGCGTCGGTCGGCGGGAGGGCGCCGCCCCGGCTCAGGTCCTCCGCGGAGGTCACGGTGAGGCCGGCCAGCGAGACGGGCGGTGTGGCGCGCAGCCGGCGCATCGCCGCCTCGATCAGCGACAGGTCCGCCACCCGCACCGAGAGCTGGTCGGTGGCGTGCAGGCCGTAGCGGGCCGCGATGTCGTCCAGCAGCTCGGTCAGGGTGCGGCCGGACTCCTTCAGCTCCGCGGCCAGCTCGGCGACGAGCAGCGCGGCCGTGATGCCGTCCTTGTCCCGGACGCCCTCGGGGTCCACGCAGTAGCCCAGCGCCTCCTCGTAGGCGTAGCGCAGGCCGTCCACGCCGGCGAGCCACTTGAAGCCGGTCAGCGTCTCGGTGTACGGCAGGCCCGCCTCGGCCGCGATCCGCGACAGCAGGGAGGACGAGACGACCGTGGTGGCGAAGGCGCCCCGCGCCCGCTTGTGCACCAGGTGGGTGGCCAGCAGCGCCCCCACCTCGTCGCCGCGCAGCATCCGCCAGCCCGTGTCGGCGCCGGGATCGGGGACCGCCACCGCGCAGCGGTCGGCGTCGGGGTCGTTGGCGATGATCAGGTCCACGCCCTCCGCCCGGTGGGCGGCGGCCGTGGCGAAGGCCAGGTCCATCGCCCCGGGCTCCTCGGGGTTGGGGAAGGCGACGGTGGGGAAGCCGGGGTCGGGTTCGGCCTGCTCGGCGACGGGCACGGGGGCGGGGAAGCCCGCGCGCCCGAAGGCGGCGGCCAGGGTGGCCCCGCCCACCCCGTGCAGGGCGGTGTGGACGACCCGCACGTCCCGGGGGGAGCCCGGGGTGAGGACGGTGACCGCCCGGTCCAGATAGGCCTCGACGACCTCCTCGCCGAGGACGTCCCAGCCCGACTCGGCGCGCGGGACGTCGGCGAGCGAGCCGATGGAGGCGATCTCGTCGGCGATCTCCGCGTCGGCGGGCGGCACGATCTGGGAGCCCCCGCCCAGGTACACCTTGTAGCCGTTGTCGCGGGGCGGGTTGTGGCTCGCGGTGACCATGACGCCCGCGACGGCGTCCAGCCGGCGGACGGCGAAGGCCAGCACGGGGGTGGGCAGGGGCCGGGGCAGCAGGGCCGCCCGCAGGCCGGCGCCGGTCATCACGGCGGCGGTGTCGCGCGCGAAGTCGGCGCTCTTGTGCCGCGCGTCGTACCCGATGACGACCAGGCCGCCGTCGTGCCCGTGCTTGCGGAGGTACGCCGCGAGCCCGGCGGCGGCCCGGATGACGACCGCGCGGTTCATCCGCATCGGCCCGGCGCCCAGTTCCCCGCGCAGCCCGGCGGTGCCGAACCGGAGGGTGCCGGAGAAACGGGCGGCCAGTTCGTCGAGGTCCCCGGAGTCGACGAGTCCGGCCAGTTCCTCCCGGGTCTCCGGGTCCGGGTCCTCGGCCAGCCAGGACCGCGCCCGGGCGGTCAGTTCCTCGTGCACGGTTGTCACGGTTGTCTCCGCTTCTACGTGTCGCCTCACGGGCGGGACCCCAGCGCCCGCCCGTGCTTCGCCGCCGCTCCCGCGCGCCGGGCGGGCGCGGCGCCTGCCACCCACGGGTACCCGGGAACGCCTCCGGATGCCGCCCGGCGGCCCGTCGCCGGACGCGGGGCGGCGGTCCGGGGCGCGTGCCGGGTCAGATGCGCCCGAGGACCCTCGCCAGGAGGGCGCCCATCCGGGCGGCCGAGTCGCGGCCCGCCTGGAGGACCTCCTCGTGGTTCAGCGGCTCGCCCGTCATGCCCGCGGCCAGGTTGGTGACCAGGGAGATCCCCAGCACCTCGGCCCCCGCCTCGCGGGCCGCGATCGCCTCCAGGACCGTGGACATGCCGACCAGGTCCCCGCCGATCGCCCGGACCATGCCGATCTCGGCGGGCGTCTCGTAGTGGGGGCCGGGGAACTGGACGTAGACGCCCTCCTCCAGGGTGGGGTCCACCTCCTGGCACAGGGTGCGCAGCCGCGGCGAGTACAGGTCGGTCAGGTCGACGAAGTTGGCGCCGACGATCGGCGAGACGCCGGTCAGGTTGATGTGGTCGCGGATGAGGACCGGCTGGCCGGGACGCATTCCGGGGCGCAGGCCGCCGCAGCCGTTGGTGAGCACGACGGTCTTGCAGCCCGCGGCGACGGCCGAGCGGACTCCGTGGGCGACGGGCGCGACACCGCGGCCCTCGTACAGGTGCGTACGGCCGAGGAAGACCAGCGCGCGCTTGTCGCCGATGCGGTACGAGCGGACCTTCCCCGCGTGGCCCTCGACGGCCGGGGGCGGGAAGCCGGGCAGGTCGGTGACCGGGAACTCGTGGTCCGGCTCGCCGAGCGCGTCGGCGGCCGGCACCCAGCCCGAGCCCATGACCAGGGCGACGTCGTGGCTCTGCGCGCCGGTCAGTTCGCGCAGGCGGGCAGCTGCGGCGTCGGCGGCGGCGTACGGGTCGCCCGAGTAGTCCGTGGTGGCAGATGCGTTCACGCGGACGAGGGTAGCCGGTCTTTGCCTACGCGCGTAGACGGGAGGGGTGGGAGCGCTCCATCCGGACTTCCGGAACCGGTTTCCGGACGGCCGGACCGCGGTCAGCAGGGGCGCTTGCGCAGCTCCGTCACATAGTCGTGGGGAGCCCCCGCGGACTCCGCGGCGTCGGCGATCTCGCCCAGGTAGCGGGCCGAGGGCAGGCCGCCCTCGTAGCCGTTGAGCACGTAGCACCACGCCGTCTCGTCGCCGTCCAGGGTGTGCACCCGCACCCGGACGCGGCGGTAGACGCCCATGCCGACCCCCTCCCAGCGGTCCAGGGAGTCCTCGTCCATCGGCGCGATGTCGTACAGCGCCACGAAGACCGCCGAGACGGGGTCCTCCACGAGGGTGGCCAGCGCCCCGTCCCAGCCCATCTGCTCGCCGCCGAAGGTGAGCCGCCACCCGCTGAGCCACCCGGTGCCGCGCAGCGGGGAGTGCGGGGCGCGGCGGGACATCAGCCGGGCGTCGAGGTTTCCGGCGTAGGCGGCGTAGAGCGACATGGGACGAAAGGGTAGCGCCGGCCGCGGCCGCCTCCCGGGCAAGCCGGACCGAACGGTCCGGCGGGGGGTGTCCGGTGGGTGGACGGCCCGTGCGAGACTGGAGGACGTGACTCGGATCGTGATCATCGGTGGTGGACCGGGCGGATACGAGGCGGCGCTGGTGGCCGCCCAGCTCGGAGCGGACGTGACCGTCGTCGACCGGGACGGTCTGGGCGGAGCGTCGGTACTGACCGACTGCGTGCCCTCCAAGACGCTCATCGCCACGGCCGAGGTGATGACGAACTTCGACTCCTCCTACGAGGAGCTGGGCATCATCGTCGAGGACGGCACCCCCGACCCGGAGCGGCCCGCCCGGGTCGTCGGCGTGGACCTGGGCAAGGTCAACCGGCGCGTCAAGCGCCTCGCGCTCGCCCAGTCGCACGACATCACCGCCGCCGTCACCCGCGCGGGCGCCCGCGTGCTGCGCGGCCGCGGCCGGCTGGAGCCGCAGCAGGGGCCGGACGGCACCCGCGAGGTCGTGGTGGAGACGCCGGACGGCGGCGAGGAGAGGCTGACCGCCGACGCCGTGCTCATCGCCACCGGCGGCCACCCGCGCGAGCTCCCCGACGCCAGGCCGGACGGCGAGCGCATCCTGAACTGGACCCAGGTGTACGACCTGGAGGAGCAGCCCGAGGAGCTGATCGTGGTCGGCTCCGGCGTCACCGGCGCCGAGTTCGCGGGCGCCTACCAGGCGCTCGGCTCCCGGGTGACGCTCGTCTCCTCGCGCGACCGCGTGCTGCCGGGCGAGGACCCGGACGCGGCGGCCGTGCTGGAGGAGGTCTTCCGCCGCCGCGGCATGAACGTCATGTCCCGCTCCCGGGCGGCCTCGGCCAAGCGGGTGGGGGACCGGGTGGAGGTCACCCTCTCGGACGGCCGGGTCATCACCGGCAGCCACTGCCTGATGGCCGTCGGGGCGGTCCCCAACACCGCCGGCCTGGGCCTGGAGGAGGCCGGCGTCAAACTGAGGGACTCCGGTCACATCTGGACCGACCGGGTCTCCCGTACGACCGCTCCGGGCATCTACGCGGCCGGGGACTGCACGGGCGTCTTCGCGCTCGCCTCGGTCGCGGCCATGCAGGGCCGGATCGCGATGTACCACTTCCTGGGCGAGCCGGTCGCGCCGCTGAACCTCAAGACGGTCTCGGCGAACGTCTTCACCGACCCGGAGATCGCCACCGTCGGCTACACGCAGGCCGACGTGGACGGCGGCCGGATCGACGCCCGGGCCGTGAAGCTGCCGCTGCTGCGCAACGCGCGCGCCAAGATGCAGGGCATCCGGGACGGCTTCGTGAAGCTGTTCTGCCGACCCGGCACGGGCATCGTGGTCGGCGGCGTGGTCGTGGCGCCGCGCGCCAGCGAGCTGATCCACCCGATCGCCATAGCGGTCGACAACAACCTGACGGTCGAGCAGATCGCGAACACCTTCACCGTCTACCCGTCCCTGTCGGGGTCGATCGCCGAGGTGGCGCGGCAGCTCCAGACGCGGAAGGCCGCCGAGGGGAGCTGACGACCGGTCCGGTTCGCCGGACCGGTCGCATATACCACGACAGGGGCGCGCGTACGGACAACTTCCGCTATTCAGCGGAAACAGCTGAAAGCAGATGGTCGTCCGCGTTACTGTCGGTTTCGTGTTCGCTGCAGAACGTCGCCAACTGATCCTCGAAATGGTGCGCGCCAACGGGGCGGTCTCGCTCCGGGAACTGGCACGCGTCGTCCAGACCTCCGAAGTGACCGTACGGCGCGATGTCCGGGCGCTGGAGGCCGAAGGGCTGCTGGACCGCCGGCACGGAGGCGCGGTGCTGCCCGGCGGCTTCACACGGGAGTCCGGCTTCCCCCAGAAGGCCCATCTGGCGACCGCGGAGAAGACGGCCATCGCCGACCTCGCCGCCGGCCTCGTCGAGGAGGGCGAGGCCGTCGTCGTCGGCGCCGGGACGACCACGCAGGAGCTGGCGCGGCGCCTCGCCCGCGTCCCCGGCCTGACGGTGGTCACCAACTCCCTGCTGGTGGCGCAGGCGCTGGCGCACGCCAACCGCGTCGAGGTGGTGATGACCGGAGGCACCCTGCGCGGCTCCAACTACGCGCTGGTCGGCAGCGGCGCCGAGCAGTCCCTGCAGGGACTGCGGGTCTCGCGCGCCTTCCTCTCCGGCAGCGGGCTGACGGCCGAGCGCGGCCTGTCCACCTCCAACATGCTCTCGGCGAGCGTGGACCGCGCGCTGGTCCAGGCCGCGGCGGAGGTCGTCGTCCTGGCCGACCACACCAAGCTGGGCGTCGACACGATGTTCCAGACGGTCCCGCCGGAGCTCATCACCCACCTGGTGACCGACGAGCCGCCGCCGCAGGAGGAGCGGGCGGCGGCCGAGCTCCAGGCCCTGGCGGACCAGGGCGTCCGGATCACGGTGGCCGGCGCGGGACGGGGCGCGGCACCCGGCCAGGGGGGCCAGGAGGACGGGAACGCCCAGGCCGCCGGCCCGGACGCGCTGCGGCAGTCCCGCCGCGAGGTGCCGCTGCCCGGGCAGCGCGGACGGCACCCGCACGGCGGCGGAGGCGGTGCGCAACTGCGCGCGGCTCCCCTGGCCGCGCAGGGCGAGGGGCAGCCGCCGGGCCGGATCGCGGACCTGGCCCCGCGCCGCCACTGAGGACGGTCCCCGAAGGCCGCCACCGAGGGGATGCGAACGGGGGCGGGACGGCAGCGCGCCGTCCCGCCCCCGGTGGCTTCCCGGTGGGGCCGGGGTCAGTCCTTGATCTCGCAGATGGGGGCGCCGGAGCTGATGGACGCGCCGACCTCCGCGGTCAGGCCCTTGACGGTGCCGGAGCGGTGGGCGTTGATGGGCTGCTCCATCTTCATCGCCTCCAGCACCACGATCAGGTCGCCCTCGGCGACCTCCTGGCCCTCCTCGACCGCGACCTTCACGATCGTGCCCTGCATCGGGGAGGCCAGGGTGTCGCCGGTGACGGCCGGGCCGGACTTCTTGGCCGCGCGCCGCTTGGGGCGGGCGCCGCCGGCCGCGGCGGTGCGGGCCAGCGTCATGCCCAGCGAGGCGGGCAGGGAGACCTCCAGGCGCTTGCCGCCGACCTCGACCACCACGGTCTCCCGGCCGGGCTCGTCCTCCTCGGCCTCCACGGCGGCCGGGTTCGCGAACGGGGCGATGTCGTTGGTGAACTCGGTCTCGATCCACCGGGTGTGGACGTCGAACGGGCCCTCGGGGCGGCCGTTGACCTCGGGGGCGAACGCCGGGTCGCGGACCACCTTGCGGTGGAAGGGCAGGGCGGTGGCCATGCCCTCGACGGTGAACTCGTCCAGGGCGCGGGCGGCGCGCTGGAGGGCCTGCTGCCGGGTGGCGCCGGTGACGATCAGCTTGGCCAGCAGCGAGTCCCAGGCGGGGCCGATGACGGACCCGGACTCCACCCCGGCGTCCAGGCGCACGCCCGGACCGGCGGGCGGGTCGAACTTCGTGACCGTGCCGGGGGCGGGCAGGAAGTTGCGGCCGGGGTCCTCGCCGTTGATGCGGAACTCGAAGGAGTGGCCGCGCAGCGGCGGGTCGTCGTAGCCCAGCGGCTCGCCGTCGGCGATGCGGAACATCTCGCGCACCAGGTCGATGCCGGTGACCTCCTCGGTGACCGGGTGCTCCACCTGGAGGCGGGTGTTGACCTCCAGGAAGGAGATCGTGCCGTCCTGGCCGACCAGGAACTCGCAGGTGCCGGCGCCGACGTAGCCGGCCTCCTTCAGGATGGCCTTGGACGCGCGGTACAGCTCGGCGTTCTGCTCGGCCGTCAGGAACGGCGCGGGGGCCTCCTCCACCAGCTTCTGGTGGCGCCGCTGGAGGGAGCAGTCGCGGGTGGAGACCACCACGACGTTGCCGTGCTTGTCGGCCAGGCACTGGGTCTCCACGTGCCGGGGGCGGTCCAGGTACCGCTCGACGAAGCACTCGCCGCGGCCGAAGGCGGCCACCGCCTCGCGGACGGCCGACTCGTACAGCTCGGGGACCTCCTCCAGGGTGCGGGCGACCTTCAGGCCGCGTCCGCCGCCGCCGAAGGCGGCCTTGATGGCGATCGGCAGGCCGTGCTCGCGGGCGAAGGCCACCACCTCGTCGGCCCCGGAGACCGGGTCCGGGGTGCCGGCCACCAGCGGGGCGCCGGCCCGCTGGGCGATGTGCCGGGCGGCGACCTTGTCGCCCAGGTCGCGGATCGCCTGCGGCGGCGGGCCGATCCAGATCAGCCCGGCGTCGATGACGGCCTGGGCGAACTCGGCGTTCTCCGACAGGAAGCCGTATCCGGGGTGGACGGCGTCCGCGCCGGAGTCGGCGGCGGCCTTGAGCACCTTGGAGATGTCCAGGTAGCTGGTGGCGGGGGTGTCACCGCCCAGCGCGAAAGCCTCGTCCGCCACCCGGACGTGCAGCGCGTCCCGGTCCGGATCGGCGTAGACGGCCACGCTCGCGATCCCGGCGTCCCGACAGGCACGGGCGACGCGGACAGCGATTTCACCGCGATTGGCGATGAGCACCTTGCGCACGATGACTCCCTCCTTGAAACAAGGTGAGTTTAGGTATCGGCGACATCGCACGCCGAGTCGCCCTGGGGGGTGAGCTTGCCCACACGGAATGTGACCCCTGGCGCTCGGCCGGGGCTCGAATCCCGTGCGGGTACACGTTACGCCGGGTTCTCCGGTGCGGCGGGAGATCTCCGGTGTGGTCAAGGTTACTGTCCCTGAACGCCGCGTGGGCTGCGGCGTATTTGTGGGATTCCTACGAACGGCGGGGTGAATCTTTGCCCGTGCGCGGGGGCTTTCCCCCTTTGTTACCCGCTAGTAGCATGCGCGCCGTCGCAGAGGACGCACCGGACGGGCGCGTCCTCCACGGGACGGCAGGGGGGCGGGACGCCATGGCGCGCGGACGACCGGTGGCCCTGGCGACGGCCGTGGTGCTCGTGCTGGAAGCCGTCGGCATCGGAGTGCTGTTCTGGGCCGTCGGAGTCATGGCCGACCGTCAGGAGATGTCCCTGGACGGACTCGGCCCGCACCTGGTGGCGGCCTCGGCACGGACCTGCGGCGCGGTCCTCGGCGTCCACCTGGTGCTGTGCGGCGCCCTGCTGCTCCGCGCGGCCCTGACCGGCCGGCCCGCGTCCTGCTCGTCTGCGCGGCCGTCGTGGACGGTGTGCTCGGCGCGGTCACCGCCGCCCTGGTGAGCTGGACGGTGTTCGCGGGCCTGATGGCCGTGCCGGGGCTCGCCGTGCTGTCCCTGGTCTTCTGCGCCCCGCCGCCGCGCCCGCCGCGGGCGAGCCGCCCCTCAGGCCCACAACTCCGTGATGCCCACGCCCAGTTCGGCCAGCAGGCGGCGCAGCAGCGGCAGCGAGAGCCCGATGACGTTGCCGGGGTCGCCGTCGATGCCGTCGACGAAGGGCGCCGACCGGCCGTCCAGGGTGAAGGCCCCGGCGACGTGCAGCGGCTCCCCGCAGGCGACGTAGGCCGCGATCTCCTCGTCGCTCGGTTCGCCGAAGCGGACGGTGGTGGCGGCGGTCGCGGAGACGCGGCGGCCGTCGGCCGCGTCGACCACGCAGTGCCCGGTGACCAGGACGCCCGCCCGCCCGCGCATGGCCTTCCAGCGGGCGGTGGCCTCCTCGGCGTCCGCGGGCTTGCCCAGCGGCCGCCCGTCCAGCTCCAGCACCGAGTCGCAGCCGATCACGAGCGCGCCGGCGGCCTGGGGGCGCTCCGCCACGGCCGCGGCCTTCGCCTCGGCCAGCCGCAGGGCCAGCTCCGCCGGAGTGGGAGCGGTGACAGCGTCCTCGTCCACCCCGCTGACGATCACCTCGGGAGCCAGTCCGGCCCGGCGCAGCAGCCCGAGCCGGGCGGGGGACTGGGAGGCGAGGACGAGGCGGCGCCCGGAGGCGGATCCGGGAGAGGTGCCGGGAGAGGTGCCGGGGGAGCCGGGAACGGTGTCGTGGGCCATGGGGCCCATCCTAGGAAGAACGCGGACGGCGCCCCGCGGCGGAGCCGTCACAGCAGCAGGAAGACCGCGACCATGGCGACGGCGAGCAACCAGCCGGTACGGCGGAGTCTGGCCTGGGCGGAGCGCAGCTCCTCGGGGGGTTCGTCGGCTGGATCGGACCAGAGCATGGAACCGATCCTGCGGCAGAGGACGGCCGGGACGCCTGAGTACCCGTACTCAGGCGCCCCGGCCGCCCGGCCCTCCTCCGCCGGAGCCCGGACGGGACCGGGGCCGCGCCGCCCGGCTCAGCAGGGCCAGTACGTCGTCCGCCACGCCCCCGGCCCCGGGTGGGGCAGGCGCCGGCCGGGCACGGTGCGGGCCGGGTCGGACCACTCCGAGAGCCGCTCGGAGGCGGCCGCGGCGGCTCCCGAGGCCGCCAGCGCCGCCGCACGCGTCCGCACCACCGCCAGGGCGGCGGCCAGCTCCTCAGGGGTCGGGTTGCCGCGTACGACCTTGATCACTTGACGGTCTCCTCGCTTGTCGGAGGCGGCCGGGCCCCGGGGCCCGGCCGCAGGGGGTCAGAGCGGGATGTTGCCGTGCTTCTTCGGCGGCAGCGACTCGCGCTTGGTGCGCAGCGCGCGCAGGCCCCGCACGATGTGGCGCCGGGTGTCGGACGGCATGACCACCGCGTCCACGTACCCGCGCTCGGCCGCCACATACGGGTTGAGGAGGGTGTCCTCGTACTCGGCGGTGAGCCGCGCCCGCAGCTCCTCCTGCTCCTCGGGCGTGGCGGCCGCCGCCAGGGTCTTGCGGTGCAGGATGTTGACCGCGCCCTGGGCGCCCATCACCGCGATCTGGGCCGTCGGCCAGGCGAGGTTGAGGTCCGCGCCCAGGTGCTTGGAGCCCATGACGTCGTACGCGCCGCCGAACGCCTTGCGGGTGATGACGGTGATCAGCGGGACCGTCGCCTCCGCGTAGGCGTAGATCAGCTTGGCGCCCCGCCGGATGATCCCGCCGTACTCCTGGTCGGTGCCGGGCAGGAAGCCGGGCACGTCCACGAAGGTCAGCACCGGGACGTTGAACGCGTCGCAGGTCCGCACGAAGCGCGCGGCCTTCTCGGAGGCGTCGATGTCCAGGCAGCCGGCGAACTGCATCGGCTGGTTGGCCACGACACCGACCGGCCGGCCCTCCACCCGGCCGAAGCCTGTGAGGATGTTCGGCGCGAACAGCGGCTGGGTCTCCAGGAACTCGCCGTCGTCCAGCACGTGCTCGATCACGGTGTGCATGTCGTACGGCTGGTTGGCCGAGTCCGGGATCAGCGCGTCCAGTTCGAGGTCGGCCCCGGACACCTCCAGGTCCGCCTCCTCGGGGAAGGCGGGCGGCTCGGAGAGGTTGTTGGACGGCAGGTACGACAGCAGCGCCTTGACGTACTCGACGGCGTCCCTCTCGTCGGAGGCCATGTAGTGGGCGACGCCGGAGGTGGCGTTGTGGGTGCGGGCGCCGCCCAGCTCCTCGAAGCCGACGTCCTCGCCGGTCACCGTCTTGATGACGTCCGGGCCGGTGATGAACATGTGCGAGGTCTGGTCCACCATCACCGTGAAGTCGGTGATGGCCGGGGAGTAGACCGCGCCGCCCGCGCAGGGGCCCACCACCAGCGAGATCTGCGGGATCACGCCGGAGGCGTGGGTGTTGCGGCGGAAGATCTCGCCGTACGCGCCCAGCGAGGCCACGCCCTCCTGGATGCGGGCGCCGCCGGAGTCGTTGATGCCGACGACGGGGCAGCCCGTCTTCAGGGCGAAGTCCATCACCTTGGCGATCTTCTGCCCGTAGACCTCTCCCAGCGCGCCGCCGAAGACCGTGAAGTCCTGGGAGAAGACGGCCACCGGGCGCCCGTCCACCGTGCCGTAGCCGGTGACGACGCCGTCGCCGTAGGGCCGGTTCCTCTCCAGCCCGAAGTGGGTGGAGCGGTGGCGGGCGAACTCGTCCAGCTCGACGAAGGACCCCTCGTCCAGGAGCAGGGCGATCCGCTCACGGGCGGTCAGCTTGCCCTTGGCGTGCTGCTTCTCCACGGCGCGCGCCGACCCCGCGTTGGTGGCCTCCTCGATGCGCCGCCGCAGATCCGCGAGCTTGCCCGCGGTCGTGTGACGCTCGTGGTCCTCGGGGGCTGGGCTCTGCTGCTCGGACACGGGCTGCGGCTCCTCGTCGTGAACGTCTGGCTACCGACTCGTAGCGTATCGGCGGCCGAGCGGTACGGAGGTGCGGCGTTTGCCACACCTACGCTGTCTTGCATGACGCCCAAGGACCCCTCGGACAACCCCTGGTCGGACCTGGACCGGCCCCCTCTGAACGCCGCCGCGCTGCGCCGCGCGCTGCTCCGCCCCGAATCGCTGTGGACCTCCCTGGAGGTGGTCGCCGAGACCGGCTCCACCAACACCGACCTCGCCGCGCGGGCGGCCAGGGGCGAGGCGCGGGAGGGGGAGGTGCTGGTCGCCGAGCGGCAGACCGCCGGGCGCGGGCGGCTGGAGCGGGCCTGGACGGCCCCCGCCCGTTCGGGTCTGTTCTTCTCCGTCCTGCTCACCCCGGCGGCGCCCGCACGGCGGTGGGGCTGGCTGCCGCTGCTCGCCGGGGTCGCGACCGCCGCCGCCCTGGCCCGTACGGCCGGGGTGGACACGGCGCTGAAATGGCCCAACGACGTCCTGGTACGGGCCGGCGGCGAGGAGCGGAAGCTCGGCGGCATCCTCGCCGAGCGGGTCGCGCACCCCGACGGGACCGCCTCCGTGGTGCTCGGCATCGGGCTCAACGTCTCGCTGCGCGAGGACGAGCTGCCGGTGCCCACGGCCGGCTCGCTCACGCTGGCGGGCGCGCCCGGCGCCGACCGCGACCCGCTGCTGAGGTCCGTGCTCCGGTCGCTGGAGGAGTGGTACGGCCGCTGGCACGCGGCGGACGGGGACCCGGAGGCGAGCCGGATCCGGGAGGCGTACACCGCCGGATGCGCCACCCTCGGACGACGGGTGCGCGCCCTGCTGCCCGGCGGACGCGAGCTGGTGGGCGAGGCGGTCGCGGTGGACGGCGACGGGCGGCTGGTCCTGGCGAGCGCCGAGGGGGTGCAGGAGCCGGTGGAGGCGGGCGACATCGTGCATCTCAGGCCCGCGCCGGAGGAGCCCCCGGAAGCGCGGTCGGGAGAGTGAGCCAGGGCACACCTGCCGTATCGTTGACTCGACCCAGCGCGGCGGGCGCGGCGGCAGTGAGTGGATCGGAAGGGCAGTGGACGACTCGGGCACCCCAGCCGAAGAGCCGACGGCGGCCGGAGGGCCGGCGGCGGGCGGTGCGGCGGCCGGCGACGCGGACCGGGCCGAGGAGGACCCCCTGGCGCTCCGCATCGAGCAGCTGATCCTGGGCGCCCCGCGGCAGTACACGCCCTTCCAGGCGGCCCGCGCGGCCGACGTCCCGATGGAGCTGGCGGCCCGCTTCTGGCGGGCGATGGGGTTCGCCGACATCGGCCAGGCCCGGGCGCTGACCGAGGCCGACGTGCTGGCGCTGCGGCGGCTGGCCGGCCTGGTGGAGGCCGGGCTGCTCAGCGAGGCGATGGCCGTCCAGGTGGCGCGCTCCACCGGGCAGACGACGGCGCGTCTGGCGGAGTGGCAGATCGACTCCTTCCTGGAGGGCCTGACCGAACCGCCGGAGCCGGGGATGACCCGCACCGAGGTGGCGTACCCGCTGATGGAGCTGCTCCTGCCCGAGCTCCAGGAGTTCCTGGTGTACGTCTGGCGGCGGCAGCTCGCCGCGGCCACCGGCCGGGTCGCGCAGGACGACGAGGAGATGGTGGACCGGCGGCAGGCGGTCGCCTTCGCCGATCTGGTGGGCTTCACCCGGCTGACCCGCCGGCTGGAGGAGGAGGAGCTCGGCGAGCTGGTCGAGGCGTTCGAGACCACCGCCGCCGACCTGATCGCCGCGCACGGCGGGCGGCTCATCAAGACCCTCGGCGACGAGGTGCTCTACGTCGCCGACGACGCGGGCACGGCGGCCGAGATCGGCCTGCGGCTGATCGAGACCCTGGCCAACGACGAGACGATGCCCGAGCTGCGCGTGGGCATGGCCTTCGGCACGGTCACCACCCGGATGGGGGACGTCTTCGGCAACACGGTCAACCTGGCCAGCCGGCTGACCTCCATAGCCCCCAAGGACGCGGTGCTGGTCGACGAGGAGCTCCGCGCCGAGCTGGTCTCCTCCGGCCAGGCGCCGGAGTCGGAGAAGGGGACGGACGACACCTCGGCGTACCGCTTCGCGCTCCGGCCCCTCTACCAGCGTCCGGTGCGCGGCCTGGGCGTCATCGAGCCGTGGCTGCTCAGCCGCCGCCCCTCCTGACACGCCCCCTTCCTCTCATCCCCCTCATCACCCTCGTCGCCCCCCTTCCGCCCTCCCCGTCCCCTGACCGAACGGGCGGTCGGATGGCATGATGCGCTCGACACCAGTGAGCGATCGTTAACCGGAAGGGCTGCGTGGACGACGTGAGCGAGGACGTGAGCGAGGAGCGGTTCGGCGAGTGGGTCGCGGTGCGCAGGGAGGCGGACGGCCACGTCGCCGAGCTGGTGCTGGACCGGCCCAGGGCGATGAACGCCGTCTCCACCGAGATGGCCCGCCGCATCGGGGAGGCGTGCGCCGCCCTCGCCGCCGACCGGCGGGTGCGGGCGGTGGTGCTCTCCTCCACCCACGAGAGGGCGTTCTGCGTGGGCGCCGACCTCAAGGAGCGCAACTCCTTCACCGACGCGGACCTGGCGCGGCAGCGGCCGCAGGCCCGCGCCGCCTACACCGGGGTGCTGGAGCTGCCGGTCCCCACGATCGCCGCCGTGCACGGGTTCGCGCTGGGCGGAGGCTTCGAGCTGGCCCTGTCCTGCGACCTGATCGTCGCCGACCCCACCGCCGTGGTAGGTCTGCCGGAGGTGTCCGTCGGGGTGATCCCCGGCGGGGGCGGCACCCAGCTCCTGCCGCGCCGGGTGGGAGCCGCCCGCGCCGCGGAGCTGATCTTCACCGCGCGGCGGGTGGAGGCCGCCGAGGCCCGTGAGCTGGGGCTGGTCGACCACCTGGTGGCCGAGGGCGAGGACCGTGCCGAGGCGCTGGCACTGGCCCGGCGCATCGCCGCCAACTCCCCGGTGGGCCTGCGGGCGGCCAAGCGGGCGCTGCGCACCGGCTGGGGCATGGACCTGCGCGCGGGCCTGGAGGTCGAGGACGCGGCCTGGCGCACGGTGGCGTTCTCCGGGGACCGCGCCGAGGGCGTGGCGGCCTTCAACGAGAAGCGGACCCCGCGCTGGCCCGGGGAGTGAGCCGGGAGCGAGTGGGCACGAGGCCCGAGAGCCGGTGTGATCAGGAGGGTGCACCGGAGGGAAGGCCCATAACCTGGGTCGTATGAATCGGGTGCGGCATGGGTGACGACGCGCGACTGAGGACCGTGGTGGCGCTGGCGCAGGCGATGGCCGCCGCCCCCGGCCTGCGCGACGTCGCCCGCGCCGCGGCCGAGGGCGCGCGGACGGCGATGGACGGCTCCTTCGCGGCCGTCTCCGTCTGGGAGCGTGAACGCGGGCGGCTGCGAGTGCTGGCCAACGTGGGGGAGCTGCGGGAGGACGAGGAGGAGTTCCCCGGGGACGAGTCGTACCCCGTTCACGACTTCCCGGAGATCACCGGGTTCCTCCACCGGCGCTGGGCGGACGGCGGCGAGCCGCGCGCCTGGCTGGAGACGGCGGACGGCCCGGGGGACGTGCCGGGCACCCGGCGCGCGGCCGCGCTGCGCCGCCGCGGGCGGGGCTGCTGCGTGGTCGCCCCGATCGTGCTGCACGGGCGGGCGTGGGGCGAGCTGTACGTGGCGCGGGAGGCGGGCCGGCCCGCCTTCGGCCGCGCCGACGCCGACTTCGCCACCGTGCTGGCGTCGGTGGTGGCCGCCGGGATCGCCCAGACCGAGCGGCTGGAGGAGGTGCGCCGGCTGGCCTTCACCGACCCCCTCACCGGCCTGGCGAACCGGCGGGCGGTGGACGTGCGCCTGGACGAGGCGCTGGAGAGGCACCGGGCGGACGGGACGGTGGTGAGCCTGCTGGTCTGCGACGTCAACGGGCTCAAGGCGGTCAACGACCGGCTGGGCCACGAGGCGGGCGACCGTCTGCTGGAACGTTTCGCCTCGGTGCTGTCGCTGTGCGGCGCGATGCTCCCGGAGACGCTGGTCGCCCGGCTGGGCGGGGACGAGTTCTGCCTGCTGGCGGTCGGGCCGTCGGCGGACGAGGTGGTCCGGGTCGCGGACGAGGTGTGCCGCCGGGCCGCCGAGCTGGAGCTGGGCGAGGGGGTCGCCTGCGGGCTGGCCTCCACGGGCGACCCGATAGGCCCGGTCCGCTCGGCCCGCCGGCTGTTCCGCCTCGCGGACGCCGCCCAGTACCGGGCGAAGGCCGCCCGTACGGCCAAACCGGTGGTGGCCGGGCGCGAGGGGGCGGAGGACGGCGAGGAGGCCGAGGACGCCGTGATCCGGCTGGCGGACGAGGCGGAGGCGGCCCGGATCTCGGGCGACCGCCGCCGCATCCGCGGCCTGGACGCGTGAGCCGGCGCGCGGTCCCGGCGTGTGATCCGGCGTGGTCCCCGCTGTGCGGTGCCGCCGGGACGGTGACAGAACCCGATTCACTCCCTAGTGTTCCTGAATATGGATATGCAGCACCGTGTAGTGGTCGGCTCCTCCGGCACCACCGCCGGGGACGTCGTGGCCGTCGCCCGCGGCCTGGCCCCCGTCGAACTGTCCGCGGAGGCGCTGGACGCCCTCGCCGCCGCCCGGCGGACCGTCGAGGACCTGGCCGCGGGGCCGGACCCCGTCTACGGCGTCTCCACCGGCTTCGGAGCCCTCGCCGTCCGGCACATCCCCGCCGGCCTGCGCGTGAGGCTCCAGCGCAACATCGTCCGCTCGCACGCCGCCGGGATGGGCCCGCGCGTGGAGCGCGAGGTGGTGCGGGCGCTGATGTTCCTGCGGCTGAAGACCCTCGCCTCCGGGCACACGGGCGTGCGGCCGGAGGTCGCCCGGGCCATGGCGGGCCTGCTCAACGCGCGGATCACCCCCGTCGTCCACGAGTACGGCTCCCTCGGCTGCTCCGGCGACCTCGCCCCGCTGTCGCACTGCGCGCTGGCCCTGATGGGCGAGGGCGACGCCGAGGGACCGGACGGGCGGGTGCGCCCCGCGGCCGAACTGCTGGCCGAGCACGGCCTGGCCCCCGTCGAGCTGCGGGAGAAGGAGGGCCTGGCGCTGCTCAACGGCACCGACGGGATGCTCGGCATGCTGGTGCTGGCCTGCGACGACCTCGCCCGCCTGTTCACCTGCGCGGACGTCACCGCCGCCCTCGCCCTGGAGGCGCTGCTGGGCACGGAGAGGGTGCTCGCCCCCGAGCTGCACGCCATCCGCCCGCACCCCGGCCAGGCCGCGTCCGCCGCCAACATGCTGAAGATCCTGGCGGGCTCCGGCATGACCGGGCACCACCAGGACGACGCTCCCCGGGTGCAGGACGCCTACTCCGTGCGCTGCGCGCCCCAGGTCGCCGGCGCGGGCCGCGACACCCTGGCGCACGCCCGCGCCGTCGCCGAGCGGGAGCTGGCCGCGGCCGTGGACAACCCCGTGGTGCTGCACGACGGCCGCGTGGAGTCCAACGGGAACTTCCACGGCGCGCCCGTCGCCTACGTGCTGGACTTCCTCGCCATCGCCGCCGCCGACCTGGCCTCGGTCGCCGAGCGCCGCACCGACCGGCTGCTGGACAGGAACCGCTCCCACGGGCTGCCGCCCTTCCTCGCGGACGACGCGGGCGTGGACTCGGGCCTGATGATCGCCCAGTACACCCAGGCCGCCCTGGTGAGCGAGATGAAGCGGCTGGCCGTCCCGGCCTCGGTGGACTCGATCCCGTCCTCGGCCATGCAGGAGGACCACGTCTCGATGGGCTGGTCGGCCGCCCGCAAGCTGCGGACCGCCGTGGACGCCCTGACCCGTGTGCTGGCCGTCGAGCTCTACACCGCGGCCCGCGCGATCGAGCTGCGGGCCGCGGAGGGGCTGGTCCCGTCGCCCGCCGCCTCGGCCGTGGTGGCCGCGCTGCGCGAGGCGGGAGCGGCCGGACCGGGCGAGGACCGCTTCCTGGCACCGGAGTTGGCGGCGGCCGAGGACTTCGTCCGGGGAGGAGGGGCCGTGGCGGCGGCCGAGACCGTCACCGGACCGCTGGCGTGAGCCCTTCGCGGCCGGAGCGGATGCGGGCGTGGGCCAGCAGGGCGGCGCCCGCGCCCAGGAAGCCGAGGCCGCCGACGAAGTAGGGGGTGGTGTCGAAGCTGCCGGTGTCGGCCAGTTCGACCCCTGCCGGGGCGGCGTTTCCGGACGCGGCCGGCGTCTGCCCCTGGACCTGTGCCGCCGAGGCGCCGGGCCGGTCGGCGGCGCCGGCCTCGCCGGTGGCGTTCGCGGACGGGACGAACCACAGGCCGAGCAGGAGGCCGCCCGCGACGGCGGCGGTCACCAGCGGTCGGCGGTGTGCTCGCACGGAAGAGCCTCCTCGGTGCTGCGAGTCGACGGTGCGGATCACGATGCTAGTCACGGAGGGGGGCCGCGGGAAAGGCGGCCGGTAGGACGATCGTCCTTCCGCCGCCGCTCTCCACAGGTCCGTCACACTGCGATCCGGATCACACCGGCACATACACTGTGCGATGCGCGGAAAACGGTCCGGTGTGCTCGGGCGCCGTCGGTGGTGGGCGTCCGGTAACGATCCGGAACGGTGGGGGAATTCCCGCCCGGCGCTGCAACCTCCGGCCGTGAACGGGTGTCTTATCCCACAGTCTTACCCTGGGTGGAACGGGTCACAGCTTCCTTGCGTTCTCCTACGTGCGGCTGTGGGGTTGGATATCCCGTTTATCCTCACTGGACGGCGTGGGACGCGGAGCGGGAGCCAGAGGTTCGTGAGCGGATGGAGAAGCGTGTGATGACGGACGGCAAGCGCCGCAGGAGTGTTGCGGCGGTGGCCGCGTTGCTCAGTGGGGTGCTCACCCTGTCGGCGTGCGGGGGCGGCGGTGACGGCGGCGGCTCCGGCGAGGACGCGGCGAAGAAGCCGGAGAAGGGGCAGGCGCAGGCCGACAAGGCCGCGGCGGAGAAGGCCTCCAGCGCGCGAATAGTCATCAATCCGAAGGACGGATCGGACAATTCCACCATAAACGGCGTCAAGGTCACGGTGAAGGGCGGCAAGCTCACCGAGGTGACCATGAAGGCCACCGCCACGGGCCAGGAGGTGGCGGGCACGGTCTCGGCCGACGGGAAGAGCTGGCAGCCCGACGGCCAGCTCGAACGCGCCACCGAGTACACGATCTCCGCGAAGGCCGAGGACTCCGAGGGCCGGAAGGCGCACGAGAACTCCACCTTCACCACGGTCTCGCCGTCCAACAGCTTCATCGGCTACTACACGCCCGAGGACGGTTCGACCGTGGGCGTCGGCATGCCGGTCTCCATCAACTTCGACAAGGGCATCACCGACAAGAAGGCCGTCGAGGCCGCGATCGAGGTCAACACCACCAGCGGCCAGGAGGTCGTGGGCCACTGGTTCAGCGACACGCGCCTGGACTTCCGTCCCGAGGAGTACTGGAAGGCCGGCTCCAAGGTCACCGTCGACCTCAACCTCGACGGTGTCGAGGGCGCGCCGAACGTCGTCGGCGTCCAGGACAAGACCATCACCTTCACCGTCGGCCGCTCCCAGGTCAGCACGGTGGACGTGAAGGCCAAGCAGATGAAGGTCGTCCGGGACGGCAAGACCATCCGCACCATCCCGATCACGGCGGGCAGCCCCGCGACCCCGACCTACAACGGCCAGATGGTGATCTCCGAGAAGTTCAAGGAGACCCGGATGAACGGCGCCACGGTCGGCTTCACCGACGACGACGGCAAGGGCGAGTACGACATCAAGGACGTGCCGCACGCCATGCGCCTGTCGACCTCCGGCACCTTCATCCACGGCAACTACTGGGCGGCCGACTCGGTCTTCGGCAACGCCAACACCAGCCACGGCTGCATCGGCCTCAACGACGTCCAGGGCGCCAACGACGCCGACCAGGACGGTGCCTGGTTCTACGACCAGTCGCTCCTCGGCGATGTCGTCATCGTGAAGAACTCGCCGGACAAGCAGATCACCCCGGACAACGGCCTCAACGGCTGGAACATGTCCTGGGACAAGTGGAAGGCGGGTTCCGCTCTCTGACGTTTCCCGGTCCGGCGGTCCGCGACCGGCCGGCCGCACCGTGATCCGTCCCACCAGGCGGCGGGCGCCGCGCAGCGCCCGCCGCCTCGGCGTGTCCGGGCCCGGGAGGACGCCCGCGCGGGGCGGGCCGGACTTCTCGCCGTCCTCTCATGAGCCGCTCAGCGAACCGTGAGCGGGCGTCCCTACGTTCTCGCCCATGTTCCTCACCTGCCTCCGGCGGGAATCGCGCCGCCGCAGGAAGACGGCGCTCGTCGTCGCCTCCGGACTCGCGCTCGGCATCGCGCTGGTCATCGGGAGCACGACCTGACGTTCGCGCTGGTCACCCACGACAGTTCCGTAGCCCGCCGCGCCGGCCGGGTCGCCGCCGTCCGCGGGGGGCGGCTCACCGTCGGGGAAAAAAGAGGCGCGCGGGGCAACCGGACGGGGGACTGACACGTCTACTCCATCGCGAAGGCCGTCACCCGGGGGTGGCGCTCCGGTGGGGAAGGGGCGCAATCACCCGGGGCACGCGTAGAACCCCAGTCCCATATGTCGTCATATGGCGCTGGTGCGACGGCCTCCCGCATACTGCTCGCGCGGGGGGCCGCTGGGGTCCCCCACGCATGGTGATGAGATCACCAGGGGGAACATTGACACAACAGAAGAGAGTGGGCGTCGTCGCGATAGCCACTGCCGTGGCCGCCGCACTGACGATGGGGCTGACCACCGCATCGTCCGCCGCCCCGACCGACCGGCCGTCCGAGACCGGAGCCCGCCAGGGCGCCGACCGGACGTCCCAGGACCGACGGGTCATCACCCTCATCACGGGCGACAAGGTCGTGCTCGACCGGCAGGGCGAGGTCGCCGGGATGATCCGCGCCAAGGGGCGCGAGGACGTACCCGTCCAGGTCGTCCGCAACGAGGGGCACACCTACGTGCTCCCGAGGGACGTCACCCGCCTCATACGCGAGCGCAAGCTCGACAAGCGGCTGTTCGACATCACCGAACTCGCCCGCGAGCGCCACCGCAGGACCGCCGGGAACGGCGTCCCGGTCATCGTCACCTACCGGGGCTCGAAGCCCGCGGCCAAGGCCGAACTCCACGCCGAGGCCGACCCGACCGTCCGCGCCGCCTTCCGCTCGGTCAACGGCGAGGCGCTGACCGTCGCCGAGGACGCCGCGGCCGACGCCTGGGCGGCCCTGACCCGGCCGTCCTCCACCGCCGGGCAGCTCGCGGCGGCCTCCGGGGTCGCCACCGTCTCGCTCGACGGGATCCACCGGGCCACGCTGGACAAGAGCGTGGCGCAGATCGGCACCCCCGCCGCCTGGGAGGCCGGATACGACGGCAAGGGCGTCACCATCGCCGTCCTGGACACCGGCATCGACACCACGCACCAGGACTTCGCCGGGCAGATCGCCGGGGAGAAGAACTTCTCCGCGGCCAAGGACACCAAGGACCGCTTCGGGCACGGCACCCACGTCGCCTCCATCGCGGCCGGCTCGGGCGCCAGGTCCAAGGGGAAGTACAAGGGCGTCGCCCCCGGGGCCAGGCTGCTCAACGCCAAGGTTCTGGACGACGACGGCTACGGCACCACCTCGGAGATCATCGAGGGCATGGAGTGGGCCGTGGCGCAGGGCGCCAAGATCCTCAACCTCAGCCTCGGCGACTACGACACCCCCGAGATCGACCCCATGGAGGAGGCCGTCAACCGGCTGTCGAAGGACAGCGGCGCCCTCTTCGTGATCGCGGCGGGCAACGACGGCCCCAGCCCCTCCACCATCGGCACCCCGGGCAGCGCGGACGCCGCGCTGACCGTCGGCGCCGTGGACAAGCAGGACAAGCTCGCCGACTTCTCCTCCATCGGCCCGCGGATCGGCGACGGCGGGCTCAAGCCCGACCTGACCGCCCCCGGCGTGGACATCGGCGCCGCCGCGGCCAAGGGCAGCATCATCGAGCAGGAGGGCCAGAAGGTCGCCGACGGCTACGTGGCGATTTCGGGAACCTCCATGGCGACCCCGCACGTCGCGGGCGCCGCGGCACTGCTGGCCCAGCAGCACCCCGACTGGAGCGGTGAGCGGATCAAGGCCGTGCTGACGGCCTCCACCAAGCCGGGCCCGGGCTACACCGCCTTCCAGCAGGGCTCCGGCCGGGCCGACGTGGCCAGGGCGATCGGGCAGACGGTCGTCGCCGAGCCGGTCTCGCTCTCCTTCGGCACGGCCCAGTGGCCGCACGGCGACGACAAGCCGATCACCAAGCCCGTCACGTACCGCAACCTCGGCACCGAGGACGTCACCCTGGACCTGGCCATCGCCGCCACGGACCCCAAGGGCGAGCCCGCCCCGAACGGCATGTTCACCCTCGCCGCCGACAAGGTCACCGTCCCCGCGGGCGGCACGGCCACCGTCGACGTCACCGCGGACACCCGCCTCGGCGGCAACCTGAACGGCGCGTACAGCGCGGCGATCACGGCGACCGGCGGCGGGCAGACCGTCCGCACCGCGGCCGCCGTCGACCGCGAGGTGGAGTCCTACGACCTGACCGTGCGGGCCATCGGCCGCGACGGCAAGCCCGCCAAGCTGTGGGACACCACCCTGGCCCCGTACAACGAGGGCGACTTCCACGAGCTGTACGGCGAGAACGGCACCGCCACGGTCCGGCTGCCCAAGAGCAGCTACGTCCTGTCCACGGTCATCGACCTGCCGGGCAAGGACAAGGACTCCATCGAGGGCGAGGACTGGATCCTCGCGCCGGAGGTGAAGCTCACCAAGAACACCACGCTCACCTTCGACGCCCGCAAGGCCAAGAAGATCTCGATGACGGTGGACGACAAGAAGGCCAAGCTGTCCGACCTGACCGTGGAGTTCTCCGCGGAGGGCAACGACGGCTACGCCGGCTTCTCCGTCGAGACGGGCAACCTGAAGCAGGGCTTCCGCACCGCCCAGCTCGGCACCGCGTCCAGCGTCGAGATCGAGGCGACCGCCAACGCCTTCTGGACCAACGGCAACACGGAGTACCGCACCGCCCACCACCGCAAGGGCAGCTTCTACACCGGCCTGAGCACGCACACCAAGCAGTCGGAGATGGCCAGGATCACCGTCGGCCAGGGCGCGACGGCCTCCGGCCGCACCGGCGTCCTGTCCACCACGCCGGCCACCGTGTTCTGGGCCGTCGGGATGGAGCGCAAGCTCCCGAACACCACGACGGTGTACGTCAAGGCCAAGGGCCTGGAGTGGTCCCAGGACTTCCTGCAGGTCAACAAGAACGGCGAGTTCGAGGCCTCCTACTTCGCCGAGGCAGAGAAGTTCACCGCGGGCAAGAAGTACAGCCGCACCTTCAACGGCGGTGTCTTCGGCCCCAACCTGACCAAGACGGACGGCATCTTCCGCCAGGGGGACAGCCTCTACGGCATGGTCAACCCGCTGGCCGACAGCGCGGGCCACTACGGCGGCAGCGCGTACGAGTCGGCGAAGACGACGCTGTACCGCAACGGCGAGAAGTACGCCACGCACAACGACGTCCTGGACTACGTCGAGTTCACCCTGCCGAAGGGCAAGGCGTCCTACAAGCTGGTCACCACCCTCGACCGCGCCAAGACGTCGAAGCTGAGCAGCAAGGTGAGCGCCACCTACACCTTCACCTCCGCCCGCACCGAGGAGGAGACCAGGCTCCCGGCGACGGCGGTGCGCTTCACGCCGAAGCTGTCCCTGGAGGGCACCTCCAAGGCGAAGGCCACGGTGTCGGTGCCGGTGAAGGTGCAGGGCTCGGCCGCGGGCAAGAACCTGAAGTCGCTGAGCGTGTACGTCTCCTACGACAGCGGCAAGAACTGGAAGAAGCTCACGGTCAAGAACGGCAAGGTCCTGGTCAAGAACCCGGGCACGGGCAAGACCGTCTCCCTCAAGGCGAACGTCAAGGACAAGAAGGGCAACAGCCTCTCCCAGACGATCATCGGCGCCTACCGCGCCAAGTGACACACCCCGGCGTACGGAGCGTCTGACCACGGGAGCCGCAGCACCGCCAAGCCCCCGAGTCGCCGACGCGCCGCACGCCGGGCGAGGACGGCCCGCCGGAGCACCCGCTCCGGCGGGCCGTCCGTCTGCGGAGCCCGGGGCGCCCGGGCGCTCCCGGCCCGGGCGCCCCGGAAGGTCCGGGAGGCCCGGAAACAGGGTGAACGCGGAAAACCGGCATAAGAGGGCCCAGGGCGGGGAGCCGAACCGGTACGGGGGAGTACGTACGAGGACCGAACTGCCGAAAGGACGTGGCAGAAGTGAAGGTCGCCTTTCTCGTGGCCCCGGAGGGCGTGGAGCAGGTCGAGCTGACCGAACCGTGGCAGGCCGTGAAGGACGCCGGAGGGACGCCGGTCCTGCTCTCCACGCAGGGCGGGCGGATCCAGGCGTTCGACCATCTCGACAAGGCCGACACCTTCCCGGTGGACCAGCAGGTCGCCGACGCGCGGATCGAGGACTTCGACGGCCTGGTGCTGCCCGGCGGCGTCGCCAACCCCGACGAGCTGCGGACGGACGAGAAGGCCGTGGCCTTCGTCCGGGAGTTCTTCCACACGGGCAAGCCGGTCGCCTCGATCTGCCACGGCCCGTGGACGCTGATCGAGGCGGACGTGGTCCGCGGCCGGATGCTCACCTCCTGGCCCAGCCTGCGGACGGACATCCGCAACGCGGGCGGCAACTGGGTCGACAAGGAGGTCGCGGTCTGCACGGACGGGCCGAACGCCCTGGTCACCAGCCGTAAGCCGGACGACCTGAAGGCGTTCTGCCAGGCGTTCCTGCGGGAGTTCTCGGCCGTCTCGGCCTGAGGACCCCGCCCCGCGCGGCTCCCGCCCCCGGCTCCGGCCGGGGGCGGCCGTTCCTCCCCCGGACGCTCCTCCCCCCGGCGGCTTCTTCCGCGGCGACATGACCTCACGGGTAATCGACCCCCGCACCCGGCCGCGGAAGCATGGTCACCACCGGGCCCGCCGGGCCCGCGCACCGGCGCCACCGCACGCCGGGCGGCGGAACCAGACGCCAGGAGAAGCCATGACCGCCTACGCCATCGCCCACCTCCGCAACCACCCCGGCCCCCACCCGGACGTCATCGCCTACATAGAGCGCATCCAGGACACCCTCGACCCCTACTCCGGCCGCTTCCTCGTCCACGGAGGAGCGAAGGAGGTCCTCGAGGGCCAGTGGCCGGGGGACGTGGTGATGATCGAGTTCCCGGGGATGGACGAGGCGCGCGCCTGGTACGACTCGGAGGCGTACCAGGAGATCCTGCCGCTGCGGACCGACCACATCGACGGCGACGTCCTCCTCGTCGAGGGCGTCGGCCCCGGCTACCACCCGAAGCGGAAGATCGACAGGCTCCGCCGCGCGGCGGACGCCTGATCCGGCCCGCCGGCCGTGCCGGTGCGCGCGTGGGAGTGACCGTGCCCGTACGCCGCACGGGGGCGGGATGCGGTGGCCGTACCCCCGTGCCGGCCACCGCACCGGTGTGCCTCTCGGACCGCGCGGACCCCCGCCGCGGCCCGGCCGTCGCCCGGCGGCCCCCCGGCCGCCGGAACCGGCCTCCCGGGGATCGTCCCGCCGACGACTGTCCCGGAGCCAGTGATTTGAGCCACTTCTGAGGTGTGCGCCCTCAGCGGTAGCGGACGAGATGGAGGCTGCGGGCCCCGATGGCGTTCAGATCGGTGACCGGGTGCTCCGAACCGTCGATGATCGCGTTCCCGTCGGCCGTGCGCAGCGCGGTGAGGACCAGGCCCACGGTCTCCCGGCCCTTGCCGTCGACGCGGCGGGCCCAGACGAGAGCGCGCGCCCCCGCCGGCATGGAGGAGAGCTCCGAGAGCAGGGTGTGCCACTCCAAGTGTTCGGAGGAGGACAGCGGACGGCCCAGCTCGTCCAGGGTGGCGGGCAGCCAGGCCGCGGGGCCGGGACGGGGCGGCGGCGGGAGCGTCCCGGTGGTCCAGTCCTCGCCGCGCTCCCACGCGCCGAACCACGACCACGGGTCGGAGTTGGGCAGGCCGAAGGGCTCGGCGGCGGACTTGGGAACGACGAGCGCCGCGTCCAGCATCGCGCGGCTCCAGTCGCGGTCCTCCAGGAACGCCCTGGTGTTGCAGGCGAACAGCCAGCAGCGCTCCCGCTCGTCGTCGGGGCCGGGGCTGACCAGGACCACCGGCTCGTCGTAGGTGTGCGCGAGCCACGCCTCGGCCTTCGCCACGGCCTCGGCGAACCCGCTCGCGGGCCGCCGCCACGGGGCGGCGGGCGCGGTGGGGGCGGACTCGGAGGGCAGGCACCGCGCGAAGACCAGCCCCCGCACGCCCTCGGCCTCCATCCGGGCGAGCCCGCCGGCCATGCCGTCCAGGAGCACGACGTTGCCGTTGTTGTTGTGCACGTAGAGCAGGTGCCCGCTCGCCTCCGCGCCGCCGGCCTCACGGCGCAGCCACACCACCCCCTGGGTGCCGGGCCCGGGCTCGCGCGCGGCGGCGATCACCTCGTTCCAGTCGGCGCACCGCAGCACCTCCGCGCTCCGGAAGTACCGGCGCAGCAGCAGGTTCCACCACCCGGGCGCCTCGTGGACGGGCGACCACGGCAGGGGGCTGGAGGGAGCGCCGCCGACCGCCGCGGCAACGGTGACGGCGCAGCCGCGGGCGTTGAGCCTGCGGGCCTGGACGTCCAGGGTCCGGGGCGAGGGGGCGCGCAGGAACTCCTCGACGTCCCCCCGCGGGTCGTTCGAGGCGGGATGGAAGGGGACGCTCCCGTCCTTCGGCACGACGACGGTCGCCGCCAGCATGGGCGTCGCGGGGTACCCGGGCTGGGGCCTGGTCCGGCAGGAGAACCACCAGGTGCCGCGGTCCTCCGCCACCGGCTCGGGCACGGCGAGCTCGACGAGCCCGTGGTAGGTGGCGTCCAGCCAGGCCCGCGCCCGCTGCCGGGGGTCGCCCTGGGGGTTCCGGGAGGTGGGGGGGAAGGACATGTCGCGTCAGGCTCCGGTCGGCGGGGTGGTCCCGGAGAGCTCGGCGACGAACTCCTCGACGGTCTGGTGGCTCGGGGGGAAGCGGGGGCCGCTGCCGTCCTTGGGGACGACGACCACCCGGACGAAGGGCGAGCGCCCGAGGTCCCCGGTGTCGAGGTACTCCTGGGAGTCGAACCGGACCGCCCACGCCGCCGGGTACTCCGTCGACTTCTCGGGCTGCAGGACGATCGTGTACTGCCCCGCGTACGCCTGGGTGAGGTACTCGAGCGCGGAGGCGAATGCCTCGTCCCGTGAGAGCACTGAATTCTCCTTGATTTCTTCCACCTGTTTTCCCGCCGCGGTCGCGGAATGTCAACGATAGGGTATGTGTCCGATGCTCGACACGTTTCCCTCCAGTCTCCCCAACGTTCCCGACTGGCCGTCCAGGAAGACCACGCCGTGCCGTGTGTTGACCGCGTTGAAAACATGGGCGGTGCCATCGGGCCGGGATATGTAGACCACGCTCCGCGAGCCCTCCCCGCGGGCCTGGAGGTCCTTGATCAGGTCGTCGTAGCTGTTGACGTAGTCGTACTGGCCGACCGGCCGGTTGGGCGCCCCCAGTTCGGCGGGGTTGACGTGGGCCGGCTGCTGGAGGGGTTCGGCCGTGGCCTCGTGGCCGTCGAGCCTCCGGTCCACGGCGATCACGTTCCTGGAGCAGTTGACCGTGTATCCGGGCTCTCCCGTCCTGTTGACGTCCTTGAGCCACGGATACTGGTCCTCGATGAATTCCCGTGCTTTCCTCGACGGCACCGAATCGGCGTGGATCGCCTTTTCCGAAACGTGTTTCGCGGGTTGCGCCAGATCGCTCCAGTCCTTGGGCGGGGGCGGCGCGTCGGGCTTGTTGTGGGGGAGTTTCCCCGCGGTGATCAGCTTCTTGACGCTGCCCGCGCCGCGCGTGCCCAGCAGCTCGGGCACCAGGCGGCCCAGCCCCTCCGAGGGGTCCTGCCTGAAGCCCTCCCAGGCGTTCTGCAGCGTGCCCATCGGGTCGTTGACCGTGCGGACCAGCCCGGCCGCGGTGCTGTTGAGGTTGGTGAGGTACTCGGCGGGGTGCGTGAGGTTGTACGGGTCGGTGGGGTTCAGGCCCCGGGCGAAGTTGATCACGCCCGCGGTGCCCTTGAAGACGCCGCCGTAGAAGTGCGACGCGTTCAGGTGCATGCCGACGAGCCCGTCCACGAACTGATCGCCGTAGGAGGGCTTGGCCGGGGCCGTGTCGCGGGCCGCCGCGACCGCCGAAGCGGCCTCCGCCTCGGCCTCGTCGCGCTGCCGGCGGGCCTCGTCCAGGATCTCCTGGGCGGCCCGCATCTCGGAGGCTCCGGGGTCCTCGGAGGGAGGCCTGTCCGGCAGGGGACCGTCGCCCCCCAGACCCGTCCGGCGGAGCATGACGGCATGGTTGTACGCGTCGACCTTCTCGCGGTACGCGTCGGACGCCTCCTCGCCCCGTCTGTACCTGTCGATGGCCTCCTGCGCCTGCCGCTGGGCCCACTCGACCGTCCCGGCGAAGTCCCTCAGCGCCTTGGCCGCCTTCTCGCACGCGTCCGCGGCCTTGAACCACCGGGGAGGTTCGAGCGCGGCCTTCTCCCGGAAGGCGTCGGCGGCCTCGCCCTTCAACTCGGAGGAGTCCAGGCCCTTCAGCCCCCGCCCGACGTTGTCGAACGCCTTCCGGAAGTCGTCGAGGTGACCCGCCGTGGAGCGCAGCTTGTCGGGGCTGCCGTGGATCAGCTTCTTCGGGTCGTCGGTCTGGCCCAGCCGCATCTCGCCGACGTCGGCGCCCAGCCTGTTGGCGACCGAGTCCCCCTTCTCCCTGACGAATCCGGCGCCCCGGTCCCAGCCGGCGCCCTCCAGTTGGTCGGCGGCCCAGTCGGTGCCCTTGTCGACGTACCCGCCGACGTCCTCGACCCTGTCCTCGATCCAGTCCTCGGCACTGTCGGGGGTGAGCGCCGAGACGACGTCCTTGAAGCCCATCAGCTACCGCCCTGCCCCGCCTGCTGCGCCCGCTCCTCCGGCGAGGGACCGAACGCTTCGTCCAGACCCCGCTCGAACGTCTGGTCGTCGATGCCCGCGGCCTGGTTCATCAGGTTCGCCTGGAACCCGCCGAAGCCCTCGGTCGCCAGGCTGCGCCCGGTGTCCTTCCAGACCTGTCCGGCCTCCTGGCCGGCCTGCCGGAACGACTCCGCGCTGTAGTCGGGGGCGTCCGGGGTGAGGATGTCCCTGACCCCCTGCCCGACGACCTCGTCCTCCGTGGCGTGCGGGTTGCCCACCAGGGAGTTGAGGCCGATCTTGAAGGTGCCCTTCCAGTACTGCTCCTCTTCCCAGAGCATCCCGGCCGCGAGTCCCAGCCGCGCCGCCAGTCCGTTGGCGTCCTGCACCAGCGCCCGCACGCCCCACTCCCAGCGCTCGCAGAACCCCTCGAAGGCGTCGGCCAGACGCCCGCCGCCGGCCTCCATCTTCGTCAGCGACATCTCGGCGAAACCGCTGCCCTGCAGCGCGCCCGTCGAGTTCCCGACGTCCTTCAACTCGCCGATCGCGGCGCGCAGTCCACTGGTGATCTGGTCCAGGGCGTGCCGGCTGAGCCCGAGGTCCCCGTCGGAACCCATCAGCGAGATCCCCCTTCCCCTCAGCTCCCGTCTCGAACGTCCACCGCGGCGTCGTCCGGCACGATGCCCCTGACGGGCGGGAACATCATCGACCCGTCCTCGTCGGCCACGTTCACCGCCACACCCGCCGGGCCGTCCATCCGCGGGACCAGCACGTCCAGCAGACGCTCGCCCAGCAGCGCCGCGTACTCCCATGCCTCGCCGGGGGCCGCCCCGCGCTCACGCGCGAAACGCGCCAGCGCCTCCTCGTCGGTGAAGGCGTAGAACCAGCGGATGCCCCCGTACTCGGCCGCCATGAAACGGCCGCCGGACAACGGGACCAGCACCGCCGTGCGCCGGAACTCCTCGACCATCGCGGCCGGATCGCCCGTTCCCGCGCGCACCGCGGCGATCTGATCCGCCAGGCCCACCGAAACCCCCAGAGGCAGTGATGTCCGCACCGGCCGCCCCCCGTGGCGGCCACGTCAGGATAGGCAGGAACGGCCACGCCTCCGAGCCCGGGTGCCGGTCCGTCACAAGGCCTTCGCACACTCGTCCCGGTACGTCCGGGATCCGGCCCGCACCACGGTCCGTCACGTTCTCGCCCGCCTTCTCCGTCCCGCCGTCCGGCGGCGGGATTCGAGACGGAAAGGGCCGGAGGGATCGGCCCGGACGACGGGGGCAACGGCCTCCATGGGGGATCCGGACGAGTGAGGAGGAGCCTGAGGAGCCTGCCCGGGCTTCGGCGACCGCGAGATCAGCCGCGAGGAACGGACGGCCGCCCGCCAGCCGGCCGAGGAGCGGATGGAGCACAACCGGGCGAAGCCGCCGAAGACGCGGCGACGCCCCCACATCCTGTTCCGGTGGGATGTGGGGGCGTCGCCGCGTCAATGCGGTGCCCGAACGGCCGATGGACCGCCTACTTCAACGCCAGACCAGGGATGAAGGCGATGAGCCCGGAGAGGAAGCTCCCCACGCCCGCGAGCGTGACGACAGCCGCCTTGCCGTCCGAGAACAGACCGGAGCAGAACTCCCTGATCTGCCGGCGGAGAATGATCATCTTCAACTTCTGCCACCGGTGCTGCCGTATGCGGCAGCCCAACAGCAGGCCGTATGCGTTGTTCCGGCAGCCGTCCCCGTGCCCCCGTACCGGGGCGCCGCATGTGACGGGTGCCTGGAAGAAACACCACACGACCGTGGCGGCGGAGAGGAGGACCACGATCGCCGGTCCGACGGCCCGGTCGATCCATGCCGCAATGAGCAGGGCGCCCGTGAGGACGCCCCACCAGCGTTCCAATCCGCCGAATCTGCTACGTGCCGAGCGAGCCATGCCCGAAACCTGTGTCCGGGAGGGCCGTGGTGTTCGGCGCTGATTGATATTGGCCGGATCCGTATCACGGAGCCGATGTCGTGCTCCCGGCGCGGCGCCGGGGGCGGCTCACCGCTGGGACGGGCGGCGGGTGCGTCGTCCAGGACGCGGCCCATCCCGGAGGCGGCCCGGCCGGGACTGGCCGGCGGCCTGGCCCGGTTCCCGGGGGAAGGCGGGCGGGACCGCCGGTGCGGTCCGGGCGACGGCCCGCCGCGGCGGCGGGCGACCGGGGAACGAGCGGTCGGCCCGTGGCGGGGACGGCCATGGCGGCTCCCACGGGCGGGGATCCTGCTCGCCATGGGCACAATGCCCGGCCGGGGCCGCCCGCCGTCCTTCGGACGAGTGATGGCGACGGGCGGGCGGGCCGGTCACTCCGCCTTCGCCACGCCGACCGGGCAGCTCACCCCCGTGCCGCCGATGCCGCAGTAGCCGCCCGGGTTCTTGTCCAGGTACTGCTGGTGGTAGGGCTCCGCCGGGTAGAAGGGGCGGGTGTCGGCGGGGAGGATCTCCGTGGTGATCCTCCCGTAGCCGGAGGCCTCCAGGACCGACTGGTAGGCGTCGCGCGACGCCTCCGCGGCGGCCTGCTGGGCCGGGGAGTGGGTGTAGACCGCCGAGCGGTACTGGGTGCCCACGTCGTTGCCCTGCCGGAAGCCCTGCGTGGGGTCGTGGGACTCCCAGAACAGCTTCAGCAGCGCCTCGTACGAGACCTCCGACGGGTCGAAGACCACACGGACGACCTCCGCGTGACCCGTCAGGCCCGAGCAGACCTCCTCGTACGTGGGGTTCTCGGTGTGGCCGCCCTGGTAGCCGGCCAGGGTCGTCCACACGCCCGGCGTCTGCCAGAACTTCCGCTCGGCGCCCCAGAAGCAGCCCAGGCCGAAGTCCGCGACCTGAAGACCCTCCGGGTAGGGGCCCAGCAGGGGGTTGCCCAGGACCGTGTGGGCCTCCGGAACGGGGAAGGGACGCTCGGGGCGGCCCCTGAGGGCCTCCTCCGGGGTGGGGAGGGAGGTCTTGTGGTAGCCGAACAGCATGCTCACCTCTCGTCAGTGTGCCGGCGGCGTGTGCGCCGCGTCGCCGCCCCGGCTCTCGTAGCCGGCGACCGCCAGGGCGCGGTACGCCGCGTACTCCGCCGCGGGGTCGCCGCTGTCGACCCACGGCACCGCACCCACATAACCGTCCACGGCCCGCACCTGTTCCATGGCCTCCGCGTACCGCTCGGCGCGCACCAGGAAGCACAGCAGCAGATGGCGCACGTGCGGGGCGACGGGGTGGTCGGCGGGGGCGTGGTGGAGGGCGTACTGGGCGCCGGCGACGGCCTGCTCGACGACCGCGCTCCGGTACAGGCCGCTCACCATGTTGGCCTCGGGCAGGTGGTCGTAGACGGCGAAGAGGGGGAGCGCCGGGAGCAGGGTGCCCTCGGGGGCCTGGCCGGCGGCCCGCTGCGCGAAGGCGTAGGCCTCCTCGCGGGAGCCCTGGCCCTTGGCGGACCAGTACGGAAGCGCCACCAGATGCGCGCCCATGTGGTGCGGCGCCCGCCGGCGGACCTCCCCCCACAGCTCTTCGAACTCGGGGCCGCGCACCCCCATGGCACGGGCGGCGAACAGTTCGACGATGCGCGAGGTGGGGTCGGCCGGGGCCAGCCGGGAGGCCTCCCGGGCGATGTCGCGTGCCTCCTCCAGGACGATCCTCCGGTCCGCCGAGCCGGTGTCGCCGAGGGCCTGCCAGACCAGGAACTGCGCGTACACCTGGGCGCAGCCGGCGTCCCGCGGGGACGAGGAGCGCCAGTCGCGCAGCCAGCGCGCGCCGGGCGCCGCGACCGGGGCGGGAGGCGTGTCGGCGTCCTTGACGAGGGAGGGGCCGGAGGACGGGGAGGGGGCGGCCGGGGCCGTGCGCGAGCGCGCCAGCTCCACCGCCGCCGCGCCCGCCAGGGACTGGACCCGCTGCCAGCGCAGCTCCCACTCGTCGGTCAGGGCGAGCAGCCGGGCGACGGGCTGCCAGTCCTGGGTCCGCTGGGTCTCCTCCAGCGCCTCGACCAGCTCCCGGTCCGGCCCCGGCAGCCGGACGTCGAGCCGTTCGGGTGGTGTGAAGCCGTACCGGTCGGGCTCGGCGGCCCGCACCGGGAACCCCACGTCGTCCTTCAGCCCCCTGCGGCGGCGGACCGCGGGCACGACCAGGAGGCCGACGGCGGCGGCGATGGCGATGAGGAACAGCAGCGCTTCCATGCGTCCACCGTACGGCCCGCCCGTTACGCTCGTGACCATGAGCGACCAGCACACGGACCGGAACGCGGTACAGCGCTTCGAGACCCTCGCCATCCACGCCGGACAGGAACCCGACGCCGCGACCGGGGCGGTGGTGCCGCCGATCCACCAGGTGTCCACCTTCAAGCAGGACGGGGTGGGCGGCCTGCGCGGCGGCTACGAGTACAGCCGCAGCGCCAACCCGACGCGCACCGCGCTGGAGGAGAACCTCGCCGCGCTGGAGGGCGGCCGGCGCGGCCTGGCCTTCGCCTCCGGGCTGGCCGCCGAGGACTGCCTGCTGAGGACCCTGCTGACGCCGGGCGACCACGTCGTCATCCCCAACGACGCCTACGGCGGCACCTTCCGGCTCTTCGCGAAGGTCGCCGAGCGGTGGGGCGTGCAGTGGTCGGTCGCCGACTCCTCCGACCCGGCGGCCGTCCGCGCCGCCCTGCGGCCGCGCACGAAGGCCGTGTGGGTGGAGACCCCCAGCAACCCGCTGCTGGGCATCACCGACATCGCCGCCGTCGCCGACGTGGCCCGGACGGCGGGCGCCCGGCTGGTGGTGGACAACACCTTCGCCAGCCCCTACCTCCAGCAGCCGCTCGCGCTCGGCGCGGACGTCGTGGTCCACTCCACGACCAAGTACATGGGCGGCCACTCCGACGTGGTCGGCGGCGCGCTGATCACCGCCGACACCGCTCTCGGCGAGGAGCTGGCCTTCCACCAGAACGCGATGGGCGCCATCGCCGGGCCGTTCGACTCCTGGCTGGTGATGCGCGGCATCAAGACCCTGGCGGTGCGGATGGACCGGCACTGCGCCAACGCCGCCCGGATCGCCGAGCTGCTGGCCGCCCACCCGAAGGTCACCCGGGTCTACTACCCGGGCCTGGACTCCCACCCCGGGCACGAGACCGCCGCCAAGCAGATGCGGGACTTCGGCGGCATGGTGTCCTTCCAGGTCGCCGGGGGCGAGGAGGCAGCCGTCGAGGTCTGCAACCGGGCGAAGCTGTTCACGCTCGGCGAGTCGCTGGGCGGGGTGGAGTCCCTGATCGAGCACCCGGGCCGGATGACCCACGCCTCGGCGGCGGGCTCGGCGCTGGAGGTGCCGTCGGACCTGGTGCGGCTGTCGGTCGGCATCGAGGCGATCGACGACCTGGTGGAGGACCTGACCCGGGCGCTCGGCTGAGCACCGGCCCCGGCGGGACGGATCCGCCGGGGCCGGAGGAGGGGACCGCGGCGGGCCGCCGCGGTCCCCTTCCGCGTCTCCGGGGCCTCCGGCGCGTCTCCGGCGCGTCTCCGGGACGTCTCAGCGGCGCCCCCGCGAGGTCCGCCCGGGGCGTCAGCGGGGAGCGTCGCGGCGGTCGCGGCAGGGGACGAGCGCGGGGTGGCCCTCCTCGGCGCTCAGGGCGGCCGCCGCGCCCCGCACGGCCGCCGTGTGGGGCGCGGGCGCCGGCTGTATGGGGGCGCGCAGCCGCCGGGCCAGGTGGTGCACGATCTCCGGACGCAGCGCGCCGCCGCCGGACAGCAGCACGCCGCGCTCCAGCGCGTCGAGCGTCCACGGGGCCAGGTCGCCGCACAGCATGCCGGCCACCGTCTCGGCGACCGACCCGGCCAGCGCGGCGGCGGTGGTGATCTCACCGAGGTCGAGGGTGCCCAGCGGGGTGCGGTGGGCGGCGGACACCGCGCCCCCGACCAGCAGCGCCACCTCGGTGAGGTGGGCTCCGACGTCCACGATCAGCAGCGGTTCGGACAGGTCGGCGCTCGTGCCCAGGGCGACGGCCCGGACGCTGTCGATGGTCAGGACCGTACGGGGCCGCAGGGCCTCCAGCGCGGCCAGCGCGGCGGCGCGGTGGCCGGCGTCGCACAGCACAGGGGTGGTGAGGACGACCACGGGCCGCCGGCCGACGAGCGCCGGATGGTCGGCGGGCAGCCGGCCCAGCAGCCGCGCGGCGCCCTCGGCGTCCACGACGCTGCCGCGCTGGACGGGGTGGGTGCAGCCGGAGCCGGGCGGGACCACCGTGGGGGCGTCGACGATCAGTCCCCGGCCGGGCAGCCACACCCGGGTGCGGGCGCTGCCGAGGTCGACCGCCAGCCCCGGGAACGGCCGGCGCACCGGCCACGCCTTCTCCCGCAGGGGAGGGAGCGGCGGAGAGGGAGTCACCGTCCGGCCTCCCGCGCCTGGCGGCAGGGCGCGCAGTACCGGGCCTGCGGGACGATCTCCAGCAGGTGGAGGGGGACGGGGCGGTCGCACCGCAGGCAGACGCCGTACCGGCCCCGGTCCATCCGCTCCAGGGCGTCCTCCACGTCCGCGAGGACCATGCGGGCGGACGCCGTGAGCCGGGTGTCGACCTCGGTTCGCGCGGCCGTGCGCGTCCCGCCCGGGGCGCGGGAGAACCCCCGCAGCTGGTCGAGGCGGAACCGGCGCTGCTCCTCCAGGTTCTCCCGCAGCGCGGCCAGTTCCCGGGGGGTGAGTCCGGCGCCGACGGCACCGGCGGCCTGGTTGTTCACGTGCTTCACGTCCTCTGCGGAGCGCGGGGAAGGGGATGGGGGAGTCGGGGAGCGCGGACGGGCGGGAGGCGGCCGTCCGCGCTCCGGCGCGGCGCTCCGTCAGTCCGTGCGCCGCTGGCAGCCGACGCAGCAGCGCGCGTACGGAAGGATCTCCAGCCGCTCCACCGGAATGGCGGTCCCGCAGCCCTCGCACGTCCCGTAGGTGCCGTTGTCCAGCCGGGCGAACGCGAGGTCGATCTCCTTCAGCACCCGGCGGATGGCGGTGGCCTGGACCGCCATCAGGTCGTCGGCCGCGTGGTGGTCGCTGTTCTCCACCGCGGACAGCTGGGAGAGGCGGGAGTTGCGCTCGTGCTCCAGGCGCTGGCGGGCGTCGTGGGCGGTGAGGCGTGCGGGAGGGTCCCCGGGGCGGGCCGCGTCGATCGTCATCGCGGTGGTCCTTCCGTGCTGCAGGGCGAGGGTCGGAATACGGGAGGGCGCGCGGCCCCGCCGTGGCGAGGGGCCGCGCGCCCCTGTGCCTCCACCATGAACGGCCCGCCGGCCGGTGGCCATGGGGGGCGGCACCCATCTGCGAGGGGGGCGGGGCTGTATCTCCTCCGGGGGAGCGGCAGCCGTGGCCGCCGCGGATGGCGGACGCCCCCGATCGACCCGGGCGCCGCCGCCCCGGCACGCTGATCCGGGTCCGGCCGCCGGGGGCGGCCGGACCCGGACATGGCGGATAGTGATGGGGACAAGGTGAACGAGGAGGTCGTACGCGCCGTGTCCCTGTTCTGGCGGATCTTCGGGCTCAACGCGGTGGTGCTCGGCGCGGCCACGGCGCTGCTGCTGTGGGCGCCGGTGACCGTCTCGGTGCCCGTGCTCCTCACCGAGGCCGTCGTCCTGGTGGGCGGCCTGGCCGTCATGCTGGTGGCCAACGCCGCGCTGCTGCGCATCGGCCTGGCCCCGCTGGACCGGCTGACCCGTCTGATGACCACGGTCGACCTGCTCCGCCCGGGGCAGCGGCTGCCGGTGGCCGGGCAGGGCGGGGTCGCCGAGCTGATCCGCGCCTTCAACGACATGCTCGACCGGCTGGAGGCCGAACGCGCCGCCAGCAGCGCCCGGGTGCTCTCCGCGCAGGAGGCCGAGCGGCGCCGCATCGCCCAGGAACTCCACGACGAGGTCGGCCAGAGCATGACGGCCGTCCTGCTGGAGCTGAAGCGGGCCGCCGACCGCGTCCCCGACGGGGAGCTGCGCGCGGACCTCCTCCACGCCCAGGAGACCACGCGCGAGAGCCTGGACGAGGTCCGCCGGATCGCCCGCCGGCTGCGTCCCGGCGTGCTGGAGGACCTCGGCCTGGTCAGCGCGCTGACCGCGCTGGCCGGCGACTTCGCCACCCACACCGGGCTGGTCGTACGGCGCCGCTTCGACACCGGCCTGCCACCATTGGACCGGGAGAGGGAACTGGTGCTCTACCGCGTCGCACAGGAGGGCCTGACCAACGCCGCCCGCCACGCCGACGCCGAGCACGTCGAGCTGGGGCTGCGGCGCACCGCCGGCGGTGTCGTGCTGAGCGTGGCCGACGACGGACGGGGGGTCGGGCTGGCCCGCGAGGGCGCCGGCATCCGGGGCATGCGCGAGCGCGCGCTGCTCGTCGGCGCCTCCCTGGAGATCGAGTCCTCGCCGGGCGGCGGCACCCGGGTGCTGCTGTCCGTGCCCACTGCCGGCGACGAGCCCGCCGAGGAGGGCGCCGAAGAAGCCGGACGCCCCGGGAAGGAGAGCGGAACCGCATGACCGGCACCACCGCGCGGAGGGCGGACGGCCCCACCCGCATCCTGCTCGCCGACGACCACGCGCTGGTCCGCCGCGGCGTGCGGCTCATCCTCGACGGCGAACCCGACCTGAGCGTGGTCGCCGAGGCGGGGGACGGCGCCGAGGCGGTCGCCGCCGCCCGCGAGCACCCCGTCGACCTGGCCGTCCTCGACGTCGCCATGCCGCGCATGACCGGGCTGCAGGCGGCCCGCGAGCTGTCCGCGCGCCACCCGGGCCTGCGGATCCTGATGCTGACGATGTACGACAACGAGCAGTACCTCTTCGAGGCCCTCAAGGCGGGGGCCTCGGGGTACGTGCTGAAGTCCGTCGCCGACCGGGATCTGGTCGAGGCGTGCCGGGCGGCGATGCGCGGCGAGCCGTTCCTCTACCCTGGCGCAGTCACCGCGCTGATCCGCAGTTACCTCGACCGCGTCCGGCAGGGCGAGGACGTCCCCGACCGGGTGCTCACCGCCCGTGAGGAGGAAGTGCTCAAACTGGTCGCGGAGGGTCATTCCTCCAAGGAGATCGCCGAGACACTGGTGATCAGCGTCAAGACGGTCGAGCGCCACCGTGCGAACATGCTGCACAAGCTCGGACTGCGGGACAGGCTGGAACTGACCCGCTACGCCATCCGGGCGGGACTGATCGAGCCCTGACCGGCGGACGCGCCCGCGTCCGCACCCGACCGCCCGGGAAGGAGCGGCATGGCCCAGCGGACCACCGCGTCCCCCGTCCGGTCGTCCCCCGTCCGGTCGTCCCCCGTCCGGCCGGGGCGGTGCCGGGCGGGCGCGCACGCGTCGGGCGGGGCGTCCGGCGTGCTCCTGGCGGTGGTGACCCTCCTGCTGGGAGTCCTGTCCCCGTCCGCCGCGGCCGCCGTCGGCGCCTCCCGGACGGAGGGAGCGCACGGCGCCCCGTCCGCCGGCGGCTCCGCCCCCCACCCCTCTCCCGTCTCCCTGCCGCACACCGTCGCCGCGCCGTGCACGGCCGGATGCGAGCGGCCGTCGCTGCTGCACCGGGAGGCGGCCGGGGACAGGTACGCGGCGCACCCGGGCGGCGCCGCCCTGCCGGGCGCCCGGGCCCGACTGCCCCTGCCCGCTGCGGGCACGCGCCCGGCCGGGGCGCCCCCGGACGCCGCCGGCGGCCTCCGGCACACCGCCCGCCACCCGGGCCGGGCGCCCCCGCCTCCGCCAGGAAACTGACGTTCCCGTCCCGTATCCCACCGCGGCCGGTCCGGCCGCGGTGCCCTGCTGGAGGCTTCTCCGTGAAACGCGCCAATCTGGTGAGGGCGCTACTCGCCCTCGCCGTCGTCGCCCTATCCGTCTATCTCACCGTTTCCACGTCCCCGCGCCTCGGCCTCGATCTGCGCGGCGGCACCCAGATCGTGCTGGAAACCCGCGACTCGCCCACGGCCGAGGCCGACCGGGAGGCCACCGACCGCACCCTTGAGGTGCTCCGCCGCCGGGTCGACGCGCTCGGCGTCGCCGAGCCCGGCATCGCCCGGTCCGGGGACAACCGGATCATCGTCGAACTGCCCGGCCTCCAGGACCCGCGCGAGGCCGCCGAAGTCCTCGGCCGCACCGCCCAGCTCTCCTTCCACCCCGTCCTCGGCATCGCCGAGGAGGGCCAGAAGGCCAAGGGCAAGGAGCGGGTGCTGCCCGACGAGTCCGGGCAGCGGCTGCGGCTGGGCCCGCCCGAACTCACCGGGGCGGAGGTGGAGGACGCCGAGGCCCAGATCGACCAGCAGACCGGCGGCGGCTGGTTCGTCACCATCGACCTGCGCGGCAAGGGCAAGGACGCCTGGGCCGAGCTGACCGGCCAGGCCGCCTGCTCCCCGGCCGGCGACCCCAAGCGCCGGGTGGCGATCGTCCTGGACGACAAGGTCATCTCCTCCCCGCAGGTCGACCCCTCGGTCGGCTGCGACGTCGGCATCACCGGCGGCTCCACCCAGATCACCGGCAGCTTCAGCCAGGAGGAGGCCAAGGAGCTGGCCCTGCTCGTCGACGGCGGCGCCCTGCCGGTGCCGGTGGAGCTCATCGAGCAGCGGACCGTCGGCCCGACCCTGGGCAAGGAGGCCATCGAGGCCAGCGCCTGGGCCGCCGTCATCGGCACACTGCTGACCGCGCTGTTCATCGTCTTCGTCTACCGGCTGCTGGGCTTCCTCGCCGCCGTGGCCCTGGCCTGCTACGGGCTCATCTCCTACGCCGCTCTGGTCGCGCTGGGCGCCACCCTCACCCTGCCCGGCCTGGCCGGTTTCGTGCTGGCGATCGGCATGGCGGTGGACGCCAACGTGCTGGTCTTCGAGCGGGCCCGCGAGGAGTACGCCGCACGCGGCGGGCGGAGCCTGCGCACCGCCGTGACGGAGGGCTTCCGCAACGCCCTCAGCGCCATCGCCGACTCCAACATCACCACGCTGCTCGCCGCCGGCCTGCTGTTCTTCTTCGCCTCCGGCCCGGTGCGCGGCTTCGGCGTGACGCTGTCCATCGGTGTGCTGGCCTCCATGGTCAGCGCCCTGGTCATCACCCGGGTGCTGGTGGAGTTCGTCACCGCCCGGCAGGCGATCCGCAAGCGCCCCGCGGTCACCGGCGTCGCCGGCGTGGGCAGGGTGCGGGAGTGGATCACCGAGCGGCAGCCGGACCTGATGCGTCACGGCCGGCGCTGGCTGGCCGCCTCCGTCGCCGCCGTGGTCCTGGCCGTCTCGGGCATCGCGGTCCGCGGTCTGGACTTCGGTGTGGAGTTCACCGGCGGCCGGCTGATCGAGTACTCCACCGCCGCCCCGGTCGACCCCGAGGAGGCCCGCTCCGCGCTGGCCGAAGCGGGCTTCCCCCGCGCCGTCGTCCAGGCGTCCGGTGAGGACGACATCACGGTGCGCGTCGACGAGCTCTCCAACGCCGAGGCGGCCGAGGTCGCCGAGACGATCGAGGAGCTCGGCGGGGACACAGAGAAGGTCCGCGACGAGCTGATCGGCCCCAGCCTCGGCGACGAGCTGCGCCGCAACGCCCTGATCGCCCTCGGCGTCGCCCTGGCCGCGCAGATGCTCTACCTGGCCATCCGGTTCCGCTGGACCTTCGGTGCGGCGGCGGTCGCCGCGATGGCCCACGACGTGCTGGTCCTCATCGGCGTCTTCGCCTGGCTGGGCAAGCCGATCGACGGAGTGTTCCTGGCCGCGCTGCTCACCGTGATCGGCTACTCGGTCAACGACTCGGTGGTGGTCTTCGACCGGGTCCGCGAGCTGTGGGGAGCCGACCGGAAGACCCCCTTCGCGAAGGTGGCCAACACCGCGATCCTCCAGACCGTGCCCCGCACCGTGAACACCGGTCTGGGCGCGCTGTTCATCCTGGCCGCGCTGGCCGTGCTGGGCGGCGACACCCTGACCGACTTCGCCCTGGCCCTGCTGATCGGCATCGTGGTGGGCACCTGGTCCTCGATGTTCACCGCGACTCCCCTCGCCATCGAGCTGGAGGCCCGCAGCAGCGCCCCGCCGCCCCGGAAGAGCGGGAAGTCGTCCGTCGCGGTGGTCCGTCCCGGACGCCGGGCGGAGGGCAGGCGGGTCAAGGACCACGGCGCCCAGGTGTGACGGGCGTCCGGGTTCCCCGAGGGCGGCCCCCGGGGAACCCGGACGCCCCGGGACCGGGGGCGAACACCCGAGACGGCGCGCCGCCGCACACCCGGTGGGTGTACGGCGGCGCGCCGTCGCCGCACGGTGCGGCGGGTGACGCCGGGTTCAGGACCGGTTCGGTTCCCCGGCGGAGGAGTCCTCGAAGTCGACCTTCCCGATGTGGCGGTTCATCGACTTCATCAGCATCCAGACGGCCAGGCCCAGCACTGCGAAGACCAGGAAGCCGAGGATGCCGGGCGTCACCTTGTTCTTGTCGAACTCCTCGGCCAGGTTGACGAGACCGGAGGAGTGGGCCAGCGCGAGGGAGGTGGACGGGCTCATGGCGTCAATTCTCGCGGATGCCCGCGAAGAGGTCGTCCTCGGGTAGGGAAGTGTCCACCAGCGACTTCGCCAGCTCGTACTCCTCCGTCGGCCAGACCTCCTTCTGGACCTCCAGCGGGACCTTGAACCAGCCGCCGTCGGGGTCGATCTGGGTGGCGTGGGCGATCAGCGCCTTGTCCCGGATCTCGAAGAAGTCCGCGCAGGGCACGAACGTCGTCAGCGTGCGCTCGGGGCGCTGGAACTCCTCCCAGTGCTTGAGCCACTCCCCGTAGGGCGACTCCAGGCCGCGCTCCAGCATCGCCTCGTGGAGGGCGAGGGTGCGGGGGCGGTTGAAGCCCTGGTTGTAGTAGAGCTTCAGCGGCTGCCAGGGCTCGCCCGCCTCCGGGTACCGCTCGGGGTCGCCCGCGGCGTCGAAGGCCACCATCGTGATCTTGTGGGTCATGATGTGGTCCGGGTGCGGGTAGCCGCCGTTCTCGTCGTAGGTCGTGATGACCTGCGGACGGAAGGAGCGGATCAGCTTCACCAGCCGCCCGGCGGCCTCCTCCACGTCCTGGAGGGCGAAGCAGCCCTCCGGCAGCGGCGGCAGCGGGTCGCCCTCGGGCAGGCCGGAGTCGACGAAGCCCAGCCACTCCTGCTTCACGCCCAGGATCTCGCGGGCCTCGGCCATCTCCTTGGCCCGCACCTCGTGGATGTGCTCCTCGATGTAGGCGTCGCCCTGGAGCTTGGGGTTGAGGATGGAGCCGCGCTCTCCGCCCGTGCAGGTCACGACCAGCACGTCCACCCCCTCGGACACGTACTTCGCCATGGTCGCCGCGCCCTTGCTCGACTCGTCGTCGGGGTGAGCGTGCACGGCCATCAGTCTGAGCTGTTCGGTCAAGGCTCGATCCTCGTTGGCTGGTCGGTGGAGACGGCTTCTATAGTGACGGAAACGGCATCCGCTTGTATTCCCGATAGGACCGACAGGACGTGGCTCGATGACCCCGGCGACTCCCGCACACGACGGGCTCACCCGCGAGCGGTACGGACGCTCCGCGGACGAGCGCGCGGACCGCGTGCTGAAGCTGGTCGGCGCGGTGCTGGGCGTGGCCTTCCTGGCGCTCGTCGGGTGGTTCGGGGTGTCGTACGTCACCGGGACGAAGGTCAGCGGCGAACTGATCAAGTTCGACGTGGCCTCCGACCGGGAGGTCGTCGTCCACCTGGAGGTCCGCAAGGACGAGGGCGTCACCGGGGTGTGCACCCTCAGCGCCCTCGCCCGGGACGGCGGGGAGGTCGGACGGGCGGACTTCACCTTCGACCAGAAGCGGGACCGGATCGACGAGGTCGTCACCGTACGGACCACGGACCGGGCCGGCACCGCTCAGCTCGTCGGCTGTACGGCGGTCGACGGAAGCTGATCTTCCACCCGAGCCTCCGGCGGTTGACCTTCTTCCCTTTTCCGTCGGAATTGTTAGGCTCGTGGTTTCGCCCACCCGTGAAGGCGCACCCTTCGGGTAGGGCGTTGCTTTATATCCCGAGTACCTACGAGGAGCACCTGTGACCCAGACCAGCGACAACGTCACCTGGCTCACCCAGGAGGCGTACGACCAGCTCAAGGCCGAGCTGGAGTACCTGTCGGGTCCTGCCCGCGCCGAGATCGCGAAGAAGATCGAGGCGGCCCGCGAGGAGGGCGACCTCCGTGAGAACGGCGGTTACCACGCGGCCAAGGAGGAGCAGGGCAAGCAGGAGCTGCGGGTACGACAGCTCACCCAGTTGCTGGAGAACGCCAAGGTCGGCGAGCCTCCGGCGGACGACGGCGTGGTCGAGCCCGGCATGGTGGTCACCGTCGCCTTCGACGGCGACGAGGACGACACGCTGACGTTCCTCCTCGCCTCCCGCGAGTACATGAGCTCGGACATCGAGACCTACTCGCCGCAGTCTCCACTGGGCTCGGGTGTGAACGGCAAGAAGGTCGGGGAGGACGCGCAGTACGAGCTGCCGAACGGCAAGGTGGCGTCGGTGACGATCCTGAACGCCAAGCCGTACCGGGGCTGACCGGCGAGGACGGCGCGGTCCCCGGTCCCCGCGGAGAACCCGCGGGGACCGGGGACCGCTGTGGTGGGGCCGGTCAGCCGGCCGAGCGGTACCTGCGCACCGCCAGCGTGCGGAAGACCGCGATGATCAGCACCGACCACAGCAGCGAGGCCAGGACCGGGTGCTGCATGGGCCAGGCGTCCGGGGTCGGGTAGTTCGCCGGAAGGTTGCCGAACAGCTCGCGGCACGCCAGCACGGTCGCGCTGAACGGGTTCCACTCGGCGACGGGCTGCAGGGACGACGGCATGTTCTCCGCGGGCACGAAGGCGATCGAGACGAAGGTCAGCGGGAACAGCCAGATCAGCCCGCCGGAGGTGGCCGCCTCCGGGGTGCGCACCGACAGGCCGATCAGCGCGCCGATCCAGGTGAAGGCGTAGCCCAGCAGGAGCAGCAGGCCGAAGCCCGCCAGCGTCTTGAGGATCCCCTCGTGGGCCCGCCAGCCGACGATCAGCGCCACCGCCGCCATCACCACCAGGGTCAGCGCGGTCTGGACGAGGTCGGCCAGCGTACGGCCGGTGAGGACCGCGCCGCGTGCCATCGGCAGGGAGCGGAAGCGGTCGATGAGGCCCTTGTGCATGTCCTCGGCGATGCCCGCGCCCGCGCCGGCCGTGGCGAAGGTGACCGTCTGGGCGAAGATGCCCGCCATCAGGAACTCACGGTAGGCGTCCGCGTCCACGCCGGCGCCGGGAATCGTGATCGATCCGCCGAAGACGTAGCTGAACAGCACCACGAACATGATCGGCTGGATCAGGCCGAAGATGATCATCTCCGGGATGCGGAGCATCCGCAGCAGGTTGCGCTGGGCGATCACCAGCGAGTCCGTCAGGGACTGGCCGATGCCGCCGCCGCCCGACGCGGGGGCCTGGGTCCTGGACGCCAGGTCGGTGGTGGTGCTCACTTGACGCGCTCCTTCCGCCCGGTGGTCTCTTCGGTGCCGTCGGTGCTGTCGGCGCCGTCCGTGCCGCCGGCGCCCTCGCCGGTCCCCTCGGCGGCGTGGCCGGTCAGCGAGATGAACACGTCGTCGAGGGTCGGACGGCGCAGGCCGACGTCGTCGATCTCCACGCCCCGGGCGTCCAGCTCGCGGATGGCCTCGGCGAGCAGCTTGGCGCCGCCGGCCACGGGGACGGTCAGCCTGCGGGTGTGCTCCTCGACGGCGACCGCGCCCCTGCCCAGGACGCGCAGGACCTCCTCGGCGGTGCCGATGGCGCCGCGGTCGTGCACGACCACCTCGATGCGCTCGCCGCCGATCTGCGCCTTGAGCCGGTCGGAGGTGCCGCGCGCGATGACCCGGCCGTGGTCGACGACCGCGATGTCGTGGGCGAGGCGGTCGGCCTCCTCCAGGTACTGCGTGGTCAGCAGCAGCGTGGTGCCGCCGGAGACCAGTTCCTCGATGACCTCCCACAGCGCCTGGCGGTTGCGGGGGTCCAGTCCGGTGGTGGGCTCGTCCATGAACATCACCGGAGGGCTGACCACCAGCGCGGCGGCGAGGTCGAGCCGGCGGCGCATGCCGCCCGAGTAGGTCTTGGCGGTCCGGTCGGCGGCGTCGGCGAGGCCGAACCGCTCCAGCAGCTCGTCCGCCCGCCGCTTCGCGTCGCGCGCGGACAGCTGGTAGAGGCGGCCGACCATCCGCAGGTTCTCGCGTCCGGTCAGGTACTCGTCGACGGCCGCGAACTGGCCCGACAGGCCGATGGAGCGGCGCACCTGGTGGGGGTGGGCGAGGACGTCGATCCCCGCCACGACCGCGCGTCCGCTGTCGGGCCGCAGCAGGGTGGTCAGCACGCGGACGGTGGTGGTCTTCCCGGCGCCGTTCGGCCCCAGCAGGCCCAGCACGGTGCCTTCGGGGACGTCGAGGTCGACGCCGTCCAGAGCCCTGACGTCGCCGAAGGACTTGACCAGCCCCTCGGCGTAGATGGCACCTGGCATGGAGGTCTCCCATGGGTGTGGGTGGTCGGAAAACTGACGGAAGCAGATGGAACCGATGAAAGCCCACATAAGGGGTTGCCCGCCGCCGGGCGCCTCCGGCGCGGCGAACGCGGGGACGCACCGGGTGCGGTGGTGACTCAGCACTATGCAGCAACGCGATATATCGCGTCAACTCACTCGCGATACCCGGCGATTCGCGCCGTCCGCTCCCCACCGCCCGGCGTGCGCCGGGCGCGCGCCTCAGCCCATCACCGTGTAACCGGCCCGGCGGAGCGACGCGGTCACCTCGGCGCAGTGCTCCGGCCCCTTGGTCTCCAGGTGCACCTCCACCTCCGCCTCCGTGAGCCCGAGCCGGGGATCGGTCCGCACGTGGCTCACGTCCAGGACGTTGGCGTCCGCCACCGACAGCTCCCCCAGCAGCGCGGCCAGGGCGCCCGGGCGGTCGGTCAGCCGCAGCCGCAGCGACAGGTACCGGCCCGCCGCCGCCATGCCGTGCCGCAGCGTCCGCTGGAGCACCAGGGGATCGACGTTGCCGCCGGAGAGCACGGCCACCACCGGCCCCTCGAAGGACTCCGGAGCGGACAGCAGGGCCGCCACCGGGCTGGCCCCGGCGGGTTCGACGACGAGCTTGGCCCGCTCCAGGCAGAGCAGCAGCGCGCTGGAGAGCGCGTCCTCGGACACCGTGCGGATCTCGTCGACCAGTTCGCCGACGATCCTGAACGGCACGTCGCCGGGCCGCCCCACCTTGATGCCGTCCGCCATCGTCGAGACCGACTCCAGCGCCACCGGGTGCCCGGCGGCCAGCGAGGGCGGGTACGCCGCCGCGCCCTCGGCCTGCACCCCGACCACCCGTACGTCCGGGCGGAGCGTCTTCACCGCCAGCGCCACCCCGGCCGCCAGCCCGCCGCCGCCGACCCCCACCACGATCGTGCGGACCTCCGGGCACTGCTCCAGGATCTCCAGCCCGACCGTGCCCTGCCCGGCCACTATGTCGGGGTGGTCGAAGGGGTGGATGAACACCGCGCCGGTCTCGGCCGCGTACTCCTGCGCCGCCCGCAGCGTCTCGTCCACCACCTGCCCGTGCAGCCGCACCCGGGCCCCGTAGTCGCGGGTCGCCGCCACCTTCGGCAGCGGCGCGCCCACCGGCATGAAGACGGTCGACCGCACCCCGAGCAGCGAGGCGGCCAGGGCCACCCCCTGCGCGTGGTTGCCCGCACTGGCCGCGACGACGCCGCGGGCACGCTCCTCGGCGGACATCGCGGCGATCCGCACGTACGCGCCGCGCACCTTGAACGAACCGGTGCGCTGGAGGTTCTCGCACTTGAAGTGGACCGGCGAGCCCACCAGTTCGCTCAGGTGGCGGCTGCCCTCCAGCGCCGTCACCCGGGCCACCCCGGAGAGGGTCTTCTGCGCGGTCCTTATGTCGTCGAGGGTGAGGGGCGGGGTCCCGGCGGAACCGGCGGGACCGCCGCCGGGGACGGATCCGGGCGCGGCGTCGGAACCGGTGCCGGGACCGGTGTGCTGGGCAGGACTGGCAACCATGCCGCCAGTCTGGCAGCCCGGCGGCCCCGGGGGCGCCACGCGGCCGGGCCGAAGCGCCCGCCCGCGGCGCGGCGGACCCGGCCGCACCTATTCGTACGGCACCCGTACGGGGCGCTCCCGGGCCGCGTACGCTGTGGCAGACCCTCAGACCGTCGTAGCCCTTACTTCCGAAGAAGCGAGCAACCGGCCATGCCCACGCACCCGGACATGACGACCGCCCACCCCCACGACGAAGCGAGCGAACCAAGCGCGCGGGCCGGCACGCCCCCCGCGGCGGAACCCCGGGACCGGGACGGGATCCCGGAAGGGGCCGAAGGGCTCCTCGACGCCCTCCAGCACCAGGTGGCCCTCTTCGCGCGCCGCGCGGAGCAGACCCGGCTCGGCGGCGTCGGACAGGCCCGCAACTCCATGGACCGGGCGGCCTACCTCCTGCTCAACCGGCTCGACCAGGACGGGCCCACGGGCGTCAAGGCGCTCGCCGCGGGCATGGGGATCGACTCCTCGACCGTGACCCGCCAGGTGGCGCCCCTGGTGGAGTCCGGCCTGGTCAAGCGCACCTCGCACCCCGACGACGGGCGCGCGGTCGTCCTCCGGCTCTCCCCCCGGGGCGCCTCGCGGCTGGAGCAGGTGCGCGCCTCGCGGCGCGAGCTGATGGCGCTGCTGACGGAGGAGTGGAGCGAGGAGGAGCGCACGGTCTTCTGCGCCCTGCTCACCCGGTTCAACCAGGCGCTGTCGGACCTCCAGGCGGCGAACTCCTGACCCTCGCGGCCCCGTTCCGGGCCCCTCCCGGAACGGGGCCGGCGCGCCCTCGGACCGGCGTTTCCCTCCGCGCCCCCGCGTCGCGGTTCCCGGTGCGGGGCGCGGAAGGGGCAGGATGGGGACATGGCCAACCGACTCGCCGCCGAGACGTCCCCCTACCTCCTCCAGCACGCCGACAACCCGGTCGACTGGTGGCCCTGGTCGCCCGGGGCGTTCGAGGAGGCGCGCAGGCGCGACGTGCCGGTGCTGCTCAGCGTCGGCTACAGCTCGTGCCACTGGTGCCACGTGATGGCGGAGGAGTCCTTCGCCGACGAGGCCACCGCCGCCTACCTCAACGCCCACTTCGTGTCCGTCAAGGTGGACCGCGAGGAGCGCCCGGACGTCGACGCCGTGTACATGGAGGCCGTCCAGGCCGCCACCGGGCACGGCGGCTGGCCCATGACCGTCTTCCTCACGCCCGGCGGCGAACCCTTCTACTTCGGCACCTACTTCCCGCCCGCCCCCCGGCACGGCATGCCGTCCTTCCGGCAGGTGCTGGAGGGCGTCCACGCCGCCTGGACCGACCGCCGGGAGGAGGTCGACCAGGTCGCGGGGCGGATCGCGGAGGAGCTGGCGGGACGGAGCATCGGGCACGGCGGGGACGCCCGGCCGCCCGGCCCGGACGAGCTGGGCGCCGCGCTGCTCGGCCTGACCCGGGAGTTCGACCCCGTGTACGGCGGCTTCGGCGGCGCGCCCAAGTTCCCGCCGTCGATGGTGCTGGAGTTCCTGCTGCGGCACCACGCCCGCACCGGCTCCGAGGGCGCGCTGCAGATGGCCGAGGCCACCTGCGAGGCCATGGCCCGCGGCGGCATCCACGACCAGCTCGGCGGCGGCTTCGCCCGCTACTCGGTGGACGCCGAGTGGACGGTGCCCCACTTCGAGAAGATGCTCTACGACAACGCCCTGCTGTGCCGGGTCTACGCCCACCTGTGGCGCGCCACCGGCAGCGAGCGGGCGCGGCGGGTCGCGCTGGACACCGCCGACTTCATGGTCCGCGAACTGCGCACCCCCCAGGGCGGGTTCGCCTCCGCGCTGGACGCCGACAGCCCGGTGCCCGGCGGGGAGGACGGCGCCGGACGCCACAAGGAGGGCGCGTACTACGTCTGGACGCCCGCGCAGCTCCGCGAGGTGCTCGGCGAGGAGGACGCCGAACTGGCCGCCGCCCACTTCGGGGTGACGGAGGAGGGCACCTTCGAGGAGGGGGCGTCCGTCCTCCGGCTCCCCGACACCGGCGGGCCCGTGGACGCGGGCCGGATCGAGTCCGTCCGCCGCCGGCTGCTGGCCGCCCGCGAGGAGCGCCCGCGCCCCGGACGGGACGACAAGGTCGTCGCCGCCTGGAACGGGCTGGCCGTCGCGGCGCTCGCCGAGGCGGGCGCCTACTTCGACCGCCCCGATCTGACCGAGGCGGCCGTCGCCGCCGCCGACCTGCTCCTCGCCGTCCACCTCGACGACCGCGGCCGCCTGGCGCGCACCTCCCGCGACGGGACGGCCGGCTCCGGCGCCGGGGTGCTGGAGGACTACGGCGACGTGGCGGAGGGCTTCCTCACCCTGTACGCGGTGACCGGCGAGACCTGCTGGCTGGAGCTGGCCGGCTCCCTGCTGGACACCGTGCTGGACCGCTTCGCCGCCCCCGACGGCACCCTGTACGACACCGCCGACGACGCCGAGCGGCTCATCCGCCGCCCCCAGGACCCCACCGACAACGCCGCCCCCTCCGGCTGGACGGCGGCCGCCTCCGCCCTGCTGACCTACGCCGCCCACACCGGCAGCGCCCGCCACCGCGAGGCGGCGGAACGGGCGCTGGGCGTGGTGCGGGCGCTGGCCCCGCGCGTACCGCGCTTCATCGGCTGGGGGCTGGCCGCCGCCGAGGCCGCCCTCGACGGTCCGCGCGAGATCGCGGTCGTCGGCCCGGCCGGCGACCCCGCCACCGCCGCGCTGCACCGCACCGCCCTGCTGGCCGGCGCGCCCGGCGCCGTGGTGGCCGTCGGGGAGCCGGGGGCCGAGGAGGCCGGTCCGCTGCTGCGGGACCGGCCGCTGCTGGACGGCCGCCCGGCGGCGTACGTCTGCCGGAACTTCGTGTGCGGCCTCCCCACGGCCGATCCGGGGGAGCTGGCCGAGGCGGTGGGGACGGCGGAGGCGGTCCGGGGGTGACGGCCGCCCGGCGGGGCGCGGCCGTCACCCGCGTGGGGAAGAACACGGGGCGTTCCGCGCGACCCCCCCGTACAGTGACCGGTATGCAGGTGATCCAGTCGACGAAGCTCGCGAATGTCTGCTACGAGATCCGGGGTCCGGTCCTCGAGGAGGCGATGCGGCTTGAGGCGGCGGGTCACCGCATCCTCAAGCTCAATACCGGCAACCCGGCGCCCTTCGGCTTCGACTGCCCGCCGGAGATCCTGGAGGACATGCTGCGCAACGCCGGGTCGGCGCACGGCTACGGCGACGCCAAGGGGCTGCTGTCGGCCCGGCGCGCGGTGACGCAGTACTACCAGACCAAGGGCATCGAGCTGGACGTCGAGGACGTCTACCTCGGCAACGGCGTCTCCGAGCTCATCCAGATGTCGATGCAGGCGCTGCTCGACGACGGGGACGAGGTCCTCGTGCCCGCGCCGGACTACCCGCTGTGGACGGCGTCCGTCTCCCTGGCCGGCGGCACGGCGGTGCACTACCTGTGCGACGAGCAGTCGGACTGGATGCCCGACCTCGCCGACATCGAGCGCAAGGTGACCGACCGCACCAAGGCGATCGTCGTCATCAACCCCAACAACCCCACCGGCGCCGTCTACGACGACGAGATGCTGCGGGGGCTGACGGACATAGCCCGCCGGCACAACCTGATCGTCTACTCCGACGAGATCTACGACAAGATCCTCTACGACGGCGCCGTCCACACCCCCACGGCGGCCATCGCCCCGGACCTGCTCACCATCACCTTCAACGGACTGTCCAAGTCCTACCGGGTGGCCGGGTACCGCTGCGGCTGGATGGCGGTCTGCGGCCCCAAGGCCCACGCCGCCAGCTACATCGAGGGCCTGACGATCCTGGCGAACATGCGGCTGTGCGCCAACATGCCGGCGCAGTACACGGTGGCCGCCGCGCTGGGCGGACGGCAGTCGATCAACGACCTGGTGCTGCCGGGCGGACGGCTGCTGGAGCAGCGCAACACCGCGTACGACCTGCTCACCAGCATTCCGGGCGTGACCTGTGTGAAGCCCAGGGGCGCCCTCTACCTCTTCCCCCGGCTGGACCCCAAGGTCTACAAGATCAAGGACGACCGGCAGATGGTCCTCGACCTGCTGCGGGCGGAGAAGATCATGGTCGTCCACGGCACGGGCTTCAACTGGCCCGAACCGGACCACTTCCGCATCGTCACGCTGCCGACCTCGCAGGACCTCGCCGACGCGGTGCGGCGGATCGGCACCTTCCTGGACGGGTACGGCCAGTACTGACCGAAGGCCCCGGGCCCCGGGGATCCCGCGTTCCGGCGGGATCCCCGGGGCCTTCGCCGTCGTCCCGCGTGTCTCCGTCGTCCCGCGTGTCTCCGTCGTCCCGCGTGTCCCCGGCGGTCCGCGCGTGTCCCCGGGTGCGGTCCCGGGCCGGCGGGAATCGCCGGGCGGCGACTACTTTAGACTCTGTCTAAGTTAAGATGTACTCCTGTAGTTGCCAGGAGGCCATCCATGTACGAACCGATCCGCACCCCGTCGGTCCACGCCATGGCCGATCCCGCCAGGACCGAGAGCAGCATTCCGCGCCGCTCGCGCGAGGAGGAACTGGACAACCGGCTCGCCGGTCATCTGACCGCCCTGCTGACCGTGACCGACGAGCTGCGCGCGTACGCACCCGGCGAGGAGCTGGACGCCGCCGCCCAGCGGCTGGAGTCGCAGATCACCCGGCTGTGCGGAGGACGGGCCCCGCTGCGGGCGACCCCGTCGGCCGACGCGGGCGGTCCCTCCCGCGTCACCGCCCTCCACCAGCGGGCGCACACCCTCGCCGGGCAGGCGCTGGTCGTGGCCACCTCCCGCTCGAACGACGAGGCGGCCGGGCTGGCCGCCGAGCGGATGGAGGCCCACGCCCGGGAACTCGGCCTGGCCGGGGTCGGCTGAGCCGGCGCCCGGAGCGCCGGAAAACCCGCCGGCCCCCGTTCCGGCGTTCCGCGCCGGGACGGGGACCGGCGGCCGGGTCCGGGGGCCCGGCCCGGGACGGGGCTCAGCCCAGCCGCTCCACCAGGGCGCGGTACTCGTCCCACATCTCCTTCGGCGTGTGGTCGCCGAAGGTGTTCAGGTGCTCGGGGATGAGCGCGGCCTCCTCGCGCCAGACGTCCCTGTCGACCGTCAGCAGCAGCTCCAGGTCCTCCTCGGGCAGGTCCAGGCCCTCGGTGTCCAGCGCCTCCTTCGCCGGGAGGATGCCGATGGGCGTCTCGACGCCCTCGGCCTCGCCGTTCAGGCGCCCGACGATCCACTTCAGCACGCGGCCGTTCTCGCCGAAGCCCGGCCAGACGAACCTGCCCCCGTCGTCCTTGCGGAACCAGTTGACGTAGTAGATCCGCGGCAGCTTCTCCGGGTCGGTCTTCCTGCCGACCTCCAGCCAGTGGCCCATGTAGTCGCCCATGTTGTAGCCGCAGAACGGCAGCATGGCGAACGGGTCGCGGCGCAGCTCGCCGACCCTGCCCTCGGCGGCGGCGGTCTTCTCGGAGGCCACGTTGGCGCCGAGGAAGACGCCGTGCTGCCAGTCGAAGGACTCCGTCACCAGCGGGACGGCGGTGGCGCGGCGGCCGCCGAAGAGGATCGCCGAGATCGGCACGCCCCGGGGGCCCTCCCACTCCGGCGCGATGATCGGGCACTGCGAGGCCGGCACGGTGAAGCGGGCGTTGGGGTGGGCGGCAGGGGTGCCGGAGTCGGGGGTCCAGTCGTTGCCCCGCCAGTCCGTCAGGTGCGCCGGGGGCTCCTCCGTCATGCCCTCCCACCACACGTCGCCGTCGTCGGTGAGGGCGACGTTGGTGAAGATCGCGTTGCCCCACAGGGTCTTCATCGCGTTGGCGTTGGTGTGCTCGCCCGTGCCCGGCGCCACGCCGAAGAAGCCCGCCTCGGGGTTGATCGCGTAGAGGCGGCCGTCCTCGCCGAAGCGCATCCAGGCGATGTCGTCGCCGATCGTCTCGACCGTCCAGCCCGGGATGGTGGGCTCCAGCATCGCCAGGTTGGTCTTGCCGCACGCACTGGGGAAGGCGGCGGCCACGTACTTCGACTCCCCGCGGGGCGGCGTGAGCTTCAGGATCAGCATGTGCTCGGCGAGCCAGCCCTCGTCGCGGGCCATCACCGAGGCGATGCGCAGCGCGTAGCACTTCTTGCCCAGCAGCGCGTTGCCGCCGTAGCCCGAGCCGTAGGACCAGATCTCCCGCGTCTCGGGGAAGTGGGAGATGTACTTGGTGGAGTTGCACGGCCAGGGGACGTCCTCCTGCCCCGGCTCCAGGGGCGCTCCGACGGTGTGCACCGCCTTGACGAACGTCCCGTCCTCGCCCAGCTCCTCCAGCACGGCGCTGCCCATGCGGGTCATCGTCCGCATGGAGACGGCCACGTACGCGGAGTCGGTGATCTCCACGCCGAGCGCCGAGAGGGGGGAGCCGAGCGGGCCCATGCAGAAGGGGACGACGTACATGGTCCGGCCGCGCATGGAGCCGCGGAAGATGCCGCCCTCGCCGCCGGAGCCGGTGAAGATCTCCCGCATCTCGGCGGGGGCCATCCAGTTGTTGGTCGGGCCGGCGTCCTCCTCCTTCTCGGAGCAGATGAAGGTCCGGTCCTCGACGCGGGCCACGTCGGTGGGGTCGGAGGCGGCGTAGTACGAGTTGGGGCGCTTGACCGGGTCGAGTTTCCGGAACGTGCCCTTCTCGACCAGCTCTTCGCACAGGCGCTCGTACTCCGCCTCGGAGCCGTCGCACCAGACCACGCGGTCGGGCCGGGTGAGGGCGGCGATCTCGTCGACCCAGGCGATCAGCTCCTGGTGCCGGGTGGGAGTCGTGCTGCTGGGAGCCGCAGTAGTGCGCGCCACAATCGCTCCAGAGGTTGAGGGTTTTGTTCCGGATACTGCACATGTATCCGGTTCCGTTGTCCGTATCTCAGGCACGACCCCTTGGGGGCTGCGGCCCGGATGCTGCGGCGTTGCTCATCCGGTGCCGACCACGCTCATTTGATAGTCACCCCTCCGCGGCACTTCTGTCCAGATGGTGAGAAGTGAGCAACGCCACGATGAGCTGTAACCTACGGTCGCGTAGGTACGATGAAGCGTATGACCGCAGCAGTGCCCGATGTGCCACGTGCCGTATCCGAGACCGAATCCGCCCCCGGCCCGTCAGCCCATCCGGCCAAGCCCCGGCTGAGGGGCTGGCTGCACGCCGGGATGTTCCCGGCGGTGCTGGTCTCGGGCCTCTTCCTGACCGCGTTCGCGCAGACGCCCCGCGGCCGGGTCGCCTGCGCGATCTACACCCTGACGGCCTGTCTGCTGTTCGGTGTGAGCGCCCTGTACCACCGCGGCAACTGGGGACCGCGCGCCAACGCGGTCCTCCGCCGCCTGGACCACGCCAACATCTTCCTGATCATCGCGGGCACCTACACGCCGTTCGCGATACTCCTCGTCCCCGGCGGACGCGGCCAGGCGCTGCTCTGGGGCATCTGGGCCGCCGCCCTCGCCGGCATCGCCTTCCGCGTCTTCTGGGTCGGCGCGCCGCGCTGGCTCTACACCCCCTGCTACATCGCGATGGGCTGGGCCGCGGTGTTCTTCCTCCCCGACTTCCTGCGCGCGGGCGGCATCGCCGTGCTGGTGTGCGTGGTCGTCGGCGGCCTGCTCTACAGCGTGGGCGGCGTCGTCTACGGCATCAAGCGGCCCAACCCCTCACCGCGCTGGTTCGGCTTCCACGAGGTCTTCCACTCCCTGACGCTGGCCGCCTTCGCGGTGCACTACGTGGGGATCTCGCTGGTGGCCTACGAGGCCTCCTAGACCGTTCCGTTCGGACCGACCGACCGGCCGGCGCGAACGGAACGGCCCGGGTCCCGGCGTCGGTGTCGGTCAGTCCGCGCGGGGCTTGCCGAACTCCTCGATCAGCACGGGGTACTGCTCCCCGCCGTGTCCGGCGGCGATCGAGCGGTCGGCCATCGCCTTGATCAATCTCGGCAGCTCGGCGTTGACACCCACCGCCTCGCTCTCCTCGATCAGGTGTGCCATGGCCCGCGCGTCGGTCTCCAGGGCCGACACCTCGGCCGGGAAGGAGCCGCTGTCGATCTGCTTGGCGTACCCGGGCAGCCATTCGGCCACCCCGGCCGCGATCCGCCGTGCGAACGGCGCGTACGTCGCGGCGTCGACTCCGGCCGTCCTGAGCAGGGCGGTGCCCTGGAGCCAGGCGTTCAGGACGCTCCACATCATGGCCAGGCCGGCCACGTCGTACAGGGACGCCAGGCCATGGTCCGCACCGAGGTGGGTGACGGTGCCGAGCGCGGCGAGTGTCGACTCGTGCGCCTCGAAGTCCGCCCGTGGTCCGCTGTTCAGGATCACCGCCTCGGCGGTGCCGATTGTCGAGGGAATGGCCATGATGGCGCCGTCGATGTAGTGGGCACCGCGCTGTTCGGCCCACCGGGCGGTCTGCCGGGCCTGAGTCGAGTCGCCCGAGGTCAGGTTGATCAGTGTCGTGCCGTCGAGTTCGACATCGCTCGCGCCGAGCAGCTCGTGCACGGCCCGGTAGTCGGTGACGCAGACGACCGTCAGGGAACTCGCCTTGAGCGCGTCGCCGACCGTCGGCGCCGGCCGCGCGCCCTCGGCCACCAACTGGTCGGCCTTGGAGATCGTACGGTTCCACACGGTTGTGGGATGGCCGGCTCCCAGGAACGCGCCGGCGAGCGCCCGGCCCATCAGCCCGAGCCCGATGACCGTCACGGGTGTATCGGTTCTGTTCATGGCAGCATCGTCGACGTTGATACCGGTGTGAAGGTCAAGCGAGGTTGTCATGCGGATCGGGGAACTGAGTCGTCGGACGGGCGTCAACGCCCATCAGCTGCGCTACTACGAGGCCCAGGGCCTGCTGAACGCGGATCGAGGCGCGAACGGTTACCGCGAGTACGACGAGAGTGCCGTACTGCGGGTGAAGCAGATCCGCCACTTGCTGGGCGCCGGGTTGTCCTCCGAGGACATCGCGTACCTGCTGCCCTGTGCGGTCGGAGAGGCCCCGGAACTGCTGGGGTGTCCCGAATTACTGGCCGCGATGCGGTCACGGCTGCGGCGGCTGGACGACCAGATGGACAGACTCGCCCGATCCCGCGCCGCTCTTGCCGACTACATCGACGCGGCCGAGCAGGTGAGCAGTCGGACCTATCCGCTCTTCGACGGCACCGACCCGGAGCCCGCCCCCGCCTGAGCGGCCCGGGCCCCGGCGCGCCGCACCGAACGGCCCGCCGTCACGCCCGTGCGGCGCCCGTCCTCGACCGCGAACAGGCCGTCGATCAGCACGTGCGGGATGCCCGTCGGCGCGGTGCGCGGCTCGGTGAACGTCGCGCCCGCCGCCACCGTCTCCGGATCGAAGAGCACCAGGTCGGCGCGGTACCCCTCGCGCACCAGCCCCCGGTCCGGCAGCCGCGGCCGGGCGGCGGGCCGCCCGGTCAGGTGCGCCACGCACTCCTCCAGCGACAGCACGCCCGTCTCGCGCACCCAGTGACCGAGGTAGTGCGGGAAGGTGCCGTACGCCCGCGGATGGGGCCGGTCACCGACGAGGATGCCGTCGCTGCCGCCGGTGTGGGCCCGATGCCGCATGATCGCCCGGACGTTCTCCTCGTGTCCGACGTGCTGGAGGACGGTGGTTCCCAACCGGTCCGCCAACAGCAGCCGCCGTGCCACCTCGAACGGCTCCTCGCCGCGCTCGGCCGCCGACCGCGCGACCGTCCGGCCGACGTACTCGGCCAGGGCCGGATCGGCGGTGCCGGAGACCTCCACGGTGTCCCAGTCGACGGGCACCCCGTGGCAGCCGTCCGAACCCTCCACCTCCAGCGCGTGCCGGAGGCGTTCGCACGTCCCGGGGTCCCGCAGCCGGGCGAGGGTGGCCTCCGGACCGCCGACGGATGCCCAACCCGGCAGCAGCGCCGCCAGGGTGGTGCAGCCGGGCAGGTACGGACATCTGTCCAACGTCAGGTCCACACCGTCCGCCGACGCCTCGTCCAACAACGCCAGCAGCTCGGGCGCGCGACCGGCGTTGACGGGGAAGTCGAGGGTGGCGTGCGCCAGGTGCAGCGCGCAGCCCGACTCCCGCGCCACCTCGGCCATCCGCGCGTACGCCTCCAAGGCGCCCGCGCCGTAGGAGCGGTGGTGCGGGCAGTGGTACCCGCCGTGGGCCGCCACCACCCGGCACAGCTCCACCGGTTCGGCGTCGGGGGCGTACATCCCCGGCGCGTACGTCAGGCCGGACGACATCCCCACCGCGCCCTGCTCCAGGCCCTCGGCGACCAGGCGCCGCATGCGCCGCAGCTCGCCGTCCGTGGCGGGCCGGTCCTCCCAGCCGACCACGAGCGCCCGCACCGTGCCGTGGGGGACGAGGTAGGCGGCGTTGACGGCGTTGACGGCGATGCCGCGGTCGAGGCGGTCCAGGTACTCGCCGACGGTCCGCCGGCCGGCGTCGACGTCCCCGCCGTCCCCGTGCCAGCCGGTGATCGCCCGCCGCACCTGCTCCAGCGTGCTCTCGTCCACGGGCGCGTACGAGAGCCCGTCCTGCCCGATCACCTCCAGCGTCACGCCCTGGGCGACCTTCGCCCAGTGGTCGGGATCGCGCAGCAGCGCCAGGTCGCTGTGGGCGTGCATGTCGACGAAACCGGGCGTGAGGGCCAGCCCGTCCGCCTCCACCACGCGCCGTCCGCCGGGGCGGGGCCCGACGTCCCCCTCCCGGTGGACCACCGTGATCCGCCCGCCGTCGATCCCGACGTCGGCCCGGTACGAGGGTCCGCCGGTGCCGTCGACGACGCGCGCGTCACGCAGGACGAGGTCCATGGCGGCTCCCCGGGGCGAGGGGTCAGAAGAACGTGCGGACGAAGTCCGTCACGGTGCCGTCCGGCTCGGTGACCGGGACGAGCTGCCAGCGGTCGAAGACCGTGCACGGGTGCGACAGGCCCAGCGCCACCCAGTCGCCCACCTCCAGGGCAGCGCCCGGCGCGACGGTGACGAACGCGTGCTGGTCCGCCAGCCGCACCACCTCCAGTCCCTCCGCGCCGCGCACCTCCCCCTCCGGGGTGCGGACGGCCACCGGCTGGGGCAGGCCCAGGTCGTAGGAGGCGTCCCGCTTGCCCGCGTTGAGGAACGCCAGATGCGGCTCGGGCCGGGAGACGACCTGGGTCCACAGCCGGAACGCGGGCAGCAGCGACCCGCCGCCGGGCATCCGGTTGAACGGCGTCAGCCGGCGGTAGTGGCCGTCGTCGTGCGAGACGTACGCGCCCGAGCGCAGCAGCCGCAGCACCGGCCGGGAGAGCTCGGGCAGGGCCGCGAACTCCTCGGCCACCACGTCGAACCACGCGCTGCCGCCCGCGCTCACCACGATCTCCTCGTCCGGCCCGAGCGCGGCGAAGCGGCCCGCCGCGTCCAGCTCGGCGGCCAGCGCGGTCAGCGAGCGCAGCCACGCCCGCACCCGGCCGGCGTCGGCGTCCGGCACCTCGCCCTCGTAACCGGCGACCCCGACCAGCCGCAGCGCCGGCACGGCCGCCACCGCGTCCGCCACCCGCGCCGCCTCCGCGGCCGTGCGGACGCCGGTGCGTCCGCCGGGCACGCCGAGCTCGACCACGACGTCGAGGGGACGGACGGGGGCCGGGGAGGCCAGCGCCGCGCCCATCAGCTCCACGCCGCGCACCGAGTCCACGTAGCAGACGAACCGGACCCCGGGGTCCGCCGCCTGCTCGGCGGCCGTCCAGCGCAGCGCGGCGGCGTCCACCACCTCGTTGGCCAGGAAGATCCTCCGGACGCCGAAGGCCCGGTAGACGCGGGCGTGCCAGGGCACGGCCGCCGTGATGCCCCACGCGCCCAGGGCGAGCTGGCGGGCGAAGAGCGCGGGCGCCATCGAGGTCTTGCCGTGCGGGGCGAAGGCCAGGCCGTGGCGGGCGCAGAAGTCGCCGAGCTGCCGCAGGTTGTGCTCCAGGGCGCCGGCCGACAGCGTCAGCACCGGGGTGGTGAAGCCGCCGGTGAACACCGAGCGCCGCTGGGCGGCGAGCGCGCCCACGGTCAGCCCGGCCGCGTCCGGCGGCAGGCCCTTGAACCGGTGGTCGACGACCTCCCCGGCGAGCCGGGCGACGGGCTCGGGAACGTGTTCGGCGGCCATGGGAACTCCGACTCCGTGGTGGGCGCGGCGGCCCCGGCGCCGAGCCGGGGTCCGCAGGTGTCTAGCACCCCGGCCGGAGCCCGGTCAACGGAACACCGGGGCGGCCGCCGGCCCGGTGTGCCGCCGGAGCCATTCCCGGCGCCGCGGCGGGTAGGTCCTCTTGTGCCGGCCGGCGGCGCGCTGTTGGATGCGCCACGCCGATCACGGGACGACACGGAGGTCGCACATGGCCGCTGAGGGCGGGACGGACGGGAAGGCCCCCGGAGGGAGCGGGGCGGGACGGGAGGACGCGGCGGTCGCCGGCGCGGCGCCGCCCGCCCGCGGGACGAGCTGGAAGCTCATCGGACCCGGCATCGTGGTCGCGGCCACCGGTGTCGGCGCCGGGGACCTGGTGGCGACCCTGCTGGCGGGGAGCGAGTTCGGCTACACGCTCATGTGGGCGGCCGTCATCGGCTGCCTGGTGAAGATCTCGCTCGCCGAGGCGACCGGCCGCTGGCACCTGGCCACCGGCCGGACCCTCCTCGACGGCTGGCGCGGCCTGGGCGCGTGGACCACGGTCTACTTCGCGGTGTACGTCGTCCTGTGGGGCTTCGTCTACGGGGCGACCGCCATGTCCTCCAGCGCGCTGCCGCTCGCGGCGCTCTTCCCCGGCACGCTGTCCCTGCGGGCCTGGGCGATCCTGTGCGGGCTGGCGGGCCTGGCGTTCGTCTGGTTCAACCGGTACGCGATCGTCGAGAAGATCATGATGGTCTTCGTCGGCGTGATGTTCGCGGTCGTCGTCTACGTGGCGATCCGCGTCACGCCCCGCCTCGGCGACGCCTTCGCCGGGCTGCTGCCCGTCCTGCCCGACGGCTCGCTGTTCTACACGCTCGGGCTGATCGGCGGGGTCGGCGGGACGATCACGATGGCCGCGTACGGCTACTGGGTCAACGCCAAGGGCTGGACCGACAGCGGCTGGATCCCGATGATGCGGCTCGACAACCGGGTCGCGTACGCCACCACCGGGATCTTCGTGGTGGCGATGCTGATCGTCGGCGCCGAGCTGCTGCACTCCGCGAACCTCGCCCTCGCCTCCGGCGACCGGGGCCTGCTGGACCTGAGCGGGATCCTGGAGGACCGCTTCGGGGCCGTCACCGCGAACCTCTTCCTGGTCGGCTTCTTCGCCGCGTCCTTCTCCTCGGTGGTGGGCGTCTGGCACGGCGTCAGCCTGCTGTTCGCCGACTTCGTGGAGCGCACCCGCGCCGCCCGGGCGCAGGGCACCGGCGGCGAGCCGCCCGTCCTGGAGGTCGCCCGCGGGCAGCGCGAGCGGTCCTGGCCGTTCCGCGGCTACCTGCTGTGGCTGACGTTCCCGCCGATGACCCTGCTGTGGCTGGACAAGCCCTTCGGCCTGGTCGTCGCCTACGGCGTCCTGGGCGCCTTCTTCATGCCGTTCCTCGCCGCGACCCTGCTGTGGCTGCTCAACTCCGACCGCACCCCGCGCGAGTGGCGCAACGGCGCGCTGAGCAACACCGTGCTGACGGTGGCGGGGCTGCTCTTCGTGGTCCTGTGCGTCCACGAGCTGTACGAGCTGCTCTGAGCGCGGCGCGGGCCCGGCGGGGGAGGGGTTCCCCCGCCGGGCCCGCGCCGCGGCCCGGCCGCCTCAGGGCAGCGCGTGGACGTGCGGGCCGACCGTGTCCGACCACCGGTTGCCGTTGAGGGCGTCCCAGTTGGTGGACCAGGTCATGGCGCCGCGGATGCCCGGGTAGGTCTTCGCGGGCTTGAACGAGCCGCAGTTCGTGCCCCTGGCCAGGCAGTCCAGGGCGGCGTTCACCACGGACGGGTCGACGTACCCCGAGCCCGCGCCCCGGGTGGAGGCGGGGGTGCCGAGCCCCACCTGGGACGGGTCGAGGCCGCCTTCGAGCTGGATGCAGGCGAGCGCGGTGAGGAAGTCGACCGAGCCCTGCGAGTACACCCTGCCGTCGCAGCCCAGCATCGACCCGCTGTTGTAGTACTGCATGTTGACGACCGTGAGGATGTCCTTCAGGTTCAGCGCCAGCTTGAAGTACTCCGTCGACGTGGACTGCATGTCGATCGTCTGCGGCGCCATGGTGAGCACCATCCCCGGCCCGGCCTTCTCCGACAGCGAGCGCAGCGCCTGGGTGAGCCAGGTGGAGTTGATGCCGTGCTCCAGGTCGATGTCCACCCCGTCGAACCCGTACTCCTCCATCAGCCGGTGGGCGCTGTCGGCGAAGCGCGCGGCGGAGGCGGAGTCGTTGACGACGACGTTGCCCTTCTCGCCGCCGACCGAGATGATCACCTTCTTGCCGTCGGCCTGCTTGGCGGCGATGTCGTCCTTGAACTCCTGGACCGAGCCGTAGCCGAGGGCCGGGTCGAGGTTGAAGGTGATCTCGCCGGGCCTGGCCGTGGAGTCGGCGAAGGAGACGGCGATGATGTCGTACCGGTCCTGGACGTCGCGGAGCTTCTGCACCCGCGCGCCGTTGTCGAAGTTCTGCCAGTAGCCCGTCACGGCGTGCTTGGGCACACCCGCGCCGGGGCTGCCGCCGCCGTCCTCGCCGCGGGTCCTGCCGGTGACGGGGGCGGACCGCGCCGACTCGCCGGCGCCGTTGACCGCGCTGACGGCGAACTCGTAGGAGGTGGCGGGCCGCAGCCCGGTCACGGTCGCCGAGGTGCCCTGGACGGACTGGACCCTCTGCCCGTCCCGGTAGACGTGGTAGCCGGTGGCGCCGGCGACGGTGTTCCAGTTGAGGGTGACCGAGGAGGACGTGGCCGAGCCGACCGTGAGCCCGCCCGGCGCGGCCGGGGGCTCGGGGTCGGGGTCGCCCGGTCCGCCGTCCCCGCCGGGCCCGGTGAGGGAGACGTCGTCGGCCAGGTAGGCGCTCTGGCCGTACCAGCCGTGGGTGTGGACGGTGACCGAGGTGGTGTTCGGGCCGGTGGTGAAGGACGTGCTCAGCTGCTGCCAGCCGGATCCGCCCGGGGTCCAGGTGGAGACGTCGGTGGTGCCGGTGCCGGACGCGCCGAGATAGACGTAGGAGCCCTGCACCCAGGCGCTCAGCCGGTACTCGGAGCCCGGCCGGACGGCCACGGTCTGGGAGCAGCGGGCGTTGTCGGCGGCGGTGGGCGTGGCCTTCAGGGCGGACGCGCCGCTGCGCACCGGGGAGCCGACGGCCGTGCCGCTGCCCGCGGAGCAGGTCCAGCCGCTCAGGCCGGACTCGAAGCCGGGGTTCCTCAGCAGGTTCGGCTCGGCGGCTCCGGCGCTGCCGGCCGTCCCGCCGAACGCCACCGTGCCGGCCGCGACCGCGGCCGCGCCGAGCACTGCGGCGATCCGTGTGCGGATCCGGCCCCGGCGTCCTCGTCCGGCCCGTCCGGCTCTCCCGTCCCTGCGGACTCTTCGCGTCGTGCCTTCCACTACTGCCTCCGTGCGTTGGGGGGTGGGCGCGCGTGGGGAGACGGTGGCCACCGTATGGGCCGGAAGAATGGTTCAGACCAATGGGGATGTCAAGGGGCGCGGAAGGCTGCGCGCGGGCACGGGGCGGGGCGGGGGCGGGGTGCGTGGGCCCCTGGACCCAAGGGCGGGTCCGAAGGGCCGTCCGGTGACGGAAAGTGGCGGATTCCGGGGGCGGGCCGGCGGTACGGCCCGGTGCCGCACCGGGGACCTGGATTTTCGTCCGGGGAGGGTCGGAGCCGGGGATGATCGACGTGACCGACCGTATAAATTCACGGTTCAACTTTTTTCCGTCCGGCGGGAGAGCCGCGAAAAAGGATCTTCGCGGAATTCCCCGGGATCCCTCGCCGGGGGAGCGTGAAGTGGCCGCTCCGCGCGGCATTCTGTCGCCCTATGTCCACCTTTGCCGGGCGCGAGCCGCAGGAGCGCCCCCACCGCTTCCCAATGAGTATTCTCTGCCGCTTAAGGCGTGGATAAGCTGCTGAGTTGACGGGTCGTTGCAGGGCTCGGCAAACCGAAGCAGTTTTGAACGGGGAACTCGGATGCCCACCGTGATAGCTGTCACCAGTGCCGATCTGGTGCTGCCGCCGCCGGACGAGCACACGCCGACAGCGCATGTGCTCTCCTCTCCCGACCAACAGCCGCTGGACGCCGCCCTCGCCGAGATGCAACTCCTCACGGAGCAGCACGGCTACGTCGTCGTGCTGTACCCCTCGTCCACCCCGGCCTCCTTAGTACGGCGGCTGCACACCGTCCGCTCGATGCTGGAGAGCGACCGCATCGCCCTGCTGGAGACGGACCTGCCGCCGCTGGCGACCGCCATCCTGGTCCTCCAGCTGCGCCGGCTCTCGGTCTGCGGGTTCAGCCCCGGCGTCCTCGGCGCCACCGCGCGCCTGCTGGCGCACTACATCTACGCCGGGGCCCTGCTGAACTCCGTCACCAGGCTCGACCACGTCCCGGTCGGCCTCAAGTCGCACGCCAAGTCGTGGGTGCCCGGCTCCCAGTTCGGAGTGCTCGCCGCCCCCGCGCCCCGGCTGATCAGGATCGGCGGCACCGACACGCTGCCCGGCCCGGAGTTCCCCACCCGGCTCCTCTGCGCCCCCGGCCGGCTCGCCTCGGACTGGGTGACCGGCACGCTCGCCCCGCAGTGGCGGGTGACGGGAGTGGACGAGGCCCGCCTCCCGGAGGACTCGCCGCGCTGGTGGGGCACCGGCAAGCTGATCGAGTTCGCCGCGGCCATCCCGGAGATCTCCGTCCTGTACCAGCTCGTCGGCTCGGTACGGCGCGACGAGTGCCGCTGGTGCGGCCTCGAACTGATAGGTGACCGCTGCGTGTTCTGCTCCTCGCCGGTGATGCCCCCGGAGCACCCGGACACTCCCGCCGCCGACCGGGAGGCATCCGCGTCCGGCCGGGCGCACTGAGGTGCGCCGCCACGGGAGGCACACCCGAAGCCCGTGGTCAGGCCGCGCGCGGCCCGCACGACCCGCTCAACGCCAACGTCTCCGAACGAGGTAGTCCGCAACCATGAACTCACGCCAGCGCCGCGGCGTCATCCTCCTGCTGCTGTCCGTCCTGTGCGCCCTCGGCGCCTTCGCGGGCGTCCTGTCGGTGATCAGCGACGTGGAGTCGAAGGTCGGCCCGGAGGTCACGGCATACCGGCTGGCGAAGGAAGTGCCGGCCTACCGCGCCCTGGACGAGAGCGTGGTGGAGAAGGTGCGGATACCGAAGCGCTGGCTGCCTCCCACCGCGGTCACCGACCCCGGCGAGTTCACCGGCAAGATCGCGACGAACCCGCTGAAGAAGGGGTCGCTGCTCCAGACCGACATGGTGACCGACCAGCCCGAACTCCGTGAGGGCGAGCAGGAGATCGCCATCATGATCGACGCGGCCACCGGCGTCGCGGGCAAGATCAGGCCCGGCTCCTCGGTCAACATCTACGCGACCTTCCGGGACAGGAAGGAGAACGAGATCTCCCGTGTGATCGTCAGCAACGCCCGTGTCATCGACGTCGGGGAACTCACCCCCATCACCAAGGAGGGCGACGGCATCGACCGGGAGTCCGAGGCGGTGCCGATCACCTTCGCGCTCAACACGCTCGACGCCCAGCGCGTGGCCTTCGCCGAGTCCTTCGCCGTCAACGTCCGGCTGGCCCTCGTCGCACCCGGGAGCGACGCAGCCATTCCCGAGGAAGAACGCACCTACACCCTCGTCGGAGACAGGTGAGGCAACGGATGGTCACACGAATCCTCCCGGCCGTCGGCGACGCCGACGCGGCCCGGTCCGTCTCCACGCTGCTGAGCCAGCTCCCCGACAGCGAGCCGGCCCAGCCGGTCGGCGACTCCACCGTGCTCCTGGACACCCTCGCGGCGCTCGCCGGCGAGTCGGTGGGCGACCTCCCCGAGGTCGTGCTCGTCCACGAGCGGATCGGGCCGGTCCCCGCGCTGGAGCTGATCCGGGAGGTCGCGCTGCGCTTCCCGGCGGTCGGGGTGATCCTGATCACCGCGGACACCGGCCCCGGACTGTACTCGGCGGCCATGGACTCCGGCGCGCGCGGACTGGTCGGCCTGCCGCTGTCGTACGACGAACTCTCGGCCCGGATATCCGCCGTGTCCACGTGGGCGGCGGGCGTCCGGCGCCACCTGGGCTCCGGCGGCGACGCCCCCACCGGCCCCGGAGGGACCGTGGTGACGTTCACCGGCGCCAAGGGCGGCGTGGGCACCACCCTCGTCGCCGTACAGGTGGCGCTGGCCGCCCGCGCCTCGGGCAGGAGCGTGGCCCTGGTCGACATGGACCTCCAGGCGGGCGACGTGGCCTCGTACCTCGACGTCCAGTTCCGCCGCTCGATCGCCGACCTGGCGGGCATCAGCGACATCTCGCCGCGCGTGCTCCAGGACGCCGTCTTCACCCACCCCACCGGACTGGGACTGCTGCTCGCGCCCGGCGAGGGGGAACGCGGCGAGGAGGTCGACGACCGCACGGCCCGCCAGGTGGTCAGCGCCCTGCGGTCGCGCTACGAGGTTGTGGTGGTCGACTGCGGCACGCAGATGAACGGCGCGAACGCCGCCGTCGTCGAGATGGCCGACACGGCCGTCCTGATCACCACGCCCGACGTGGTGTCCGTCCGCGCGGCCAAACGGATGGTGCGGCTGTGGGACCGGCTGCAGATCCGCAAGGCGGAGGAGGTGGTCGCGGTCGTCAACCGCGCCACCCGCAACACCGAGATCCAGCCGCCGCTGGTCGAGCGGGTCGTGGGCACCAGGGTCGCCCGCAGCGCGATCCCGCCCAACTTCAAGGAACTGCAGGGATCCGTCGACGCCGGCCGCGTGCAGGACCTCGACAGCCGCAGCACCGTCAAACAGGCGATGTGGGGCCTGGCCGGCGAGCTCGGCCTGGTCGACGCCGCCCGGCAGCAGACGGGCAGGGGCGGCAGGGGAGGCCGGTACGGGGACCGGGGATCACTGGTCTTCCGGCGCCGCCGCGGCGACGCCGGCCAGGTCTCGGTCGAGTTCGCCGGCATCCTGCCGCTGATCCTGGTCGTCCTGGTGCTGCTGTGGCAGTGCGCACTGCTCGGCTACACCTACACCCTCGCGGGGAACGCCGCGGACGAGGCGGCCCGCGCGGGCGCGGTCGCCGACTCCGGGGAACGCGGGGCGCGGTGCGAGGAGGCGGCAAAGGAGGACCTCCCGCAGAGCTGGCGGGCCGGGGCCGCCACCGCCTGCCGCACCGAGTCGGGCCTGGTGAAGGCCGAGGTCGACCTGAAGGTCCCCGTGCTCTTCCCCGGCAGCGTCGATTTCCCGTTCACGGTCTCCGGCTCCGCCGGAGCGGCGGAGGAGGAGGACTGAGGGGCCATGCGAACACCCGGGGGAGCGGAAGGCGTCCCGCAGACGGCGGGCACCGCGGGCGGACGTCCGCGGGCACGGGACGGGGGGCAGGTCTTGGTCGAGTTCGCCGGTTTCCTGCCCGTCCTGCTCGTCCTCGCCTTCGCCGTGGTGCAGCTCGGCGTCGCCGCCTACACGGCGCAGCAGGCCGGCACGGCCGCGCGCGCCGCGGCCCGGATGGCCACACAGGACCGGCCCGGCATGTCCTACGAGCGGGCGGGCCGCGAGGCGATGAGCGACTGGCTCGCCGACGGAGCCGCCTTCCGGATCGACCGGGTGGCCGACGAGGTGACCGTCACCGCCCGGGTGACCATCCCGTCGGTGATCCCGGGCATCGACGACTTCGGCGAGGCGGAGAAGAGGACGACCATGCCCCACGACGACTGACCGGCGGCATCACCACCCGTTCCACCTGGAGGAGTCGGACATGAGCCTGAGGGCGCGCATCAACGCTCCCGAGGCGCCCCATGGGCAGCAGGAGGAGAGCCACCTCGTCGCGGTGTACCGCGCCAAGCTCCTGGAGGAGATCGACCTCGCGGAGATGTCCTCGCTGGCCGCGGCCGAACGGCGCATCCGGCTGGAGCGCGTGCTCGGGCACATCATCAGCCGCGAGGGCCCGGTCCTGTCCACGCACGAACGCGCGATGCTCATCCGCCGCGTCGTGGACGAGGCGCTGGGCCTGGGCATCCTCGAACCGCTCCTGGAGGACGCCTCCATCACCGAGATCATGGTGAACGGCCCCGACCAGGTCTTCGTGGAGCGCGCCGGCCGGGTCGAGCTGCTGCCCATCCGCTTCAGCTCGCACGAGCAGCTCATGCAGACCATCGAGCGGATCGTCTCCACGGTCAACCGCCGCGTGGACGAGTCGAACCCGATGGTCGACGCGCGCCTCCCCTCCGGCGAGCGCGTGAACGTCATCATCCCGCCGCTCTCGCTCACCGGCGCCACCCTCACGATCCGCCGCTTCCCCCGCGCCTTCACCCTCCACGAGATGATCGGCCTGGGGTCGCTCGACGAGCAGATGCTCATGCTGCTGTCGGGACTGGTGCGGGCCAAGTTCAACGTGATCGTCTCCGGAGCGACCGGCTCCGGGAAGACCACACTGCTCAACGCCCTGTCCGGGCTGATCCCGGAGGGCGAGCGCATCATCACGATCGAGGACGCCGCCGAGCTCCAGCTCCAGCAGAACCACGTCATCAGCCTGGAGAGCCGCCCCGCCAACGTCGAGGGCAAGGGCCGGATCACCATCCGCGACCTGGTCCGCAACTCCCTGCGCATGCGCCCCGACCGCATCATCGTCGGCGAGGTCCGCGGCGGGGAGACCCTCGACATGCTCCAGGCGATGTCCACGGGCCACGACGGCTCGCTCGCGACCGTGCACGCCAACAACGCCGAGGACGCGCTGATGCGCCTCCAGACGCTGGCCTCCATGTCCGAGGTCAAGGTCCCCTACGAGGCGCTCAGGGACCAGATCAACAGCGCGGTGGACTGCATCGTGCAGCTCTCCCGGTTCGCGGACGGCTCCCGCAGGATCAGCGAGATCGCCATCCTCGACTCGCACGGGCGCGAGGAGTACCGCATCGTGACCGTCTGCCGCTTCGCGGCCCGGCCCATGGGCGCGGACGGCGTCGTGCACGGCGCGTTCGAGTACCACCCGCTTCCGCGCCGGGTCGCCGATCGGCTCCGCATGGCGAACGAGCCGATCCCGCCCGCCTTCGGCGTCGCCGACTCCGAGGAACAACTGGCCGCCCGGGAAGCCAAGTAGGACGCCCGGCCCCTGCGAAGAAGGCACACGACTGACATGGACAATCTCACGCTGCTGACGACAGGCGCCACGCTGCTCGCCTGCGTGCTCGCGGTCATGGGCGTGCATGCCTACGCCTCGGGGAGGGCCCAGCGCCAGGCCCTGGTGGACCGCCTCTCGCAGACCGGCCGGACGCACGCCGCCGGCCGGCGGCGCCGGTTCCGCGGCCTGGACCGGCGGCTGCGCAGGACCGGCATCGGCAGGAGGATCGAGTCCAAGCTGGCCACCACCGGCCTCGACCTGACGCCCGGCGAGTTCTTCGTCTACATGGTCGCCGGTGTGGCGGTCCTGTGGTTCGCCGCCCAGGCGGTCTTCGCCTCGTTCTTCGGCCCCATCGCGGGTCTCCTCGGCATCTGGGCGGCCGTCGGCTTCCTCAACTGGCAGCGCAACAGGAGGATCGAGAAGTTCATCAACCAGCTCCCCGAACTCTCCCGCATCCTCGCCAACGCCACCCAGGCGGGGCTGGCGCTGCGCACCGCCCTGAGCATGGCGGCCGAGGAACTGGAGGCGCCGGCGGGCGAGGAACTGGGCCGGGTCGCCGACCGGCTGGCCGTCGGGCACTCCGTCGACGACGCCCTCGGCGAACTCGCCGACCGGCTGCCCTCCCGCGAGCTGGTCGTCCTCGTCACCACCCTGGTCCTCTCCAACCGCGCGGGCGGTACGCTCGTCGGCTCCCTCCGCAACCTCACCGAGACGCTGGAGGAGCGCAAGGAGACCCGGCGCGAGGTCAAGACCCAGCTCTCCCAGGTCAACATGACCGCCTACGCCGTTCCCGCGATGGGGCTGGGGGCGCTGCTCCTCATGGACCGGGTCATGCCCGGCGCCATCGAGCGCATGACGTCGGCGTTCCTCGGCCAGACCGCGGTCGTCGTCGCCCTGGTGCTGTACGGGGTCGGTGTGTTCGTCATCCGCCGCCTGTCCAAGATCGACGTCTGAGGAAGGTGCGCACACCGCCATGGGACTGCTGCTCGCGTTCGTGATCGGCCTCTGCGTTTACGGCGCCTTCACCGGCGTCCGGCTCTACCGCGCCGAGGCCAAGCTCCCCGGCGACCTCGCCGTGGCCCTGGAGGTCGGCGCCACCCGCACCAGCGCGGTGGGCTCGGCCGTCGACCGGCTCGGCATGCGCTACGCGCCCGCGGTGCTGCGCATGATGGGACCGAAGCGGGTCAACAAGGTCCGCCGCCGGATCGACCTCGCCGGCAACCCCGGGGGACTCACGCTCGACCGCTACGCGGCGCGCCGTGCCGTCTACGGATTCCTCGGGGCGCTCGGAGCCTTCGCGATGATCCTGCGGGGCCAGCCCTTCCTGGCCCTGTTCATGGTCGCCTTCGGCCTGTTCTGGGTCGAGGTCGGCCTCTACGCGGCCATCCGCCAGCGCAGGGACCAGATCGAACGGACCCTCCCCGACTTCCTCGACGTCCTCGCCGTCGTGGTGAGCGCGGGACTGGGCTTCCGCGAGGCACTCGACCGCGTCGCGGACAAGTACGAGGGACCCTGGGCCGACGAACTGCGCATCACCCTGCGCCAGATGGACATGGGCGTCAGCCGCCGCCAGGCGTTCGAGGAACTGCGCAGGCGGAACGACTCCGAGCAGGTCGCCCAGTTCGTCACCGCGCTCCAGCAGGGCGAGGAACTGGGTTCCCCCATCGTCGACACCCTGATCCAGATCGCCAACGACATGCGCCGCACCGACGCGCAGAACGCGCGCCGCCGCGCGGCGAAGGCCGTGCCGAAGGCCACCCTCGCCATCACCTCGATCATGGTCCCGGCCACGATGATCCTTCTCGTGGCGACCTTCGTCTACGGAGCCAACGCCGACTTCAGCTCGATCGGAGGCTGACGTGTGCACGGGAATGTCAGGCCCATGATCCCCCGACCCGGCATCCTCCGAGGCGGTCCGGCCGGAGATCCGCGCACCGGACCGGGAACGGGCGCCGCCCCCGGGGGCGTGCCCGCACTCGCCCTCCAGGTCAACGCCCTGCAGGCACTCGGCCGCCAGGTCTTCGGGTTCCGGATGGCGATGATCGCCATCGCCTCGCCGATCGCTCTCGCCGCCACCGCGCCCGGCACGCCCACCTACCTGGTCGGCGCGGCCGTCCTGGTCACCTTCATGGGCTCCTACGTCCTCTTCCGCGACTGGGAGCGCTTCGGTCCGCTGCTCCTGAGACACCCCACCCTGCTCGCCGTCGACATGCTCTTCGGCGCCCTGCTGCTGGTCACCGCCTCGCCCGAATCGACGCTCGCCTACGTCACCATCTGCACCCCGCTGCTGGCGGGGCTGGCGTACGGCGGCCGCGGCGCGGGCGTCTTCGCGTCCCTCCAGTCCCTGATCGTCGTCGTCGTCCACGTGGCCGACGCCGGACCGGAGACCGCGGCCGGCGACGCCCTGCTGCTCCCCGGCTTCTGCGTCCTGGCGGGGGCGATGGGCATCACCCTCCGCAACCTCATGCTCCGGTTCGGCGCGGCCAGCCAGGCCCTCACCGAGACACGCGCCCGGCTGGCCGTCACCGAGGCGGTCGAGGACGAGCGGGCACGGCTGGCACGCGAGATGCACGACTCCGTCGCCAAGACCCTCCACGGCCTCGCCCTGGCGGCGGACGGCCTGGCCGCGTCCGCCGACCGCCTGGACCCCGAAACCCTCAGACGGCAGGCCGGGCTCGTCGCCCGTTCGGCACGGCGCGCCGCGGTGGAGTCCCGCGAGCTGCTGTCCGACCTCCGCCGCGAGTCGGGCCTGGACGGCGGGGTGGACATCGTCGGCGAACTCTCCGCCCGGACGGCGGACTTCGCACGCCGGTCAGGGGTGAAGGCCGCCTTCCGCCTGCTGGACGGTGTGCCCGTACCGCCGATTCCGCAGGCCGTGGCCAGGCAGGCGCTCACCATCGTCTCCGAGGCGATGGAGAACGCCCGCCGGCACGCCGAGCCCACCCGTGTCGACGTCTCGGCCGGGGTCGTCGACGACGCGCTGCGGATCAGCGTCTACGACGACGGCCGCGGCCTGCCCTCGGGCACCGACCTGGAACAGCTGAGACAGGCGGGGCACTTCGGCCTCGTCGGAATGGTGGAGCGCGCCGCGGGAATCGGCGCGCGCATCCGCATCGGCAGGGGGCGGGCGCCCACCGGCACCGAGGTGCGCCTCGACCTGCCACTGGCCGCCCTGCTGCCGGAGGGCCTGGCGGCCATCGCACAGCAATACCGGTACATCCGCTCCTGACGCACGCTTTCCGCCCCACACCCGAGAGGAGGCCGCACGATGCCGGACGACGTCTCCCGCGCTCCGGGACGGCACCACTCCGCGTCCCAGTACAGCGCGGACCCCCGACAGGGGCACGCACCGGACCGTGTCCCCCCACCTCCGCCGCCGACCGACCCCCTGCCGCCGATGCCCCCGCCGGCGGCGGCCGCACCCCTGCGCGTCGTCGTGGCCGACGACAACCCGGTCGTGCGGGCGGGACTGACCGTCCTGCTCCAGGGGCGCGACGACATCCGGGTGGTCGCCGAGGCGGCCGACGGCCGCGAGGCCTGCGAGGCCACCTGGCGGCACCGGCCCGACGTGGTGCTCCTGGACGTCCGGATGCCGGGCGTCGACGGCATCTCGGCGCTGCCCCACCTGGTCCGTATGGCGCCCGTGCTGATGCTGACCTACAGCCGCGAGAGCGAGGTCGTCCACGAGGCGCTGAGGCTGGGGGCGGGGGGCTACCTGGTCCACGGCGAGTTCACCGCCGACCAGCTGGTCTCGGCGGTCCGCGACACCAGGGAGGGCCGGGCCCATTTCACGTCCACGGCCTCCACCGCGCTCCTGGCCAGCCTGCGCGGCACGGCGGCCGCTCCGGGGCGGCCGCTGCCCGACGGTCTCGGTACGGCGCCCACGGGTGCGGGCCACCTGTCCACGGGGCCGGGGCAACAGAGTGCACTCGCACATGGCGGCCCGGAGCAAAGTGCCCATCTGTGGCCAAGCCGCCGGTATACGAGGGGGGAAGACGTGGTTTCGAATGCGTCATATTCCTCTCCAGATGCTTCGCAGGAGCAATCTCTTGTGGCACAGTCTGATGCTGTCCCGGGCATGTCCAGGGCGGAGCGGTTCGGGCTGAGCGCCAGGGAGGCGGAGGTGATGGAGCTGATCGCGTCCGGCATGGCCAATCCGCAGATCGCCGCCGCCTGCTTCATCAGCGAGAAGACGGTCAAGAACCACATCAACCGGATCTTCGCCAAGCTGCATGCCGCCAGCCGCAGCGAGGCCATCGCGGTCTGGTTGGGCACGGCACGCACCGGTATCGGAAGGGGGAGGACCGGTCATGGCTGACGAGGAGACGGCACCGGGGGCCCGCCGGGGAGCGGAGGGGGCCCAGAGGCGCCTTTGGGCCCGCCGTTGGGCCCTGGGACCCTCCACCCCCACCCCTCCCGCGGCATACGTTCCCGGTGTCGTGAGCGGGACCGGCGGGGACGGAGCCGGAAGCGCGGGCGACCACACGGAGACCTGTGCGCCGGCCGACGGGCGGTCGGCCGAATTCGGAGGGGACCGAGATGAACGACAGGATGCTGCAGGCCTACGCCGCCACCCGGGTCCACGCCGGCCACTGGGCGAAGACCGGCATCGAGAAGTTCCGGAAGCGTTACGCCCACCCGTTCGACCGCGGTCAGACCGCGCTGGAGTACCTGGGCATCATCATGGTGGTCGTCGTGATCATCGGTGCGATCGTCGGTACCGGCATCGGTGGCAAGATCACGCAGAAGATCAACGAGCAGGTCGACAAGATCAAGGCCGGCTGACCGCATTGCGGCACCGCTCGTCGGAGGACCGAGGGCAGGCTTTCCCCATCTACATCGTGGTGGTGGCGAGCCTGCTCTTCCTCGCGTTCGCCTTCTTCGCCGTGGGCCAGGCGGCGGCCACCCGCAACGGCGCCCAGGGCGCCGCGGACGCCGCGGCCCTCGCGGCGGCGCAGGACGCCCGGGACCAGCTCGGCCGTGGTCTGCTCGCCGCCCTCCTCGACCCCGACCAGTGGGAGGACCTGCTCAGCGGCAGCCGGTTCGGCACCGCCGGCGGCTGTGAGGAGGCGGAGCGGTTCGCGGACCGGAACCGGTCGGACGTGGTGAGCTGCGACCGGGCCTCCTTTCCCCACAACGGCTTCACCGTGAAGGTCAGGACGCGCTACACCGTCGGCGCGTCGGTGATCCCCGGTACCGACGAGGAGCACGGGGAGGCGACCGCGACGGCGGTCGTCGAGCCCCGCTGCGAGCTCGGGCCCGAAGAGCCGGGCGAGGAGCCGGAAGTCCCCGAGGAACCCGGTGATCCGGGTGAGGACGAGGACGAGGGCGGGAAAGTGGCGCCCATCGAGCTGACGTGTGACGGCCTGGACCTGACCATCGACCCGTCCGATCCCGACCCGCTGCCCGGGCTGGAAAGGCTCTTCACCGTCCGTCTTGCGGACTGACAGCGAACGACGAGTAAAGGAAGAACTTCCATGAGCATTCGGCGCACCGTGAAGGCCCGCAGGGGGGCGGCCGCAGCACTGATGGCTGTGACGCTCGCCCTTGCCGCGACGGCCTGCGGCGGCGGTGACGAGGACAAGACGAGCTCCGGCTCGTCGTCGCAGCCCAGCCCGGAGAACAAGGAGGGCGGGGACAAGCCGGACACCGGTCCCGACACCAACCAGAAGATCGCCGAGGTCGAGGGCAGGGACGGCATGGTGCTCACCCTCTACAGCGCCAAGCGGGACTCGGGCGGCTTCGTCACCGTCAACGGCCAGGTGAAGAACACCGGAGACAAGGCCTACTACGCGACGACGGAGTGGCGGGGCACCGAAACGGAACTGCAGGGGGGCGGCCAGTCCGTCGGCGGTGCAACGCTGATCGACAAGGCGGACAAGAAGCGGTACTACGTGTTGCGGGACACCGAGGGCCGTTGCCTTTGCACCTCGGGGTTCACCCAGGTGGACGCGGGCAAGGAAATGGCCATCTTCATGCAGTTCCCGGCACCGCCCGAGGACAGCAACGAGGTCGACTTCCAGTTGCCGTCCTTTCCGTCCGTGACGATTCAGATCACCCAGTGAGCGAGTGGCGATGAACGACAACCGAACGCGTATCGTGCCCTCGCGCCTCGCCGTCACCACACTCGCCGTCGCCGTACTCGTCGGCGGTGCCCACACCCTGTCGGTCACCAGTGCCCGTGCCGAAGACGGGCCGAGTCGGCCCCCCGGCACCGAAACCACGCCGGAGCCGCCCGAGATCGACGGCAACGACCCCGACCTGAAGATGGTCGACGGGGCCACCCTCGCCGAGCCCAAGGTCCTCGACATCAAGTTCGTCGTCGAGGACCAGGGAGGCGAGGAACGCCGCGAGGACACCAACTCGCAGGTGAAGTTCGCCCTCCAGGCCGAGGTGCTCTTCGGCAAGGACAGCGCCAAGCTCAACGCCGAGGCGAACGGCCGCATCAAGGCCATCGCCGAGGAGATCGGAAAGCAGGGCGCCACGGAGGTGAACGTCTTCGGCTTCACCGACAACCTCGGCTCGTACGAGCACGGCCAGGTCCTGTCCAAGCGGCGCGCCGAGGCCGTCCACAGGCAGTTGCTGAAGGACCTCGACGCCGGTATCACCTTCAACATCCGCGGTTACAGCGAGGACTACCCGATCGCGGACAACTCCACGGAGGAGGGCCGCAGGAAGAACCGCCGGGTGGAGGTCTCCTTCCCCCGGGGAGAGGAGTAGGCCGCCGGCGGCCTGCGGGACTCTCCGGCGGGCCGGCCGGCGGGAAGCGCCGGCCGGCCCGCCGTCCGACGACACCACACCACGGGCGCGGCAGACGCCCATGCGCACAGGAGCACCGCCACCATGAAGACTCGTGCAACCCGCCTCCTCCCCGCGGCCGCCGCCGTTCTGGCGCTGGGCTTCGCCTCGGCCTGCGGCGGCTCCGGACCGGCGGACGGGGAAGGGGCGAGGGAAGCGGAGAAGGGCGGGACCTCCTCGGCGCCCGCGGACCGGTCCGCCGCCCCCTCCCCGGTCCGTACGGAACCGGCCGCGCCCGCGAACCTCCTGTCCCGGGCGGAACTGGAGAAGGCGGCGCTGAAGACGGCGGACGTCTCCGGGTACACCGTCAAGACGCCGTCGGAGGAGGAGCTGTCGGGGGCGGGGCAGGAGAAGGCCGAGCGGGCCGAGTGCCGGCCGATCGCCTCGGTGATCGGGGGCGCACCGCGGCCCGAGCCGGCCGAGATGATCCACCGGCAGTTCATCAGCACCTCCGACGACGAGGAGGACGGCGGGCTGATCCTCTTCGAGATGCTCGCCGCGTACGAGCAGGAGGACGCGAACAGCCTGATGGAGGGGCTGCGCAAGGCGGTCAAGGCGTGTGCGGGCGGCTTCACCACCAAGACCGGCGATGGCACCGGCAAGTACTCCGCCGTCAGGGAGCTCGCCGCTCCCACCGGCGCCGACGACGCCCTGGCCTACCAGGTGGTCGGCGACATGGAGGGCGACGAGGTGCCGCTGCTGTTCAAGGTGGTCCGCTCGGGCTCCACCGTGGCGTTCTTCTACTCGATGAACCTGACGGACTTCGCCGCGCCCGAGATTCCGCAGTCGGTGGTCGCGGCCCAGATCGAGAAGCTGGAGCGGTAGGGAACCGGAGGCGGGGAGCCGGCCGGCGCGGCCCGGGGGCGGCGGGGGAGTTGGGTCCGGAAGTGGGCCCACGGGCCCATGCGGTCCGGGCGGCCGCTCCATAGCCTCGCCGGCATGTCCGGACTCATACCCGCGGTGGGCCGCATCCGCCGGCACGACGGCCGTGTGCCGATGCCGAGCGCCGTCGTCGCGGCCAGACTCGTGCTCTTCGCGCTCCTCGGCCTGTCGGCCGCCGACGCGCTGGACGGCGCGCCCGGCCGCTGGGCGGCGGTGTGCGCCCTGGCCCCGGGGGTGATCGGGGCGCTGCTGGCCGGGGGGATGCGGGTGGCCGGTCGCCGGGCGTGGGCGAGCGCGTACCCCGTCCAGGGCTGGGTGCTGGTCCAGGCGTTGCAGAACACGCGGGACGGCGTGTGGTGGGGGTCCGTCCACCTCGTCCTGCCGCTGCTGGCGGTGGTGCTGCTCTCGGCGCCGAGCGCCAGGGCGTGGTTCGCCCTGGCCCGGGAGCGCAGGGCCCCGCGGGAGCCGGTCTCCCCGGTCCGCGTGCTCGGGCTGCGGCATCCGGAGGCCGGGCAGACGGCGGCGGAGTACGTCGGGCTGGTCGCGGTGGTGGTCGTGATCGTCGGCGCCCTGGTGGCGACGGGGATCGGCACCGAGATCACCGGGAAGATCAACGAGCAGATCTGCAGGGTGACCGGCGGCGGGGACTGCGGCGGGGAGGAGACGGTCGCCGACGGCCCCACCGGCCCCGACGGCCCCGGTGACGACCCGGGCGGCGGACCCGGCCCCGACGGCACCGGCGGTGGCGACGACTACCCCGGTGACGATCCCGACGCGGACCAGGCCGCCGCGGACGAGCCCTACCCGGAGGGCGAGCAGACCGAGTCCCCGGAGGAGAGGGAGTACCAGGACGCCCTGAAGGAGGTCCAGGACCTCGAGAAGGCGCTCCAGGGTGACAAGGACAAGGCGAGGGAGGCGGCGGAGGAGCTGGCCAAGATCCTCGCCGAGGAGCTGGGCATCACCGACGCGCTGGACTGCATCACCGAGGGCGACGGGGCGGCGTGCACGGAGACGCTGATCAACGTGCTGACGTCGCTGATCGGCGGTGCGGTGGGGAAGCTGGCGGCGAAGTACGGGGCGCCGTGGAAGTGGAAGAGGGCCGTCGAGCTCGTCAAGAAGATCAAGAAGCACGGCGGCGACCTCTACGACGGCCTCACGGGCATGGTCGACAAGTCGGGGAAGCTCCGGAAGGCCCGGGAGCGGCTCGGGAAGGCCGAGGACGCCTGCGAGCACAGCTTCCTGCCGGGCACCCCCGTCCTGCTGGCGGACGGCCGGCGGACCGCGATCGAGGACGTGCGGGCGGGCGACCTGGTCACGGTCACCGACCCGTACCGCGGGCTGACCACGGCCCGGCCCGTCGCCGGCACCATCACCACCGAGAACGACAAGCACTTCACCCGGCTGACGGTGCTGGTGGACGGCCGCCCGGTGACGGTGACGGCCACCGACACCCACCCGTTCTGGCTGGCGGACGAGGCGCGTTGGGCCGACGCCGGCGACATCCGTCCGGGCGACGAGCTCCGGACCCCCGAGGGCGCCTCCCTGCGGGTGACGGACGTCGACCGCTACGAGCGGCGGCAGCGCACCCACGACCTGTCCGTCGAGGGCATCCACACCTACTACGTGGAGGTGGGCGGTTCCGCGGTCCTCGTCCACAACTGCCCGGCCAAGAAGCCCGAGGCCAAGAAGCCCGACGACTTCAAGAAGTGGCCGAAGCCCTCCTGGTACAAGGACCTGAAGAACCCCAGGCTCGGCTCCAAGGACAAGGGCGACGGCAAGTGGGGCTCCAGGAAGCGCCCCGCGAACTCCGCGGCCGCGGAGCGGTGGATCCGGTACCAGGAGCAGGTCTCCAAGGTGAAGCGGGGCAAGGAGTACCTCGTCAGGAACCCCAAGGGCGGCCGGGACATCGAGTTCGACGGCTGGGACTCCGATCGCCGGACGTACCTGGAGGCCAAGTTCGGTTACGGGAAGCACGTGACGGACGGCGAGCTGTCCCAGGACGTCGCGGACCGGTGGGTCAAGCAGGCGACCGCCCAGGTCGACGCCGCCGGCGGGAAGCCCGTGGAGTGGCACTTCTCCAACAAGAACGTGGCCGACGCCGCGAGGGAGGCGTTCGAGGACGCGGGCGTTAACGTGAAGGTCGTCCACACGCCCGTGCAGAAATAGGACCGGGAATCATGATCAATCTCACGGTACGGGGCTTCTGGGGGCCGCGGGAGGAGACTCCGCGCGAGCTGGCCGACCGCTGGCTCGACTTCCTCGGACGGCTGCGGGAGCTCGACGGGGAGGTCTTCTCGGACTGGCGGGAGGTCGCGGAGGCCGGCGCCGAGGCCCCGCCGGTCGCGCTCGACCCGGAGGGGTTCGCGGAGTACATCGTCCGCCACGACCCGGATCCCGGCGCCTACCCGGTCGGCTACCGGACCGGCCTGTGGACGCGGCGGGCCGGAGGACCGAAGGTCGAGATCGGGGCCACGGCGGGCGGAGTCGCCGGCGGCGTCCCGCAGAGCGTGGTGCTGAAGATGCGCTCCAAGGAGGCGGACGCGGACGACCCGCTGGTCGGCCGGCTGCCGCACGCGCTGACCGCCCTCGCCGGGGCCTGGGACGTCGACTGGGGCGACTTCGCCGACCGTGCCCTGATGTCCGCCGTCAGGGAGGCGTTCGACCTGGACAACTCCAGCCCCCGGTGCGGCCGGGCCGTCCACCTCTCCGCCGGCCGCGCGGCGCTCGTCCCCGACGACCTGCCGGGCAGACGGCTGCCGGTGGCGCACGGCGGCGTGGTCATCGACCTCTCCGGCCCGGAGGGCGAGGCCCCCGGGACGGAACTGGTGCTCGCGGTGAACGAGGCCCTGCGGAAGACCGGGGCGCTGGCCCCCCTGCCCACTCCCATGGACCGGGCGAAGCTCTGAGAAGCCCCCGGGCCCCGGGCCCCCGGGCCCCGGCGGCGGACTCCCGGGCCGGGCGCACAGGGGCGCGGGCGGCGCTCACGCCTCCAGCGTGATCCGCGCACCCGGCCGCAGCCCCCAGCGCGCCATGGCGCCCGCCTCGGCCTCCAGCACGTGGCGGGCGCGCGGCCGCGGGAGGCCGAGACGTCCGGGCCTCATCGTCCGCACGGCCAGGACGGTCAGCCGGCGGTCGAGGTAGGCGACGTCGATCGGGAACCGCATCCGGAAGGTGTGCACACCGCTCGCAGGGGTCAGCAGGATCGCCCCGTCGATGCCGTCGCGCCCCAGCAGGCCGCGGGTGCGGGCCCGGTAGGACGCGGCGATCTCCACCGGGACACCCGCCGGGGCGCCCGCGACGCGGAGCGTTCCCCTGCCGTCCTGCCAGCGACCCATGCCCGGCCCCCCGTGTCGCGCCGTCCGTCGGTGTGGTTGCGCAGCGCCGTTCTACCAGACGGACCGGAAGGAGCGGGCGCGGAACGGGAGATGGGCCCCGCCGTGGGCCCTGGGGCCCATGCCCGGCCCGGCCGTCCGCCCTACGCTCGCGGCGTGCTCCTCACGCTGACCGCACTCGCCGCCGTCTACGGTGCCGCCGCCGGGCTGCTCCTGCCGCGCGCCGCCTACCGGCTCGCCGTCGAGCCGGGAGCGCGGTGGCGCGCGCACTGCCCCGCCGGACACGTCCTGCCGGGATGGCTGGGACCCGCCCGGTGCGGCGCGTGCGGAAGCGGCCGGGACGGGCGGTACGGGCCGGGCGCCGCGCCGGCGGCCACGGCCACGGCGGTGGCGTGCGCGCTCGTGGCGGCGGCCGTCGGAGTGCGGCCGGAGCTGGCGGTGTGGCTGCTGCTGGTGCCCTGCGCGGTGCTGCTGGCGGTCGTGGACCGCCGGGTCCACCGGCTGCCGGACGTGGTGACGCTCCCGCTCGCCGCGGGCAGCGCCGCCCTGCTCGGGGTCGCCGCGCTGCTGCCCGGGGCGGGCGGCAGCTGGGTGCGGGCCCTGCTGGGCGGGGCGGCGCTGGGCGGGGCGTACCTGGTGCTGTTCCTGATCAATCCGCGCGGCATGGGCTTCGGGGACGTCAAGCTGGCGATCCCGGTGGGGGTAGCCCTTGGGTGGTACGGCTGGGACGTGCTCCTGGGCGGGGCGTTCGCGGGCTTCCTGTTCGGCGCGGTCTACGGGATGTCGCTGGTCGTGGCGCGGCGGGCGAGCCGCAAGGCGGCCATGCCGTTCGGTCCGTTCATGGTGGCGGGCGCCCTCGTGGGGCTGCTGCTGGGGGGACTGACCGTGTGAACCGGCCTGTCGGTGCGCGGGGCACACCGCGGCAGGGGCTATGGTGGAATCCCCCCCCTCGGGCCGGTCCGTATCCCCCCCACGGACCGGCCCGCTTCCTTTCCGGCGCCCGGACCCGCCCCGCGCCCGCCCGGCTCAGCCCTCGCTGCTGAGGGCCCAGATGTTCACCCCGGGCGCCGAGACCGCGTAGGAGTCGATCTCCGCCAGCTCCTCGTCGGTCAGCTCCGGGCCGTCGAGCGCGGCCACGTTCGCCTCCAGCTGGGCGACGCTGCTGGCGCCGATCAGCGCCGACGTCATCCGCGGGTCCCGCAGCACCCAGGTCAGCGCGAGCTGGGCCAGGGACTGGCCGCGGCGTTCGGCGACGGCGTTCAGTCCGCGCAGCCTCCCGACCAGTTCGTCGGTGAGCAGGCCCGGGTCCAGGGAGGAGCCCCGGGCGGCGCGGGATCCCTCCGGGATGCCGCTCAGGTACTTGTCGGTGAGCAGGCCCTGGGCGAGGGGGGCGAAGCAGATGCAGCCCATGCCCTCCTCCTCCAGCGTGTCCAGGAGCCCGTCCTCCTCCGTCCAGCGGTTGATCATGGAGTAGGACGGCTGGTGGATCAGCGGCCGGACGCCCATGTCGCGCAGGATGCGCGCGGCCTCGCGGGTGCGCCGCGCGCTGTAGGAGGAGACGCCGGCGTAGAGGGCCTTGCCCTGGTGGACGGCGGACGCCAGCGCGCCCATCGTCTCCTCCAGCGGGGTCTCGGGGTCGAAGCGGTGCGAGTAGAAGACGTCGACGTACTCCAGTCCCATCCGCCGCAGCGAGGCGTCCAGGGACGACAGCAGGTACTTCCGCGACCCCCACTCGCCGTAGGGGCCGGGGCGCATGAGGTAGCCCGCCTTGGTGGAGACGACGATCTCGTCGCGGTAGGGACGGAAGTCCTCCGCGAGGATCCGGCCGAAGTTGGCCTCGGCCGCCCCGGGCGGCGGGCCGTAGTTGTTGGCCAGGTCGAAGTGGGTGATCCCCAGGTCGAAGGCGCGGCGCAGGATCGCCCGCTGGGTCTCCAGGGGCCGGTCGTCGCCGAAGTTGTGCCACAGGCCCAGGGAGATCTCCGGGAGCCTCAGGCCGCTGCGGCCGGTGCGCCGGTACCGCATGGCGCCGTAGCGGGAGGCGGCGGCGGGGCGGGGGTGTGAGGGGTTCATGGCGTTCATGGGGTGCGTGCGCTCCTGCCTACTACCGTTCTGTGACGTTCCCGGTTCGTGCGGCCGTACGAAAGCGCAGTAAGGTGCTAAACGCTCGGGACCGGCATGGAGGGGCTGAACGAACCGATGCTGCAATCTTCCCGGGGACGGACCCGGTGGTACCCCCGGTGGCTGCGCCGGCTGGTCTACAGGCTCTACGCCCACCGGGTCGAGGGCCGGCTGGACCATGAGCAGGTGCCCAAGCACATCGGCGTCATCCTCGACGGCAACCGCCGCTGGGCGCGCGCCGCGGGCGGCACGACGGAGCAGGGCCACCAGGCGGGCGCGGAGAAGATCCGGGAGCTGCTGGGCTGGTGCGCCGAGACGGACGTCGAGGTGGTCACGCTGTGGCTGCTGTCCACGGACAACCTCAGCCGGCCCGCCGAGGAGCTCGGCCCGCTGCTGGGCATCATCGAGGACGCGGTGCGGGACCTGGCCGCCGACGGCCGCTGGCGGGTGCACCACGTCGGCACCCTGGACCTGCTGCCCGACCGCACCCAGCGGGTCCTGAAGGAGGCCGAGGAGTCCACCCGGGACAACACGGGGATACTCGTCAACGTCGCCGTCGGCTACGGCGGCCGGCAGGAGATCGTCGACGCCGTGCGTTCCCTGCTCGCCGAGCGGGCCGCGCGGGGCACGACGCTGGAGGAGCTGGCGGAGACCCTCGACCTGGAGGACATCGCCGAGCACCTGTACACGCGCGGCCAGCCCGACCCTGACCTGGTGATCCGCACCAGCGGCGAGCAGCGCCTGTCGGGCTTCATGCTCTGGCAGAGCGCGCACTCGGAGTACTACTTCTGCGACGTGTTCTGGCCCGCCTTCCGGAAGGTGGACTTCCTGCGCGCGCTGCGGGACTACGCGGCGCGCCACCGCCGCTACGGAACCTGAGGCGCTCCGGACCCCCTCCCGCGCTCTTCCGCGCCCCCGGTTCCCTCCCGGTCGCCGTCTGTTCATCCGACCTACGGCATATGCCATTGCATGGTGGCGGTGCGGGAAGGGAATACCCCCAGCAGGCCGGCTCCCGGTCCAGGGAGGCGGCCCCGGGAGGCCCTTTGCACACCACGGACGACCGTGCGCAGCCGCACGGAGTACGCGGAGGGCCGGTGCCCGGCCCGTGCACGGGGCCGGAGCCCGGCCGCATCCCCCGCGACGCCGTCGCACCCCGATCTCTTCCGAGGGGGTAGGTCCATCCGTGGTGACCAGCACCAAGCGCCGAGACCACGACCGGCGCACCTACGTCATCGACACCAGCGTCCTGCTCGCCGACCCGGCGGCCATGACCCGCTTCGACGAGCACGAGGTCGTGCTTCCGGTGGTCGTGGTCACGGAGTTGGAGGCCAAGCGCCACCACCCGGAACTGGGCTACTTCGCCCGCCAGGCCCTGAGGCGGCTGGACGAGTACCGCGTCCTGCACGGACGGCTGGACGCGCCGATCCCGATCGGAGACCTGGGCGGCACGCTCAGGGTCGAGCTGAACCACTCCGACCCGGCCGTCCTGCCCTCCACCATGCGCGGGGACCACGGCAGGCCGATCGACAACGACTCGCGCATCCTGGCGGTGGCCAGGAACCTCCAGGCCGAGGGGTACGACGTCACGGTCGTCTCCAAGGACCTGCCGCTGCGCATCAAGGCGTCGTCCGTGGGGCTCCTGGCCGAGGAGTACCGGGCCGAGCTGGCCGTCACCGAGTCCGGCTGGACGGGCATGGCCGAACTGACGCTCGCCGCCGAGGACGTGGACGAGCTGTACGCGGCGGAGAGCGTGTACGTGCCCGAGGCCGCGGAACTGCCCGTGCACACCGGACTCGTCCTGCACTCCGAGAGAGGCAGAGCCCTCGGGAGAGTGACGCCCGAGGGCCGGATCGGACTGGTGCGCGGGGACCGCGAGGCGTTCGGCGTCCACGGACGCAGCGCCGAACAGCGCATCGCGCTGGACCTGCTGCTCGACCCGGAGGTCGGCATCGTCTCGATGGGCGGCCGGGCCGGGACGGGCAAGTCGGCGCTGGCGCTCTGCGCCGGCCTGGAGGCGGTGCTGGAGAGGCGGCAGCACAGCAAGGTGATGGTGTTCCGGCCGCTGTACGCGGTCGGCGGCCAGGACCTGGGCTACCTGCCGGGCACCGCCGACGAGAAGATGAACCCCTGGGCGCAGGCCGTCTTCGACACCCTCTCGGCGGTGACGACGCGTGAGGTCGTCGAGGAGATCGTGGCCCGCGGCATGCTGGAGGTCCTGCCGCTCACCCACATCCGCGGCCGCTCGCTCCACGACGCGTTCGTGATCGTCGACGAGGCCCAGTCGCTGGAGCGGAACGTCCTGCTGACGGTGCTGTCGCGCATCGGGCAGAACTCCCGGGTCGTCCTCACCCACGACGTGGCCCAGCGCGACAACCTGCGCGTCGGGCGGTACGACGGGGTGGCCGCCGTGGTCGAACGGCTCAAGGGGCACCCGCTCTTCGCGCACATCACCCTCACCCGGTCCGAGCGGTCGCCGATCGCGGCACTGGTGACCGAGATGCTGGAGGACGGGCCGGCCTAGAGCGCGCCCGGGCCGTATTCGCCCCGGTTCGGGGCTGATTGGGAAGGGCCCCGCGCGGCGGAACGCAGAAGCGTAGCCGTGCGGGGCCCTTCCGCGCGCGGTTTTCCGGGGAATCGGAGGGCCGGAGGAGGTGTGAGGTTTCCCACGTGTCACGGAATTGCATCTGTCGTTTCTTTTCCGGCAGGGTGTGGGTCCTGTCAGGCCCCGCGTACGGCACAGCCGCGCCACCCGGTGCGGACCCACAAGTCAACAGCAGCGAGCCGTACGCCGCCCGAAGCACCACGCGGGATCCCTCCCCCCGGAGGGACCCGGCCGGGCCAGCGCCTCCCGTGACCAGCACGTGGGGAGGCCCGTGTCAGGGGCACGAGCGCGCCCGCGAGGTCACCTGAGCGGGCAGTGTGGAAGGAAACCGTGTGACTCGGATCTCGGTCCGGGGATTCGCCGTGGCGTCTGCCACCGCGGTCACCACCGTCGGCGCCGTCGTCGGTGTGGCCTCGGGCAACGAGCAGGGCACGACCGAGCCGGTCGAGGCCACTGCCGCGGACGCGACGCTCCTCGCAGACATACCCGCCGGCCAGCAGGCCCAGGTACAGACCGCTTCCCTCACACAGCAGGCGGACAACGCCGCAGTCGCCGCGGACGCGGCGGCGAAGAAGGCCGCGGCGGAAGCCGCGCGCATCCAGGCCGCCAAGGACGCGCAGGACAAGAGGGAGGCGGCGGAGAAGGCCGCCAAGGATGCCGCGAAGAAGCGCCAGCAGGCGCAGCAGGCCGCCAGCCGCTCGGCCGAGCGCACCGACATCGCGGTGCAGAGCTCGTACACGGTCGCCCAGATCAAGGCGATGGCCCAGCAGATCGTGGGCGCGGGCCAGTTCCAGTGCTTCTCCAACATCGTCGAGCGCGAGAGCGGCTGGAACTACCGGGCGCAGAACCCGTCCTCGGGCGCTTACGGCCTCGTCCAGGCGCTTCCGGGGTCGAAGATGGCCTCCGCCGGGGCCGACTGGCGGACCAACCCCGCCACCCAGATCAAGTGGGGCCTGAACTACATGAACGACCGCTACGGCAGCCCGTGCGGCGCCTGGCAGTTCTGGCAGGCCAACCACTGGTACTGAGTCCGGGCCCACCCGCTCCGGAACGAAACCCCCCGTCCGGCGGACGGGGGGTTTGGCATGCCGGGAAAGAAGCAACCCTTTACCCGGGCGGAGTCGTCCCACGACAGGGCGGACGGTGCGGCATATGCGCCGATCGGTCCGGGCCGGACGCCATACTGGGACCGGCCGAGCGGAAACGGGGGGCGGAGGAAGCGGCATGTCGAGACTTCAGAGGCTGAGGGTGAGCGTGTCGCGCCTCGCCGAGCAGGTCACCGAACGCCGGGAGCGGGCCGGGAGAGGGGCGGAGGACGCCGCACCGCCGTCCCCGCCCGCCGCGCCGGTCGTGGTGAGCCCGCCGGACGGACCGCCCCCGCCCGCGTCCATGGTGCCGTGGGGGGTCAGGGTGGCCGCCGAGGTGGGGTGGCGGCTGCTGATCCTGGCGGGGGTCATATACGTACTGGTCAAGGTGATCAGCGCCTTCAGCCTGCTCGTCCTGGCCTTCGCCATCGGCCTGCTGATCACCGCGCTGCTCCAGCCGACGGTCGCCCGCCTGCGCAGGCTGGGGATAGGGCGCGGACTGGCCACGATGATCACCTTCGTCACCGGCGTGGCGGCGATCGGGCTGGTCGGCTGGTTCGTGGTCTGGCAGGTGATGGAGAACCTCGACGACCTCACCAAGCAGGTCCAGGGCGGCATCGAGGAGCTGAAGACCTGGCTGCTCAACAGCCCCTTCCACGTCACCGAGGAGCAGATCAACAACGTCGCCGACAGCCTGAACGACTGGATCGGCAGCAACAGCCAGGAGATCACCAGCGCCGGCTGGCAGGGCGTGACCGTCGTGGTGGAGTTCTTCTCCGGCGCGCTCCTGGCGCTGTTCGTGTCGATCTTCCTGCTCTACGACGGCCGGCGCGTGTGGAACTGGACGCTCAACTTCGTGCCGCAGGTGGCGCGCGGCGGTGTCGCGGGCGCCGGTCCGATGGCCTGGGCGACGCTCACCAGCTATGTGCGCGGCACGGTGATCGTGGCCTTCATCGACGCGTTCTTCATCGGCATCGGCATCTACTTCCTCGACGTGCCGATGGCGGTGCCGCTGGCCGTCTTCATCTTCCTGTTCTCCTTCATCCCGATCGTCGGCGCCTTCGCCTCCGGGACGCTGGCCGTCCTCGTGGCGTTCGTCGCCCAGGGCATGGTCACCGCGCTGCTCGTGCTCGCGGTGGTGCTGGCCGTGCAGCAGCTGGAGGGCCATGTGCTCCAGCCGCTCATCCTCGGCAGGCTGGTGAGCGTCCACCCCCTGGGCGTGGTGCTGGCGGTGACCGGCGGAAGTCTCATCGCGGGCATCCCCGGCGCGGTCACGGCGGTCCCGGTGGTGGCGGTGCTCAACACCGTGGTCACCTACCTGCGGAAGTACGCGGCGGAGAACGCGCTGCACGGCGGCGCCGTCCCGCACGGCGCCACCGCGGAGGCGGCCGCGGGGCCGTCCGGGACGGGCGCCCCGAAGGCCGGACCGGACGGCCCCGCGCGGGGCGCCGCGGACGGCCCGGGGCAGTAGGGCGCTCCGCGGCCGCCCGCCGGACGACGGCACGCCAGACCCCGCCATCGGCGGGGTCCCCGCCGTTTCGGGGCGTCCCGTCCCCGCAGGAGGGACCACACCGGTTCCGCGCCGGTTCCTCTCCGGTGGGGGGCTTCCGCGGCCGTCCTCCGTCACGTTAAAGTGATATCACTTTGCTAGACTCTCGACAGAACGGGGGACTGTCATGTCCGTTGAGACCAAGTCCGTCGCCGGGGACCTGCCCGAGATGCCGGCGCCCCGGGTGCGCGAGGTGCCCGCGCACTCCGTCCCGGGCGGACTCGCCCTGCTGCTCGGCCTGCTGGGGACGCTGGCCGGGATCGGCGGCACCGTCGCCGGGGCGGGGCTCGCCTCCGGGGGAGCGGGCGCCGGCGGAGCGGCGCTGATAGTCCTCGGAGTGCTGCTGGTGATCGGCTCGGTCTTCGCGATGGCCGGGCTCAACATGGTCGCGCCCGGCGAGGCCCGGGTCGTCCAGCTCTTCGGGCGCTACACCGGCACCGTGCGCAAGGACGGCCTGCGCTGGGTCAACCCGCTGACCACCCGCAAGAAGATCTCCACGCGGGTGCGCAACCACGAGACGGCCGTGCTCAAGGTCAACGACGCCTACGGCAACCCGGTGGAACTGGCGGCCGTCGTCGTCTGGCAGGTGGAGGACACCGCCCAGGCCGTCTTCGAGGTGGACGACTTCGTGGAGTTCGTCTCCACGCAGACCGAGGCCGCCGTGCGGCACATCGCCATCGAGTACCCCTACGACGCCCACGACGAGGACGGCCTGTCGCTGCGGGGCAACGCCGAGGAGATCACCGAGAAGCTCGCCGCCGAGCTGACCGCCCGGGTGCGGGCGGCGGGCGTGCGGATCATCGAGTCGCGCTTCACGCACCTGGCCTACGCCCCCGAGATCGCCGCCGCGATGCTCCAGCGCCAGCAGGCGGGCGCGGTGGTCGCCGCGCGCCGGGCGATCGTGGAGGGCGCCTGCGGCATGGTCGAGGACGCCGTCGCCCGGATCGCCGCGCAGGACTTCGTCGAGCTGGACGAGGAGCGCAAGGCCGCCATGGTCAGCAATCTGCTGGTGGTGCTCTGCGGCGACCGCTCCCCGCAGCCGGTTCTCAACGCGGGGTCGCTGTACCAGTGACCGAGCAGCCCCAGCGGCCCCCCGGGGAGGAGGGCCCCGAACGGGAACGGCGGCAGCGGCGCCCGCGCGAGCGCAAGCAGGTGCTGCTGCGGCTGGACCCCGCCGTCCACGACGCCCTCGCCAGGTGGGCCGCGGACGAACTGCGCAGCACCAACGCCCAGATCGACTACCTGCTGCGCAGGGCGCTGACCGAGGCCGGACGCATGCCGGGGGACGCCCGTCCCCACCCCCGCCGGGGCCGCCCGCCGCGCACGGGGGACTGACCCCGGCGGGCCCGGCCGGCCCGGCGGAACGGCGGCGCGGCAGGGAGCGGACGAGCGGGGCGGATGCGCGCACCACGTGTATACATCGCGTGTATACACGTGGTGTACAGTCGTCGGCATGTCCATCGGCCACACCCTGCTGGGACTCCTGGAGACCGGCCCCCGCCACGGCTACGACCTCAAGCGCGCCTTCGACGAGCGCTTCGGCCACGACCGCCCGCTGCACTACGGGCAGGTCTACTCGACGATGTCCAGACTGCTGAAGAACGGCCTGGTGGAGGTCGAGGGGATCGAACCCGGGGAGGGGCCCGAGCGCAAGCGCTACGCCATCACCGACGCCGGGATCACCGACGTCGCCTCCTGGCTCGGCCGCCCTGAGAAGCCCGAGCCGTACCTGCAGTCCACCCTCTACACCAAGGTCGTCCTCGCCCTGCTGACCGGGCGCGACGCGGCGGAACTGCTGGACGTCCAGCGCTCCGAACACCTGCGGCTGATGCGCGAACTGACCCGGCGCAAGCAGAGCGGCGACCTCGCCGACCAGCTCATCTGCGACCACGCCCTGTTCCACCTCGAAGCCGACCTGCGCTGGCTGGAACTGACCGCCGCGCGCCTCGACCAACTCGCCCGGGAGGTACGCGGATGACCACCGCCGAACCGTTCCTGCACGCCGCCGGCCTGCGCAAGTCCTACGGACCCACCCCCGCCCTGGACGACGCGTCCTTCTCCGTCCACCCCGGCGAGGTCGTCGCCGTGATGGGCCCCTCCGGCTCCGGCAAGTCCACCCTGCTGCACTGCCTGGCCGGAATCGTCCGCCCCGACTCCGGCACGGTCCGCTACCGCGGCCGCGAACTGTCGGCGATGCCGGACGCCGAGCGCAGCGCCCTGCGGCGCTCGGAGTTCGGCTTCGTCTTCCAGTTCGGCCAGCTCGTCCCCGAGCTGACCTGCGCCGAGAACGTCGCCCTGCCGCTGCGCCTGACCGGTGTGTCCCGCAAGGAGGCCGAGGCCAGGGCCGCGGAGTGGCTGGAGCGGCTGGAGGTCGAGGACGTGCGGCACCACCGGCCCGGCCAGGTCTCCGGCGGCCAGGGCCAGCGCGTCGCCGTCGCCCGCGCCCTGGTGACCACGCCGCGCGTGGTCTTCGCCGACGAGCCCACCGGCGCGCTGGACTCCCTCAACGGCGAGCGGGTCATGCAGCTCCTCACCGACGCCGCCCGCGACACCCGGGCCGCCGTGGTGCTGGTGACCCACGAGGCCCGGGTCGCCGCCTACTCCGACCGCGAGATCGTCGTCCGCGACGGCAGGGTGCGGGACATGGCGGGCGCGGCATGAGCGCACTGGACTCCAGGGCGCCCCAGGCGCCCCCCGCCCCGCCGCCCGCACCGGCCCGGCAGCCCGCCGGTGCGGTCCGCTGGGCCGCCGACCTGCTGATGGGAGCCCGCTTCGCGCTCACCGGGGGCCGGGAGGGCTGGATCCGCACCGCGCTCACGGCGGTCGGCGTCGGCCTCGGCGTGGCGGTGCTGATGGTGGCCGCCTCCGTGCCCGCCATGCTCGACGCCCGCGATGCCCGCGGCGCGGCCCGGGCGGTCTCCGTCTTCGGCCCGGAGGCCGAGCGCTCCGAGCGCAGCGTGCTCGTCCTGGAGGACGGCACCGAGTTCCGCGACAAGGGCATCCACGGCCGGATCGTCCAGCGGGAGGGCAGCAGGCCGCCGGTGCCGCCGGGCCTGGACGAGTTCCCCGCCCCCGGCGAGATGGCGGTCTCGCCGGCGCTGCGCGAGCTGCTCTCGTCGCCCGAGGGCGAGCTGCTGAAGAAGCGGCTGCCCCACCGCATCGTCGGCACCATCGGCGAGGAGGGCCTGGTGGGGCCGCGGGAACTCTCCTACGTCCTGGGCTCCGACGAGCTCGACGGGACCGGCTTGGCCCACCGCACCGACCGCTTCGGCACCGACCACGAACCCGAATCGCTGGACGCCGTCCTGCTGCTGCTGGTGGTCGTCGTGTGCGTGGTGCTGCTGCTCCCGGTCGCGGTGTTCGTCGCCACCGCCGTCCGCTTCGGCGGCGAGCGCCGCGACCGCAGGCTCGCCGCGCTGCGGCTGGTCGGCGCCGACAGCCGGATGGTCCGGCGCATCGCCGCCGGCGAGTCGCTGGTGGGGGCCCTCCTCGGACTGGCCGTGGGCGCCGCGCTGTTCTGGCCCATCAGGCTCCTCATCGGCGAGGCCGAACTGTTCGGCATCAGCGTCTTCCCGTCGGACGTCCGGCCCAGCGCCCCGATCCTCGCGCTGATCCTGCTGGCCGTGCCCGCCTGCGCCGTGGCCGTCACCCTGTTCGCGCTGCGCGGGGTGGCCATCGAACCGCTCGGCGTCGTGCGCCAGGCCGGAGCGCGCGGGCGCAGGCTGTGGTGGCGGATGGCGCTGCCCGCGGCCGGACTGCTGCTGCTGGCCCCCTCGTTCGGGGGGATCAGCTCCGACGAGGAGACGATCGACACCTACCGCATCACCGCCGGCATCGTGCTGCTGCTGGCCGGTGTCACGGTCGTGCTGCCCTGGGTGGTGGAGAAGGCCGTGGGACGGCTGCGCGGCGGCCCCCTGTCCCTCCAGCTCGCCATCCGCCGCCTCCAGCTCGACAGCGGCCCGGCCGCCCGCGCGGTCGGCGGCATCACCGTCGCGGTCGCCGGGGCGATAGCCATCCAGATGTTCTTCAGCGGAGTGAGCGGCGCCTACACCAAGGACACCGGCCAGGACCCCCGGCGCGCCCAGATCCAGATCGGCAGCGCCGTCGAGGACGGCGGGGGGACCCGCGAGCTGGTCGAGCGGCTGGAGGCCGCCCGAGGCGTCCGGGAGGTGCTGGGGACGACCACCGGCCACTACCTGACGGTGGGGGCGGACCCCAACGGCGACGTCCCCTACACCCGGGTCAGCGTGGCCGACTGCGCCACGCTGAGGGAACTGGCGCGGATCACCGCGTGCGCGGAGGGCGACGTCTTCATCGTGCGCTCGGAGGACTCCGGGGACGGCGAGGACGGGCTCGGCGAGCGCCCCGGCGCGCGGCTCGACCTCAACCCCCCGAGGTACGACGAGGACGAGGGCGCCTACGAGCAGGCGGGCGACCGCGTGCCGTGGACCGTCCCCGGCGACGCCCGCGAGGTGGAGGCGCGCACCAGCCCCCAGGGCGAGATGATCTACGGCATCCTCGCCACCCCGCAGGCGATCGACGCCTCCGCGATGCGGGAGGCCCGTGCCGAGATCATGGTGAGGATCGACCGGGAGGTGCCGGACGCGGTGGAGCACGTCCGCAACGCCGCCGAGACCGGCCGCCCCGCCACCGATGTGATGGTGCTGGCGGCCACCCGGGAGGTCGAGGAGTTCGCCGCGATCCGGAAGGCCCTCCACATCGGGGCGGCCGGGGTGCTGCTGCTGATCGGCGCCGGCATGGTCGTCTCGACGCTGGAGCAGTTGCGCGAGCGCAGGAGGCTGCTGTCGGTGCTGGTCGCCTTCGGCACCCGGCGCTCCACGCTGGGCTGGTCGGTGCTGTGGCAGACCGCGCTGCCGGTGGTGCTCGGCCTGGCGCTGGCGGTCGCCGGCGGCATCGGGCTGGGCGCCGCCCTGCTGGCGACGGTCTCCACGCCGGTCGCGGTCGACTGGGCGGGCATCGCCGCCGTGACGGGCCTGGGCGCCGCGGTGATCCTGCTGGTGACCGCTCTCAGCCTTCCGCCCCTGTGGCGGATGATGCGCCCGGACGGGCTGCGCACGGAGTGACCGGCCCGCGCCGCGGCCGGCCGGGAGCCGCCGTCCACACGGCCCGCACCGGGGGCGGGCCGTGCGGACGGCCCGCCCCTTCCGGCGGGCGTCAGCGTCCGCGCAGGTCGCGCAGGCGCTTGCCGCGCCGGGGCCTGGCCTCGACGCCGCCGAAGACCGCCGCGCCGCGCACCACGACCACCGGCGCCTCCGGGTCGTCGGACTCCTGCGGCCGCACGTCGTAGCGGCCCATGACGCCGGTGCCGCCGCCGCGCAGGGTCACGTTCTCCGGGACCCTGATCTCTATCCCGCCGAAGAGCGCCGTGGCGCTGACGACGACCTCCCGCTGGTCGAACAGCGCCTCGGTCAGGTCGAGTTCGACGCCGCCGAAGAGGGCGAAGGCCCTGACCCCGGGGCCGATGCGCCGGCGCCCCCTGCGCGAGGCGCCGCCGAAGACCGCGAACAGGCGCTCGCCGCGCTCCCCGTGCGGGGGCCGGGGGGAGGCGGGAAGCGGCGGCGCGAAGGTCCGGGGTCCGGAGGCGTCCTGACGTCCCGCCGGCAGGTCGCGCACCAGCGGCGCCAGTTCGCCGACGGTCCTGGCCCGGTAGACCGAGTCGATCCGCTCGGCGTGCTCCTCGGTGTCCAGCCGCCCCTCCGCGAGCGCCTCGCGCAGGATCTCCGCGACCCCGTCGCGGTCGGCGTCCGACGCGCGTACGTCCGCCTCGGCCACGGTCCGTTCGGGCCGGTGCCCGGGCTGCTTCCCCGGGGAGCTCTTCTCGTCCACGGAGCCAGACTATCGAACGCGATACATCGCGACCAGGGGACGCGGGGGGCGAGCCGGGGGCGGACTGAGCCGGACCTCACACGCCCGGCCCCCGGTACGGGGTCTTACCCTGTGAGGCGCCGTCGTCGAGAGGAAGAGACCGTCCATGCCTGCCGATCCCCGCCCGCACCACCCGGCGTTCTCCTACACGGACCTGCTCCCCCTGGGCGAGGACACCACGTCCTACCGCCTGGTCACCGCCGAAGGCGTCAGCACCTTCGAGGCGGGCGGACGCACCTTCCTGAAGGTCGAGCCGGAGGCGCTGCGCCTGCTCGCGGCCGAGGCGATGCGCGACATCTCGCACTTCCTGCGCCCGGCGCACCTGGCCCAGCTCCGCCGCATCCTGGACGATCCCGAGGCGTCCCCCAACGACCGCTTCGTCGCCCTGGACCTGCTGAAGAACGCCAACATCGCCGCCGCCGGCGTCCTCCCGATGTGCCAGGACACCGGCACCGCGATCGTGATGGGCAAGCGCGGCCAGAACGTGCTCACCGAGGGCGGCGACGAGGAGGCCCTCTCCCGCGGCGTCTACGACGCGTACACCCAGCTCAACCTGCGCTACTCCCAGATGGCCCCGCTGACCATGTGGGAGGAGAGGAACACTGGCAACAACCTCCCGGCGCAGATCGAGCTGTACGCCACCGACGGCGACGCCTACAAGTTCCTGTTCATGGCCAAGGGCGGCGGCAGCGCCAACAAGTCCTTCCTCTACCAGGAGACCAAGGCCGTCCTGAACGAGGCGTCCATGATGCGCTTCCTGGAGGAGAAGATCCGCTCCCTGGGCACGGCCGCCTGCCCCCCGTACCACCTGGCGATCGTGGTCGGCGGCACCTCGGCGGAGTACGCGCTCAAGACCGCCAAGTACGCCTCCGCGCACTACCTGGACTCCCTGCCCGTCTCCGGCTCCCCGTCCGGCCACGGCTTCCGCGACCTGGAGCTGGAGGAGAAGGTCTTCGAGCTGACCCAGAAGCTCGGCATCGGCGCCCAGTTCGGCGGCAAGTACTTCTGCCACGACGTGCGCGTCGTCCGGCTGCCCCGCCACGGCGCGTCCTGCCCGGTGGCCATCGCCGTCTCCTGCTCCGCCGACCGCCAGGCGCTGGCGAAGATCACCGCCGAGGGCGTCTTCCTGGAGCAGCTCGAGAGGGACCCGGCACGCTTCCTGCCCGACACCACCGACGCCGACCTCGACTCGGACGTCGTGCGGATCGACCTCAACCGCCCGATGGACGAGATCCGCGCCGAGCTGTCCAAGTACCCGGTCAAGACCCGGCTGTCGCTGAGCGGCCCGCTGGTCGTCGCCCGCGACATCGCCCACGCCAAGATCAAGGAGCGGCTGGACGCCGGCGAGGAGATGCCGCGGTACCTGCGCGACCACGCCGTGTACTACGCGGGCCCGGCCAAGACCCCGGAAGGGTACGCCTCCGGCTCCTTCGGCCCGACGACCGCCGGCCGGATGGACGCCTACGTCGAGCAGTTCCAGGCGGCGGGCGGCTCCTTCGTGATGCTGGCCAAGGGCAACCGCAGTCGGCAGGTCACCGAGGCGTGCGCCAGGCACGGCGGCTTCTACCTCGGCTCCATCGGCGGACCGGCCGCCCGCCTCGCCCAGGACTGCATCAAGAAGGTCGAGGTCCTGGAGTACGAGGAGCTGGGCATGGAAGCGGTGTGGAAGATCGAGGTGGAGGACTTCCCGGCGTTCATCGTCGTCGACGACAAGGGCAACGACTTCTTCACCGACCCCGGCCCGGCGAAGCCCTTCGTCACCTCCATTCCGGTCCGTTCCGGGAACTGACGTCCCGGAGAAGTAGATTTGTCCCATGACCGGGACGAACGAGGAACACAGCAGGGCGAGCGGCGAGTACCGGACCGAGCGCGACTCCATGGGCGAGGTGCGGGTCCCCGCGCACGCCAGGTGGCGGGCGCAGACCCAGCGCGCCGTGGAGAACTTCCCGATCTCGGGCCTGCGCCTGGAGCGCGCGCACATCCAGGCGCTGGCCCGGATCAAGGAGGCGGCGGCCAGGGTCAACGCCGACCTCGGCGTCCTGGAACCGGAGATGGCCCGGGCCATCTCCGGGGCCGCCGCCGAGGTCGCCGAGGGACGCTGGGACGACCACTTCCCCGTGGACGTCTTCCAGACCGGCTCCGGCACCTCCTCCAACATGAACATGAACGAGGTCGTCGCCACCCTCGCGAGCGAGCGGCTGGGCGCGCCGGTGCACCCCAACGACCACGTCAACGCCAGCCAGTCCTCCAACGACGTCTTCCCCTCCTCCATCCACATCGCGGCGACCGCGGCCGTCACCGGGGACCTGATCCCCGCGCTGGAGCACCTGGCCGGGGCGCTGGAGCGGAAGGCGGAGGAGTTCGCCGGCGTGGTCAAGTCGGGCCGCACCCACCTGATGGACGCCACGCCCGTCACGCTCGGCCAGGAGTTCGGCGGCTACGCGGCGCAGATGCGGTACGGGGTGGAGCGGCTGCGCGCCTGCCTGCCGCGGCTGGCCGAGCTGCCGCTGGGCGGCACCGCGGTGGGCACCGGCATCAACACCCCGCCCGGCTTCTCGGCGGCCGTGATCGCCGAGGTCGCCCGCGCCACCGGGCTGCCGCTGACCGAGGCCCGCGACCACTTCGAGGCCCAGGGCGCCCGCGACGCCCTGGTGGAGACCTCCGGCCAGCTCCGCACGGTCGCCGTCGGCCTGACCAAGATCTGCAACGACCTGCGCTGGATGTCGTCGGGCCCGCGCACCGGCCTGGCCGAGATCCGGCTGCCCGACCTCCAGCCCGGCTCCTCGATCATGCCGGGCAAGGTCAACCCGGTGATCCCCGAGGCGGTCCTGATGGTCGCCGCCCAGGTGACGGGGAACGACACGGCGGTCGCGGTGGCCGGGGCGTCGGGCAACTTCGAGCTGAACGTGATGCTCCCGGTGATCGCGAAGAACCTCCTGGAGTCCATCCGGCTGCTGGCCAACGCCTCCCGCCTGCTGGCCGACCGCACGGTCGACGGCATCGAGGCGGACGTCGAGCGCGCCCGCGAGTACGCGGAGTCCTCGCCGTCCGTGGTGACCCCGCTGAACAGGTACATCGGGTACGAGGAGGCCGCGAAGGTCGCCAAGAGGTCCCTGGCGGAACGGAAGACGATCCGCGAGGTGGTCCTGGAGTCCGGTTACGTCGAGCGCGGCCTGATCACGCCGGAGCAGCTGGACGAGGCCCTGGACGTGCTGCGCATGACCCGCCCCTGACCCCGCGGCGGCTCCCGCCGCCCGCCCGCGGCGGCGGGAGCCGCCGCGCGGACCGCGGACCGTCCCCGCCCCCCGAATAGGATCCGCTCATGACAGCGCAGACGGAGGACAACACGGGGACGGCGGGCGGCCCGCGCTGGAGCGCGGGGGAGCACATCCTGTGGCGGTACCGGGCCAACGGCGGCGACCACGTCCACATCTGCCGGCCCGTGACCGTCGTCCGCGACACCCCGGAGCTGCTCGCCGTGTGGATGGCGCCCGGGACCACGTGCGTCAGACCCGAACTGGCGGACGGCACGCCCCTGCACCGCGAACCGCTCGCCACCCGCTACACCAAGCCGCGCAGGACCGTGCGCTCGCGGTGGTTCGGCACCGGCGTGCTCAAGCTCGCGCGGGCCGGCGAGCCCTGGTCGGTGTGGCTGTTCTGGGACCGCGGCTGGCGCTTCAGGAACTGGTACGTGAACCTGGAGGAGCCGCTGCGCCGCTGGGCGGGCGGGGTGGACTCCGAGGACCACTTCCTGGACATCGCCGTCTACCCCGACCGCACCTGGGAGTGGAAGGACGAGGACGAGTTCGCCCAGGCCCGGCGCGCCGGCCTGATGGACGAGGACCAGGCCGAGCGGGTACGGGCGGCGGGACGGCGGGCCGTGGAGACGATCCGCGCCTGGGCCAGCCCGTTCCGCGACGGCTGGGAGCACTGGCGCCCCGACCCCGCCTGGGCGGTCCCCGCGCTGCCGGAGGACTGGGACCGGGAGCCGGCCCGGGCCGAATGAGGGACTGGTGGGGGTGGCCCGCTTCTCGCATGATGGCCACGGAAGACGCCGCGACCCCTTGCTGCGTCCCCGCACCGCGACCGTAGGATCGACCCGGACTTCCGGGAAGCCCCACACTGTACGAACTCCCCGTCCCGGGAAGGGAATTGACGCACGTCCGCGAGAGGAGCCCCAGACGTGAGCAGCACGGACGGCCATCAGGCGTACGCGGACTACGACCGGACGGCGATCGACCGCACCGGCCAGGCCGAGGCGTTCGACGTCATCGGCGACCGCTACGACGAGGTGTTCCCGCACAAGGAGGGGCAGACGGCGGCCGGCGCCTGGCTGGCCGGGCAGCTGCCCGCCGGATCGCGCGTGCTCGACGTCGGCTGCGGCACCGGAGTGCCCACGGCCCGTCAGCTCACGGAGGCCGGGCACCGGGTCGTCGGCATCGACTTCTCCGCCGCCATGGTCAAGAGCAGCCGGGAGAACGTCCCCGGCGCCGAGTTCCACCAGATGGACATCGCGGACCTGGAGAGCAGCGGCCTGGGGCCCTTCGACGGCGCCGCGGCCTTCTTCTCGCTGCTGATGCTGCCGAGGGCGGAGATCCCCGTCGCGCTGCGCATGCTGCACGGGCAGCTCGTCCCCGGCGCGCCGCTGGCCCTGGGCATGGTCGAGGCGGACGTGGACGACTTCGGCATCCCGTTCCTGGGCAACACGATCCGGGTATCGGGGTATCTGCGGGACGAACTGCGCCAGGTGGTGCGGGACGCGGGCTTCGAGATCGCCGGGGAGGAGTCGTTCGCCTACGCGCCGGCCAGCACGGACGTGTCCCCCGAGATACAGATCTTCCTGAACTGCCGACGACGCCCCTAGTCCCCAAGCGCTGGGCACGCCCGATGCGCGGCCCCGGACGGATGGAATCCTACGCGTGACGGAGTACCCCACCCCCCAGCAGCCCGCTGCCCGGCCGATGGGCGGCGGCGCCCGCACGGCCATGCCCGTGGCGGGCCGCGCGGACGCCGCGGCCGCAGCGCTTCCCGACCCCCGCGGCGGCCGGCGCGCCCCAGGACGTCCCCCGCGGCGTCCCCTCCCAGCCGCCGGATGCGTCGGCGCAGGCCTCCGTGACGGAGACGGGTCATGCCCGGCCCGCGGGCGGCGAGGAGTCCGCCGGACGGCGCCGCCCCGGCGCGCTGGACGGGACCGGCGGGGACGCCGCGCCCGGCGCGGCCGAGCACCCCAGCGGGGACGAGCGGGCCGAGCGGGAGCGGCGCGGGGGAGACCGGCTGCGCTTCGTGGGGGCCGCCACCCGGCGGATCGCCCGCGGGGTGGACCTGGACGAGACCGTGCTCGGCCTGTGCCGGGCCAGCGTGCCCGCGTTCAGCGACGCGATTCTGGTGTACCTGCGCGATCCGCTGCCGGTGGGGGACGAGCGGCCCGCCGGCCCCTTCGTCCTGCGGCTGCGCCGCACCGACCGGCTGCCGGACCACGCGCTGGAGACGCCCGCCGACCAGGACCTCTCCGACACCGGCGAGTTCCCGCTGCCCCTGCTGGTCGGCCCGCCGGAGGGCACGGCGGGCGGGGCGCCGGAACTGATCGAGGTGCGCGGCGGCGGCCCGCTGGCCGAGGTGCTGCGCGGGGTGCGTCCGGTGTTCGGCGACTCCTCCACCGCCCGGGAGGCGCTGCCCGAGCTGCTCGGCCCCGGACGGGACGTCCCGGTCGGGCGCCGGGCGATCCTCGCCCCGCTGCGCGGGCGCCGCCGGGTCATCGGCGCGGCCGTCTTCCTGCGCCGCCCCGACCGGGCCGCCTTCGAGTCCGACGACCTGCTGGTGGCCGCGCAGCTCGCCACGCACACCGCGCTGGGCGTGGACAAGGCGGTGCTCTACGGCCGCGAGGCGTACATCGCCGACGAGTTGCAGCGCACCATGCTCCCCGACGAGCTGCCCCAGCCCACCGGCGTGACGCTGGCCAGCCGCTACCTCCCGGCCGCCGAGACCGCCCGGGTCGGCGGCGACTGGTACGACGCGATACCGCTGCCCGGGGGCCGGGTGGCGCTGGTGGTGGGGGACGTCATGGGGCACTCCATGACCTCCGCCGCGATCATGGGCCAGCTCCGCACCACCGCGCAGACCCTGGCCGGGCTGGACCTGCCGCCCCAGGAGGTGCTCCACCACCTCGACGAGCAGGCCCAGCGGCTCGGCAGCGACCGCATGGCCACCTGCCTGTACGCCGTCTACGACCCCGTCGCGCACCGGATCGTGGTGGCCAACGCCGGGCACCCGCCGCCGGTGATGCTCTACCGCGACGGCCGGGCGGAGGTGCTGCGCATCCCGGCGGGCGCGCCCATCGGGGTGGGCGGCGTGGACTTCGAGGCGGTGGAGCTGGACGCCCCGTCGGGCGCGACGCTGCTGCTCTACACCGACGGCCTGGTGGAGTCCCGGCACCGCGACGTGTGGACCGGGATCGAGCACCTGCGCGAGAAGCTGGCGGAGACGGCCGGGCTGACCCGCCCCGACACCGCGCCGCCGCTGGAGCCGCTCTGCGACGAGGTGCTGGACATCCTGGGACCGGGCGACCGGGACGACGACATCGCGCTGCTGGCGGCCCGGTTCGACGGGATACCGCCCAGCGACGTCGCCTACTGGTACCTCGACCCGCGCGCCCAGACCGCGCGGCAGGCCCGCCGGCTGGCGCGGCGCGCGCTGGAGCGCTGGAACCTGGAGGAGCTGACGGACTCCGTCGAACTGCTGGTCAGCGAGGTGGTGACCAACGCCGTCCGGTACGCCGAGCGCCCCATCACGCTGCGGCTGCTCCGCACCGACGTGCTGCGCTGCGAGGTGGGGGACGACGTCCCGCAGCTTCCCAGGCTGCGGCAGGCGAGGGCCACGGACGAGGGCGGCCGGGGCCTGTACCTGGTCAACCGGCTCGCCCGGCGCTGGGGCGCGACGCGGCTGAGCACCGGCAAGGTGGTGTGGTTCGAGATCCCGTTCCCGTGAGCGGGCGCGCCCGCGGCCTCGGGGCGGCGGGCGACACGCGGGACGGCCCCGGACCGGTGACGGGTCCGGGGCCGTTCGGCCGTGTGCGCGGCGGTGCGCCGGGCCGGCGGGGGTCAGGACAGGGCCGGGGCCGGGTCGGCCAGGGCCGCCTCGGCGTCCAGGACCGTGCCGACCGCCTGGACGACGGACGCGATCTTGAAGGCCTCCTGGATCGTCTCGCGGTCCACACCGGCCTTGCGCAGCACCTGCTCGTGGGAGTCGAGGCACTGCCCGCAGCCGTTGATCGCGGAGACGGCCAGCGACCACAGCTCGAAGTCGGTCTTCTCCACGCCGGGGTTGCCGATGACGTTCATCCGCAGGCCCGCGCGCAGGTTGCCGTACTCCGGGTCCGACAGCAGGTGCCGGGTCCGGTAGAAGACGTTGTTCATCGCCATGACGGCGGCGGCGGCCTTGGCCGCGGTGTACGCCTCGGGGGAGAGGTTGGCCTTCGCCTCGGGCTCCAGCGCGGTCAGCACCTTCGGCGAGCGGGAGGCGATCGCGCAGGCCAGCACCGTGCCCCACAGCTGCTGCGCGGGCAGGTCGGAGTTGCCTATCACCGAGCCGAGGTTGAGCTTGAGGTCCTTGGCGTAGTCGGGCAGGGCCGACTTCAGGTCGTCGAGAGCCATGGCGCCTTCCTCACTCGCCCGCGAGCAGCTTGACCGGGTCGAGGGTCTCCTCGCCCTTCTTCCAGTTGCAGGGGCACAGCTCGTCGGTCTGCAGGGCGTCCAGCACCCGCAGGACCTCCTTGGGGTTACGGCCGACGGAGCCGGCGGTCACCATGGTGAACTGGATCTCGTTGTTCTGGTCCACGATGAAGACCGCGCGCTGGGCGTAGCCGTCCTCGCCCTCGACGCCGCAGGCCCGCATCAGCTCGTGCTTGGGGTCGGCCAGCATCGGGAAGGGCAGGTCGCGCAGGTCGGGGTGGTCCTTGCGCCAGGCGTGGTGGACGTACTCGGAGTCACCGGAGACGCCCAGGATCTGGGCGTCGCGGTCGGCGAACTCCTCGTTCAGCTTGCCGAACGCGGCGATCTCGGTCGGGCAGACGAAGGTGAAGTCCTTCGGCCAGAAGAAGACGACCTTCCACTTGCCCTCGTAGGTCTTGTGGTTGATCTGCTCGAACGCCTTGTCGGCCTCGATGTCCACGCAGGCGGTCAGGTCGAACTCGGGGAACTTGTCTCCGACAGTGAGCACACGCTCTCCTTGTTGCGCGGAAATGCCCCAGGCCGGGGTTTTCCTGAGGGTTGGACATGATCCACACTGCCATAGACGACATTGATCACAGAAATAACTAGACTCGTCCGCATTGATCGAGGGAGGTTATCGTTGGCTCCGCCGACCCGACGTCCTCGCCGGGGACGCCCGCCCACCCTGTCCCAGCTGAGGGCGTTCACGGCGGTGGCCGAACACCTGCACTTCCGGGAGGCCGCCGCGGAGATCGGCATGAGCCAGCCCGCCCTGTCGGGCGCCGTCGCGGCGCTGGAGGAGTCGCTGGGCGTGCAACTGGTCGAGCGTACGACGCGCAGGGTGCTCCTCTCGCCGGCGGGGGAACGGCTGGCGGCCCGCGCCCGCACGGTCCTGGACGCGGTCGGCGAGCTGCTGGAGGAGGCGGAGGCGGTACGGGGGCCGTTCACGGGACCGCTGCGGCTCGGGGTGATCCCCACCTGCGCGCCGTACCTGCTGCCCACGGTGCTGCGGCTCGTTCACGAACGCTATCCCGACCTGGACCTCCAGGTGTACGAGGAGCAGACGGCCTCGCTGCTGGAGGGCCTCCTGAACGGGCGGCTCGACCTGCTGCTGCTCGCCGTGCCGCTGGGCACGCCCGAGTCCGCGGCGGCCGCCGGCGTGGCGGAGGTGCCGCTGTTCGACGAGGACTTCGTCCTGGTGACACCCCGGGACCATGAGCTGGCGGGCCGGGACGGCCTGCCGCGCGAGGCCCTGCGCGACCTGGAGCTGCTCCTCCTGGACGAGGGGCACTGTCTGCGCCAGCAGGCCCTGGAGGTGTGCCGGGAGGCCGGCCGCTCCGAGGGCGTCCCGGCCGGCACGAGCGCGGCCGGGCTCTCCACCCTGGTCCAGCTCGTCGCCGGCGGGCTCGGGGTGACGCTGCTGCCGCGCACCTCGCTGCGGGTGGAGACGGCGCGGAACGAGATGCTGGCGACCGCCCGGTTCGCCGACCCGGCGCCCTCGCGGCGGATCGGTCTGGCGATGCGGGCGGGTGCGGTCCGGCGGCACGAGTTCGAGGTGCTCGCCAAGGATTTGCGGGAGGCAATGCGTCCGCTTCCGGTGCGGATCGTGGAGTGACGGTGCGGCGGCCCGGCGCCGCACCGTCCGCAGCGCCGCGCGCATGCTGCGCACACGCCGCCACGCGTCCCGTGCGCACCGGGAGTTGAACCACCGCGCCAGGCTTCCCGGCGATACGCCACCGTATGCATAAGCGCGCACACAGTGGGTAGGCCGCATGCATCGTCTCTCGTACGGCCGCAGTGCGAACCGCCGTGCGCAGCAAGGCGGACCAGGGTGACTCAATCGACAGATCGAACAGCCGTAGCCGTCGTCAGGAGTAGACCGTGCTGCCAACGCCGCATCAGTCTCCGCAGGCCGCCGTCGTCCCCGTCCAGCGCGCCTCCTCGCGGGAGCACGCAGGACCGTGGCACTCCGAGGCGGTCTGCCGCAGGGACGAGGCCGGGTTGTTCTTCGCCCCCTCCAAGGAGCCCACCGCCGCCCGGCTCTCCCGCGAGCAGGCGGCCAAACGGGTCTGTGCGCGCTGCCCGGTGCTCGTCGAGTGCCGCGAGCACGCCCTCCTCCAGCCCGAACCGTACGGCGTGTGGGGCGGGTTGACCGCCGCCGAGCGCAGAGTGGTGCTCGCCCGCCGGCGCCGCCGCGACGCCGATCTGGGGCAGTCCGCGCAGGTGTCCCGCATCGCCTGAGCACCGCCCGGACACCCCCGGCACCCGGACGCCCCGGCACCCGGACACCCCCGGGCGTGCTCCGGGCGCCCCTGAGCACCGCCCCGGCGCGGCCCGGCCGGCCGGTGCCTCCGTGCGGCGGCGGGCCGTCCGCCCGCCGCCGGGGCGGCCGGACCGGGCTCAGCGGGCCCGGTCGAAGTCGACGGCGCTGTAGGCGCGCAGCTTCGACAGCTTGTGGGTGGAGTCGATGAGGCGGATCGTGCCGGACTTCGACCGCATCACCAGCGACTGGGTGGTGGCCGTCTCCGCGCGGTAGCGCACCCCGCGCAGCAGCTCGCCGTCCGTGACACCGGTGGCGACGAAGAACACGTTGTCGCCGCCGACCAGGTCGTCGGTGGTCAGGACCCGGTCCAGGTCGTGGCCCGCGTCGACGGCCTTCTGCCGCTCCTCGTCGTCCTTCGGCCACAGCCTGCCCTGGATGACGCCGCCCAGGCACTTGATCGCGCAGGCGGCGATGACCCCCTCCGGCGTACCGCCGATGCCCAGCAGCAGGTCGACGCCGGTGCCCTCGCGCGCGGCCATGATCGCACCCGCGACGTCGCCGTCCGAGATGAACTTGATCCGGGCGCCCGACTCCCGGACCTCCTTCACGATGTCCGCGTGGCGGGGCCGGTCGAGGATCACCACGGTGACGTCCTCGGGGCTGCCGCCCTTGGCCTTGGCCACCCGGCGGATGTTGACCGAGGGCGGGGCCGTGATGTCGACGAACTCCGCCGCCTCCGGCCCGGTGACCAGCTTGTCCATGTAGAACACGGCGCTCGGGTCGAACATCGAGCCGCGCTCGGCCACCGCCAGCACCGACACCGCGTTGCCCATGCCCTTGGCCGTCAGCGTCGTGCCGTCCACCGGGTCCACGGCCACGTCGCACTCCGGGCCGGTCCCGTCGCCCACCCGCTCGCCGTTGAAGAGCATCGGGGCCTCGTCCTTCTCCCCCTCGCCGATGACGACGACGCCGTTCATCGAGACGGTGGAGACCAGGGTGCGCATGGCCTTGACGGCGGCGCCGTCCGCGCCGTTCTTGTCGCCACGCCCGACCCAGCGGCCCGATGCCATGGCACCCGCCTCGGTGACGCGGACGAGCTCCAGGGCGAGGTTGCGGTCGGGGGCTTCGGGACTGACTTCGAGCTGGGAGGGGAGGTGGTTGTGATCGGTCATCGTGACGCACCTTTCTGCACGTCTGTACGGCCTCCGAACGCGACGGCCGAAGCTTGAGGGTGCTTCGACCCTATCCGGGAGAACGGCAGAGTGAGCAGAGCGCCCCACGGATGAGCGCTTTGGCGGTCGGCCGGGGGTGGTGGTCCAGGCGGAACCGGGCATGGGGGACGATGGGTGCGTGGCAAGCAAGCGCGGCACGCAGACAGCGCGGGACATGGTGCTGTCGATGCTGGTGATCCTCCTCGGCGCCGGCCTCGTCTACCTGTTCATCCCGCACGACGACTCGCTGGACCCGGTCCGTCCGATCACCTACGACACCGAACTGGCCACGGCCCGCAGAGCGGCGCCGTACCCGCTGGCCGCCCCGGTCGGCCTGCCCGAGACCTGGCGCGCCACCTCGGTGAGGTACGACGGGCAGAGCGACCACGGGGCCGTCTGGCACCTGGGCTTCATGGACCCGGACAACGAGTACGCGGCCGTCGAGCAGGGCGACGGGAAGCCCGACGCCTTCATCGCCGAGGTCACCCACGGCGCGGAGCCGACCGGCGAGAACCGGACGGTGGACGGCGAGGAGTGGGAGCGCTACGAGGGCCCCAAGTACGACGCCCTGGTGCACCGTGAGGACGGGGTGACCACGGTCGTCACGGGCACGGCGCCGTTCGACAGCCTCGCACGGCTGGCCGCCGCGCTCGAGGCCGGGGAGAACTGAGCGGCCGCGAGCCGGAAGCCGGGCCGCGCGGAGGCGCCGGACGGTGGTGACGGCGTCCCCCGCCCCGGGCACGCCGACCGGGGCGGCGCCGCCCGGGGCCGGGGCCGTGGAGGGCGCCTCCTTGAGCGGACGGTCCGGCTCCGCGCCGTCCACCGCGGACAGGGCGTCCAGGGGCCCGAACGCGGGACCGGCCGGGCGGAGCCGTCACACCCCGTTCTCGCCCTCCTCGCCCTCCTGGCCGTCCACACCGCCGGGGCCGTCGTCCTCCGCGAACCCCCCGTCCTCCCCGTCCCCCTCGCCGCCGGCCTCCTCCGCCAGCGCCGCGTCCAGCCGGGCGCGGGCGCCGTCCAGCCAGCGGCGGCAGACCGCGGCCAGCTCCTCGCCGCGCTCCCACAGGGCGAGCGACTCCTCCAGGGTGGAACCGCCCGCCTCCAGACGCCGGACCACGGCGATCAGCTCGTCGCGCGCCTGCTCGTAACCCATCTCCCCGGCCGGCGGCGGGGTGCTCGCATCCGTCATGGGCCCAGCCTAGGGCCGGGGTCGGACAGCCCCGCGGCTCACCCGGCCCCGCCCGGCCGCCGGGCCGTCACCGTCAGCTCGCCCTCGGCGAGGCGGGCCCGCAGCTCCTCGCCGTCCGCCACCTCCCCGGGGGCCCGCACCGCCGTCCCGTCGGCCCGCTGGAGCACCGCGTAGCCGCGCCGGAGCGTCGCCGCGGGCGACAGCGCGACGACCCGGGCGAGGGTGTGCTCCAGCTCCGTCCCGGCCCGGTCCAGCAGGTGCCCGAACGTCCTGCGGCTCCGGTCGAGCAGCGCCCCGACCTGCTCCTCGCGCTCCTCCACCATCGTGTACGGGCGGGCCATCACCGGACGGCTCATGGTGTCCGCCAGGCCGCGCTCCTGGCGCTCCAGCATCGCCTCGACCGCCCGCAGCGCCCGCTCGCGCAGCTGCCGCACCCGCTCCAGCTCCTCGGCCACGTCCGGCACCACGTCCTTGGCGGCGTGCGTCGGCGTCCGGGAGCGCAGGTCGGCCACCAGGTCCAGCAGCGGGGTGTCCGGCTCGTGCCCGATGGCCGAGACGACGGGCGTGACGCACGCGGCCACGGCCCGCACGAGCTGCTCGTCGGAGAAGGGCAGCAGGTCTTCGACGCTGCCGCCGCCCCGGGCCACGATGATCACGTCCACGTCCGGGTCGGCGTCCAGCTCCCTGACCGCGGCGATCACCTGCGGCACCGCGTGCACCCCCTGCACGGCCACGTTGCGCACCGCGAAGCGGACGGCGGGCCAGCGCTGCCGGGCCGTCTCCAGCACGTCCCGCTCGGCCGCCGAGGCACGGCCGGTGACCAGTCCGACCAGCCGCGGCAGGAAGGGCAGCGGCTTCTTCCGCTCGGCCGCGAACAGGCCCTCGGCGGCCAGGGACCTCTTCAGCCGCTCCAGCCGCGCCAGCAGCTCGCCGACCCCCACCGGCCGGATGTCCGCCACCCGCAGGGAGAGCTGGCCGCGCGGCGCGTACCACTCCGGCTTGCCGTGCACCACCACCCGGGCGCCCTCGGAGACCACGTCCGCGACCCGGTCGAAGACGGCGCGGTAGCAGGTCACGGTCAGGGAGACGTCCTGGGAGGGGTCGCGCAGGGTCATGAACACCACCCCCGCGCCGGGGCGCCGGGAGAGCTGGGTGATCTGCCCCTCGACCCAGACGGCGCCGAGCCGGTCGATCCATCCGCCGATCAGCCGCGACACCTCGCCGACGGGAACCGGCGCCTCGGGCGACGTGTTGAGAGCCATGCGAGGAGGCTAGCCGCCCGCGCCGACAGCGGCCCCAGGCCGGCGCCGACTCCCCGGTCCGCCCCGGCCCGCCCCGGGTCCGGTCTCCTCGCCGACGGGGCCCGCCGGCCCGGCCCGTACGATGGGCCCATGACTGCTACGACCGCACGCCGGGTCCTCCTCGCCGCACCCCGCGGCTACTGCGCGGGGGTCGACCGCGCCGTGATCGCCGTCGAGAAGGCCCTGGAGCAGTACGGCGCGCCGATCTACGTCCGCCACGAGATCGTCCACAACAAGTACGTCGTACAGACGCTGGAGAAGAAGGGCGCGATCTTCGTCGACGAGACGGACGAGGTCCCCGAGGGGTCCATCGTCATGTTCTCGGCCCACGGCGTGGCGCCGATCGTGCACGAGGAGGCCGAGCGGCGGAAGCTGGCGACCATCGACGCGACCTGCCCGCTGGTCACCAAGGTCCACAAGGAGGCGGTCCGGTTCGCCAAGGAGGACTACGACATCCTCCTGATCGGCCACGAGGGCCACGAGGAGGTCATCGGCACCTCCGGCGAAGCCCCCGACCACATCACCCTCGTCGACGGCCCGGACGACGTGGACAACGTCACCGTGCGCGACGAGTCCAAGGTGGTCTGGCTCTCCCAGACCACCCTCTCCGTCGACGAGACCATGGAGACCGTCGACAGGCTCAAGCAGCGGTTCCCCCAGCTCGTCTCCCCGCCCAGCGACGACATCTGCTACGCCACGCAGAACCGGCAGAACGCGGTCAAGCTGATGGGGGCCGAGGCCGATCTGGTCATCGTGGTCGGCTCGCAGAACTCCTCGAACTCCAAGCGGCTCGTCGAGGTCGCCCTCGGCGCCGGGGCCAAGGACGCCCACCTGGTGGACTTCGCCTCCGAGATCGACGAGAGCTGGCTGGAGGGCGTCGCCACCGTCGGCGTCACCTCCGGCGCCTCCGTGCCCGAGGTGCTGGTGGACGAGGTCCTGGAGTGGCTGGCGCGGCGGGGCTTCGAGAACGTGGAGATCGTCAAGGCGGCCGAGGAGTCCATCACCTTCTCCCTGCCCAAGGAGCTGCGCCGGGACCTGCGGGCCGAGGCCGCGCGGAAGGCCGCCGGCTAACCCGGCCGGCCCCCGCCGACGGCGGGCCCGCCGGACCTCCCCGGCCCGCGGCGGCCGGCGCCCGCCCGGGCGAGGACGACCAGTACGGCGGCCAGGGTGCCGCCGTACACCCACCCGGCGTTGACGGCCAGCGCGGTCACCAGCTCCACGAGCCACCCGGCCGAACCGTCCGAGTCGCCGCTGAGGAACAGCAGCCCGGCCATGAAGGCGATCGGCGCCGCGATCGGCGCCGCGGCCAGGTCCGCCGGCCTCACCCACAGCGCGCACACGGCGCTGACCAGGACGAAGCAGATCCCGTACGCGGTGGTGTGCCCGTCCAGCAGCAGCACGTCCAGTCCGCCGGCCGCCGCCGTCGCCCCGGTGGCCAGCAGTCCGCAGCCCAGCCCGGTGAGGCGTGCGCCGGGCGGCCACGTGCGCCGGGCGGCGGCGGGACCGGGTGCGGCGGGGACCGGACGGGACCGGCGGGGGACGGCCCGCGCGGGACCGGTTCCGCGTGCGCCCGCCCGGGCGCCGGGGGAGGGGGGCTTCGCCGTCCGTCCCCGGCGAAGGGGGAACCGGCGGTCACGGGGGATGCGCGCGCTGTCTTGTTCCACCGGACCAACGTAGGACGGCCACCGGCCCGGAGGCGGGCACGGACACGCCCCGGACCGCCCTTCGGGTGCCCGTAGACTGGGGGATCGGCCCCGCCCGGGCCGGTTCACCCAAGATCCTCTCGCTACGGGAAGTCGCCACGTGTCGCTCACGATCGGAATCGTCGGCCTGCCCAACGTCGGCAAGTCGACCCTGTTCAACGCCCTGACCAAGAACGACGTCCTGGCGGCCAACTACCCGTTCGCCACCATCGAGCCGAACATCGGCGTCGTCGGCGTCCCCGACACCCGGCTGACCAGGCTCGCCGAGATCTTCGGCTCGGAGCGGGTCGTCCCGGCGACCGTGGACTTCGTGGACATCGCGGGCATCGTGCGCGGCGCGAGCGAGGGCGAGGGGCTGGGCAACAAGTTCCTGGCGAACATCCGCGAGTCCGACGCGATCTGCCAGGTCATCCGCGCCTTCAAGGACGAGAACGTCGTCCACGTCGACGGCAAGGTCTCGCCCAAGGACGACATCGAGACGATCAACACCGAGCTGATCCTCGCCGACCTCCAGACGATCGAGAAGGTCCTGCCCCGGCTCCAGAAGGAGGCCCGGGTCAAGAAGGACGTCCAGCCCAAGGTGAAGGCCGTCGAGGAGGCCAAGGCCATCCTGGACGAGGGCCGCACCCTGTTCTCCGCGGGCATCGCCCAGGGCACCGAGCAGGCCGCGCTCCTCCACGACCTCCACCTGCTCACCACCAAGCCCTTCCTCTACGTCTTCAACGTGGACGAGGAGGAGCTGACCGACGAGGCGTTCAAGGACGAGCAGCGCGCGCTGGTCGCCCCCGCCGAGGCGATCTTCCTCAACGCCAAGCTGGAGTCCGAGCTGGCCGAGCTGGACGAGGCCGACGCCCTCGAACTCCTCCGGTCGGTCGGCCAGGAGGAGCCCGGTCTGGCCACCCTCGCCCGCGTCGGCTTCGACACGCTGGGCCTGCAGACCTACCTCACGGCCGGGCCGAAGGAGGCCCGCGCCTGGACGATCAAGAAGGGCGCCACGGCCCCCGAGGCGGCCGGCGTGATCCACACCGACTTCCAGAGGGGCTTCATCAAGGCCGAGGTCGTCTCCTTCGACGACCTGGTCGAAGCGGGCTCGGTCGCCGAGGCCCGCGCCCGCGGCAAGGCCCGCATGGAGGGCAAGGACTACGTGATGCAGGACGGCGACGTGGTGGAGTTCCGCTTCAACGTCTGACGCCGCACCGAAGCGTCCCGCACCGTCCGGCGCCTCCGGCGGCGGACGCGGACCACGGCTTCCGGGAGGGGCCGGGCCCTCGGGCCCGGCCCCTCGCCGTTCCCGCCGGCTGCCGTTTCCGCGCAGGGTGGTTCCGCGGTTGTTTCTGGGGGCGAAACCTGCTCTGAGCAGCACTTCATCACATCGGGTGAAACCGTGGCCGATTGTTGCGGGTCCAAACACTCTGTTGCCAAGCTGTTGCTCACCGTCAAGCCGTTGGAGGACACGTGCCTTTCGGTGAGCAGCCCGCATACCTGCGTGTGGCCGGGGATCTCCGTCGGAAGATCGCCGACGGCACGCTTCCGCCGCGCACCCGGCTGCCGTCGCAGGCGCGCATCCGCGCCGAGTACGGGGTCTCGGACACCGTCGCGCTGGAGGCCCGCAAGGTGCTGATGGCCGAGGGGCTGGTCGAGGGGCGTTCGGGGTCGGGCACCTACGTGCGCGAGCGGCCCGTGCCGCGGAGGGTGATCCGCACCGGCTACCGGCCGTCCGGCGGTTCCGGTCCGTTCCGGCAGGAGCAGGCGGACGAGTCGGTGAACGGCACCTGGGAGGCCCGCAGCGAGCAGGAGGACGCGAGTCCTGCGATCGCGGAGCGGCTGGGGATCAAGGCCGGTGAGCGGGTGATGCGCACCCGCTACCTGTTCCGGGTCGACGGGGAGCCGTCGATGCTCTCCACCTCGTGGGAGCCGCTGGCCATCACCGGGCGCACCCCGGTGATGCTGCCGGAGGAGGGGCCGCTCGGCGGTCGCGGGGTGGTCGAGAGGATGGCGGGCGTCGACCTGGTCGTGGACAACGTCGTGGAGGAGGTCGGGGCCCGCCCCGGGCTGGCGGAGGAGATGATCGAGCTCGGCGGGGTGCCGGGGCACACCGTGCTGGTGATCGAGCGGACGTACCGGGCGGGCAGGCGTCCGGTGGAGACGGCGGACGTGGTCGTCCCGGCGGACCGGTATCGCATGGTGTACCACCTCCCGGTGCGCTGAAAGGCTCCGTGCGCCCCCTCCCGTACTCGTACACATGGCCGAAATCATGCCGCATTGTGCCAAGGCGAATGCGGTGAGTGAGGCCCGGGCGTAGGCTCAGGCATATGCGGATCGGTGGACCGTCAGGGGACGGCGCACGGCACGGAACGCGGGGCAGGGGGAGCCGGGAATGACCGAGAACGGGATCGCGCTCCCCTGGATGGTGATCAGGCAGGACGCGAACGGCAACCGTTACTGCGTCGGCCGGTACGCCACCCGCGCCGAGGCGCACAGCATGGCCGAGCGGCTGGGGGGAGCCGTGCCGGGGGGCGCCTCCGGCGCGGAGAGGGTGAACGGGGGAGCGGACGAGCGGCGCTATCTCGTCGAGCGCCTGCGGCTCGGAAGCGGTGATCAAGCCTGACCCCAGGCACAATCGGGTATATGGGCATTTAGTCCTCATTGTCCGGACGTGGTGATCCGGTGATGACCCGAGCGTGGACGGGGACGGCGTGAGCGACACCCCCAAGTCATTCCAGGGCGCGGTCGAACGAGTGGCCACCTCGCTGCTCGACACCCTCCGCGTCGGTGTCGTCATGTTCGACACCGGCGGATACGTGCTGCTGTGGAGCCCGATGGTCGAGGAGATCCTCGGCTGGCCCGCCGAGCACATGACCGGGCGCCACTACGCCGGCTACCTCGTCCACGACGCCCCGTCCGGCACCGCCCCCGTGGAGGAGGGCGACATCTACACCGCCCTCCGGGAGGAGAGGTACTGGCGCGGCATCCTCCGCGTGCGCCACCTCGACGGCCGCACCGTGGAGGTCGAGGCCAGGGCCTCGCTGCTCACCCCGTCGAACGGCAAACCGTTCATTCTGGCCAACATCGTCGAGACCTCCCGGCTGCGCGCCGTCGAGCACGACCTCGCCGCCCTCGACGCCCTCTTCGTCTCCTCCCCGCTGGGCATCGCCGTCTTCGACCCCGAGCAGCGGTACGTCCGGGTCAACGAGTCGCTGGCCCGGCTCGTCGGGAAGCCGGTCGCCGACATCCTCGGCAGGACCCTCCACGAGGTCCTGCCGAGCCGCATGGCCGACGACCTCGCCCAGATCCAGAAACTGGTGCTGGACACCGGCCGGCCCGTGGTGGACACGGTCCTCCTGGGGCCCGACGGGCACAGCTGGCGCTCGGTGTCGTACGGCAGACTCACCGGCCGGGACGGACGCGTCCTGGGCATCAGCTCCACGATCATGGACGTCACCGAGCGGCGGGACGCGCTGGAGAAGATCGAGCGCGCCCGCCAGCGGCTGAAGCTCCTCGACGACATCGGCGTGACCCTCGGCGACCTGCTCGACGTCCGCAGGATCTCCGAGGAGCTCGCCCGCACCCTGGTGCCGCGCTTCGCCGACTACTCCAGCGTGATGCTGCACGGAGGCGTCGCGCACGGCGGGGAGCTGCCCCGCCCCGGACACCCGCCCCGGACCCCGCTGCTCCAGCTCGGCGCCGAGGCCAGGGACCGCGGCCCGGCCGTCGAGCACCTGCTGCGGGCCGGCCAGGCCGTCGCCTTCGACGCGGGGTCGGTCTTCGGGGAGGTGCTCACCTCCGCCGCGTCCCATCTGATGGTGTCCCGGGACGAACTGCTCTCCGCCGCCCGCGCCGGCGACTCCGGGGCCCGGGTCGCGGCGGACCTGGACATCCACTCCCTGATGGCCGTCCCCCTCCGGGCCCGCGGCACCGTCCTCGGACTGCTGGTGCTCGGCCGGGCCGGGGGCCGCGCCCCCTTCGACCGCGACGACCTCGCGCTCGCCGCGGAACTGGCCGGGCGCGCCGGGATCAGCCTGGACAACGCCCGCCTCTACACCCGCGAGCGCGAGAGCGCCCTGATGCTCCAGCGCAGCCTGCTGCCCCAGCGGGTCCCCTCCCCGCCCGGCGTGCGGGTGGCCTACCGGTACGTCCCCGGTGGCAGCGCCACCGAGGCCGAGGCCGAGGCCGGCGGGGACTGGTTCGACGTGATCCCCCTGGCGGGCGGCCGGGTCGCGTTCGTCGTCGGCGACGTGATGGGCCACGGACTGCGCGCCGCGGCCACCATGGGCCGGCTGCGCACGGCGGTGCGGACCCTGGCCGGGCTGGACCTGCCGCCCGGCGAGCTGCTGCGCCGGGTCAACGACCTCGCCGACGACCTCGCCCCGGGGCCGGACGAGCCCCTGATGGCCACCTGCGTCTACACCGTCTACGACCCCTCGACCCGCCACTGCACCCTCTCCACGGCCGGGCACGTGCCGCCGCTGCTGCTCACCGGCTCGCCCGCCGGCGTCTGGGACGCCGCCCCCGTGCAGGGGCCCGTCGGTCCCCCGCTCGGCGTGGACGACGTGCCGTTCGAGTCCGTGACCCTGACCGTGGACGAGGGGGCGGTCCTCGTCCTCTACACCGACGGGCTGATCGAGCACCGGGGCGAGGACATCACCGAGGGACTGGACCGCCTGGTGTCCCTGCTCGGCGGCCTTCCGGCCCGAACCTGCCTGGAGGACGTCTGCGACCGCGTCCTCGCCGGCCTGGACCCGGGCGACGAGTCCGGCACCCCCGGCGTCCCCGGCACCGTCGACGACGTGGCCCTGCTCCTCGCCCGGCTCGGCGGCCTGCCGGAGGGCAGCATCGCCTCCTGGGTCTTCCCCGCCGAGACCACCGCCGCCCGCCGGGCCCGGGACGCCGTCCGCAAGAACCTGCACGACTGGGGCCTGGGCGCGCTCGCCGACGACACGGTGCTGCTCGTCAGCGAGCTGGTCACCAACTCCCTGCGCCACGCCCACGGCCCCATCGGCGTGCGGATGGTGCGCGGCTCCTCCCTCCTGGTGGAGGTCTCCGACCCGCTGCCCGCACCGCCCCGCGAGCGCAGCGCCGGCGTGGACGACGAGGGCGGGCGGGGCATCCAGCTCGTGGCCCGCGGCGCGCGGCGCTGGGGAACGCGGCACGGGCCGATCGGCAAGACCGTCTGGTTCGAACTCCCGATCCCCTGAGGGCGTTTCGCAGGGGCTTCGGGAGCATTGGGCTCGCTCCCACCGCCAATGACCGGAATCATGGCTTCACCTGCGCCTTGACGCTGTGTCGAGAACACCGGAAAAATGCGGCACGCCACGTGTCCCCGCCTCCGGCAGCGGTTCTGCCGCCGGGCCCGGTCCGCACGGCCGCGCCACCGCGGCCTGTGGTTCGAGCCGACGCCGTCTGGTTAGGAGAGAGGGGAACGGGACTGACTCGGAACCCCGCCGAAAGGTGGCGGGGGCCGTGCGGTGAACGGGGCCGGTGCGCCGGGGCGGTTCGAGCCCGGGGTACCGGACCGGGACAGGGAGGGGCGGCGTTGAACGACATTCCAGCCGAGGCGGGAAAGCCGGACGACGTACGCCGGGCCCTGGCCCTGCTGAACGCCGCGGGCGCCCGGATAGGCAACTCCCTCGACCTGGACACCACCGCCCGCGAACTGCTCGACGTCGCCGTGCCGCAGTTCTGCGACCTGGCCTCCGTGGACCTGTTCCCCGAGGTGTTCTCCGGGGAGGACCCCCGGGCGGGGGAGGGCCTGGACGGCACCCGCCCGCTGCGGCGCGTGGCCTTCGCCAGCGCGGTCTCCGACGGGCCCATCACACTCGGGCACCACACCACCGGCGACCCCGACCCCGAGCCCGTCGAGCTGGGCAGCATCCACCGCTATCCCGCCGGCTCCCCCTACGCCGACGCCCTGCGCACCGCCCGCGTCCAGCGCGCCACGGGCACCCTGGTGCAGTCCACCCTCGCCGTGCCGATGGTCGCGCGCGGCCGGGTACTGGGACTGGTCCAGTTCTCCCGCACCAAGGGCAGCGAGCCCTTCGCCGAGCGCGACGCCGCCCTCGGCGCGGAACTGGCCGCCCGCGCCGCCGTGTGCATCGACAACGCGCGGCTGTACCGCAGGGAGCACGAACGCGCGCTCATACTCCAGCGCAGTCTGCTGCCGCCGGACGACCCGGAGGCCGCCGGACTCGACATCGCCTGCCGCTACCTGCCGGGCAGTACGGCGACCGAGGTGGGCGGCGACTGGTTCGACGTCATTGAACTGCCCGGCCACCGCACCGCCCTGGTGGTGGGCGACGTGATGGGCCGCGGACTGCGCGCGGCGGTGGCCATGGGCGAACTGCGCACGGCGGTGCGGACGCTGGCCATGCTGGACCTGGAGCCCGCCGAGGTGCTGGGCGCCCTCGACGAGATCGCCCGGGGCCTGGGCGCCCCCCGCGGAGGACGCGGCGAGCGGTCCGGCAGGGCCGCCGACCTCTCCTCGGGCCCCCGGTCCACCGACCTCTCCGAGGTCTACCTGGCCACCTGCATCTACGCCGTCTACGACCCCGTCACCCGCCGCTGCACCTTCGCCAACGCCGGGCACCTGCCGCCCGCGCTCGTCGACCCCGGCGGGGAACGGCCCGCGATGCTGCTGGACGTCCCCAGGGGCGTACCGCTGGGCGTGGGCGGCGAGCCCTTCGAGGAGAAGCAGGTCGAACTGCCGGACGGCGCCCTGCTCGCCCTCTACACCGACGGCCTCGTGGAGTCCCGCCACCAGCCGCTGGACGAGGGGCTCCAGGCCCTGCGCACCACTCTGGCGGGCCCCGAGCGCCCCCTCGAGGACGTCTGCGACGAGGTGCTGGGCGCCCTGGAGACCCACCACGGCGAGGACGACATAGCCCTGCTGCTGGCGCGGATCCACGGCCTTCCCGGGGGATCGGTGGGGGACTGGAGACTCCCCGCCGAGCCCCGCTCGGTCGCCCGCGCCCGCGAACTGGCGTGCCGCCAGCTCGCCGACTGGAAGCTGGACGACCTCGCCGACACCGCGGAACTGCTCGTCAGCGAACTGGTCACCAACGCCCTGCGCCACGGCGAGGGGGACATACGGCTGCGGCTGCTGCTGGACCGCACCCTGGTCTGCGAGGTGTGGGACGCCGGCCTGGTCCAGCCGCGCCGCCGCCGGGCCCGGGACACCGACGAGGGCGGGCGCGGCCTGCAGCTCGTCGACCTGCTCTCCGCGGGCTGGGGCAGCCGCCGCACCCCCCGCGGCAAGATCGTCTGGTTCGAGCTCGACCTTCCCGGGGGCGGGGACACCAAGCCCCCGGACATGGCGGAGGCTCTGCTGAGCCTGTTCTGATGTTCTGAGTCCGTTCCGATCCGCCCGCTCCGGGCCGCCCGGCCCGCCCCCCCGGACGGCCCGCGGGAGCCCGGAACGGCCCGGAGGGGTGCCGCATGTCACACCTTCCCGACGGGGGTGCCGAGGCGGAGGCCCCGCGGCGGAGAAGCCCCGGCCACGGGGGCGCCGCGGGCGCCCGCGGGACGGAACGGCCGCCGCCGGCGGGGCTTCGGGCCCCCGCCCACCGGCCCCGGGCCCGTACCATGGGACAGAGAGAAGTGCCGTGGCGATGATCAGCCCGGCGAGCGCGCGGCCGCACCGGCCGCGTCGCCATCCACAGATGCGGGAGAAGCCCCCCCAGTATGCCCACGCGCCACGACATCCGTAACGTCGCCATCGTCGCCCACGTAGACCACGGCAAGACCACCCTGGTCGACGCCATGCTCAAGCAGGCGGGCGCCTTCGCCGCCCACCAGCTCGGTCAGGTGGACGACCGCGTGATGGACTCCAACGACCTGGAACGCGAGAAGGGCATCACCATTCTCGCCAAGAACACCGCGGTCAAGTACCACCCCAAGGACGGGGGCGATCCCGTCACCATCAACATCATCGACACCCCCGGCCACGCCGACTTCGGCGGCGAGGTCGAGCGCGGTCTGTCCATGGTGGACGCGGTGGTCCTGCTGGTGGACGCCTCCGAGGGGCCGCTGCCGCAGACCCGCTTCGTGCTGCGCAAGGCGCTCCAGGCCCGGCTGCCGGTCATCCTGTGCATCAACAAGACCGACCGCCCCGACGCCCGGATCGACGAGGTCGTCGACGAGACCTACGACCTCTTCCTGGACCTGGACGCGGACGAGGAGCAGATCGAGTTCCCGATCGTCTACGCCTGCGCCCGTGACGGCGTCGCCTCGCTGACCAAGCCCGAGGACGGCACCGTCCCGGCCGACAGCGACAGCATGGAGCCGTTCTTCGCCACCCTGCTGGAGCACGTCCCGGCCCCGTCGTACGACGAGGACGCCCCGCTCCAGGCGCACGTCACCAACCTCGACGCCGACAACTTCCTGGGCCGCATCGCCCTGCTCCGCGTCGTCCAGGGTGAGCTGCGCAAGGGCCAGACGGTGGCGTGGATGAAGCGTGACGGCTCGGTCCAGAACGTCCGCATCACCGAGCTGCTGATGACCGAGGCGCTCGTCCGCAAGCCCGCCGAGAAGGCGGGCCCCGGCGACATCTGCGCGGTCGCCGGCATCCCGGACATCATGATCGGCGAGACGCTGGCCGACCCGGAGAACCCGGTCGCGCTGCCGCTGATCACCGTCGACGAGCCGGCGATCTCCATGACCATCGGCACCAACACCTCGCCGCTGGTCGGCCGCGGCGGCAGCGGCAAGGGCGCGGACGCCAAGGCGGCCGTCAAGGACCGCAAGGTCACCGCCCGGCAGGTCAAGGACCGCCTCGACCGCGAGCTGATCGGCAACGTCTCGCTGCGGGTCCTGGACACCGACCGCCCCGACGCCTGGGAGGTGCAGGGCCGCGGCGAGCTGGCGCTGGCCATCCTGGTGGAGACGATGCGCCGGGAGGGCTACGAGCTGACCGTCGGCAAGCCGCAGGTGGTCACCAGGGAGATCGACGGCAAGGTCCACGAGCCGGTCGAGCGCATGACCATCGACGTGCCGGAGGAGCACATGGGCGCGGTCACGCAGCTCATGGGCACCCGCAAGGGCCGGATGGAGAGCATGACCAACCACGGCTCCGGCTGGGTCCGCATGGAGTTCGTGGTGCCCTCCCGCGGTCTGATCGGCTTCCGCACGGAGTTCCTGACCAACACCCGGGGCACGGGCATCGCCCACTCGATCCACGAGGGCTTCGAGCCGTGGGCCGGCGAGCTGAAGACCCGCAACAACGGCTCGCTCGTGGCGGACCGCGCCGGGGCGGTCACCGCCTTCGCGATGACCAACCTCCAGGAGCGCGGCGTGCTGTTCGTGGAGCCGGGCACCGAGGTGTACGAGGGCATGATCGTCGGGGAGAACTCGCGCTCCGACGACATGGACGTGAACATCACCAAGGAGAAGAAGCTCACCAACATGCGGTCCTCGACGGCCGACGTGGCGGAGTCCATCGTGCCGCCGCGGAAGCTGTCGCTGGAGCAGTGCCTGGAGTTCTGCCGCGACGACGAGTGCGTCGAGGTGACCCCCGAGGCCGTGCGCATCCGCAAGGTCGTCCTGGACCAGAGGGAGCGCGCCCGCGCCGCCTCCCGGGCCAAGCACGCCTGATCCCGGAGCCGAACCACCCCCCGGGTGTCCGAATACCGGACATCCGGGGGGTGGTCTTGCTCACAACCGGGAACGGGACGGGCGCGCCCTCCGTTTCCCGTCCCGACGGTGTACGGACGGGACGGTGTCAAACACTTTCCGGCGGAAGAACGTCCTGTATCCGGACGTGAATCACCGAAAGAAGTGTTAACAGTCCGTTTCGCGACCGTCTGTATGGGATTATTTTGTCCGCATTTCGGGCCATCGGTTGAACGTTATGTGACCAAACCGAGACCCGTCACGTGTGGTCTACGCGCCTCACGTACCCAATAGTTGGGTCCATTGAGCTCGGGTCGGCGAGTCGTGCGCGGGGAGCGCCGGTTCGTGACGCGGAGTCACTGCCGACGGTGGAACGCCGGCGGACGCAGGGGCTCCCTCCCGTATTGACAGTGGACTCTGAGGAGGCAAACCCATGCGCGGTGCCATGAGCGCCAAGTGGGTCGCGGGTGCGATAGTCGTGGCGCTGGCCGCGACCGCCTGTGGCGGCGGCAACGGCGGCGACGACAACTCGGCCAAGGACAAGGGCGCCCTGGCGGGCTACGTGTCCATCGACGTCGGCGAGCCGCAGAAGCCGCTGATCCCGGCCGACACCAACGAGACCAACGGCTCGTACGTCATCCGGTCCCTGTTCACCCAGCTCCTGGACTTCGATGCCAAGGGCGAGATCGTCTACACCAACGCCGAGTCGGTCACGACCGAGGACTCGAAGACCTGGACGGTCAAGCTCAAGAGCGGCTGGAAGTTCCACAACGGCGAGGACGTGACCGCCCAGTCGTACGTCGACGCCTGGAACTGGTACGCGAACATCAAGAACAACCAGCAGAACTCCTTCTGGTTCTCGGACATCAAGGGCTACGAGGACGTCCACCCGGAGAAGGGTGAGCCGAAGTCCGACAAGATGTCCGGCCTGAAGGTCGTGGACGACACCACCTTCACCATCGAGCTGAAGGACCGCGTCCCCTACTTCAACTACAAGCTCGGGTACTCCACCTTCGCCCCGCTGCCGAAGGTCTTCTACGACGACCCGAAGGCGTTCGGCCAGAAGCCGGTCGGCAACGGCCCGTACAAGTTCGAGAAGTGGACCCACAAGAAGCTGATCCAGGTCAAGGCCTGGGACGACTACAAGGGTCCGAACAAGGCCCAGAACAAGGGCATCCAGTTCAAGAACTACTCGACCCTCGAGGCCGCCTACCAGGACGTCGTCTCCGGCAACCTGGACATCATCCGCCAGGTCGGCCCGACGGACCTGCCCAAGTACAAGCAGGACCTGGGCGACGGCGCCATCGAGCAGCCGTACGCGGCCATCCAGACGCTGGTGCCGGCGTTCTACTCCAAGACCTTCAAGGACATCGACCCGAAGGTCCTCCAGGGCCTGTCCATGGCGATCGACCGCGAGACGATCACCAAGACCGTCCTGAACAACACCCGCACCCCGGCCGACAGCTTCACCCCGCCGCAGGTCAAGGGCTACCAGAAGCTGGACACGGACGTCTTCACCTACAACCCGGAGAAGGCGAAGAAGCTCATCAAGGACGGCGGCGGCGTCCCGGGCAACAAGATCTGGATCCAGTACAACACCGACGGCGGCCACAAGGAGTGGGTGACCGCGGTCTGCGAGTCGATCCGCAACGCCACGGGCGTGGACTGCGTGGGCGACGCCAAGCCGGACTTCGCCACGGACCTGGAGGCCCGTGACAAGGACGAGGTCAAGGCGATGTACCGCGGTGGCTGGGTCGCCGACTACCCGGTCAACGTCAACTTCCTCAAGGAGCTGTACCACACCAACGCCGAGTCCAACAACGGCCGTTTCTCCAACAAGGAGATCGACGGGCTGATGGCGAAGGGTGACAACGCGAAGTCCCTGGAGGAGTCCGTCAAGATCTACCAGGAGGTCGAGCGGAAGCTCCTGGAGGAGATGCCGGCCATCCCGCTGTGGTACTACCGCATCAACGGTGGTCACGGTAAGGGCGTCGACAACGTCACCGTGGACTTCCACGGCGACATCGAGCTGACCGAGGTCACCGCCAAGTAAGCGAGTCCGCGGGCCACTTTCCCACTCGGCCGTCACTCCGCCGCCGCCGATCCGTTCGGTGGCGGCGGAGGGCCGACCGGGACCGTCACCCCTCATGGCCCCGGCGTCCCACCGGGGCGATGAGGGGTCTGGCGACGGTACCGGCGGCCGCAGTCCACCCCACACGGAGGCACCCATGGGGCGCTATGTCGCACGACGACTGCTCCAGATGATCCCGGTGTTCATCGGGTCAACCTTGCTGATCTTCCTCATGATGTACGCCCTGCCCGGCGACCCCGTCAGAGCGCTCATGGGTGATCAGGCGTACGATCCGGCCGTCGTCGAGAGCATCAAGCGCGACCTCGGTCTCGACCTGCCGGTCTGGCAGCAGTACCTGAACTACCTGGGCGGCCTGCTCCAGGGCGACTTCGGCACCGAGATCGCGAGCAAGCGTCCCGTCGCCGAGATCATCGCCCAGGCCTTCCCGGTCACCATCCGCCTGACGCTGTTCGCGTTCGCCTTCACGGTGTTCGTCGGCATCGGGCTGGGCGTGATCGCCGGCCTCCGTCCGGACTCCGTCCGGGACCGCGGCCTCCTCACCCTGACGCTCGTGCTGATCTCCATGCCCTCCTTCGTGCTGGGCTACCTGATGCAGTTCTTCTTCGCCTTCCAGCTCGGGATCACGACGCCGACCGTGCAGGACTCCGAGAGCTTCGGGGACCTCCTGCTGCCGGCCATCGTGCTCGGCTCCCTCTCCCTGGCGTACGTGGCCCGGCTGACCCGGACCTCGATGGCGGAGAACCTCCGGGCGGACTACATGCGCACCGCCATCGCCAAGGGACTGCCGAAGCACCGGATCGTCGGCGTCCACCTGATGCGCAACTCGCTCATCCCGGTGGTCACCTTCCTCGGCACCGACATCGGAAACCTGATGACCGGCGCCATCGTGACCGAGGGCATCTTCAACGTCCAGGGTGTGGGTGACGCCATCTACGAGGCCCTGTTCCGCCGGGAGGGCGCCACGGTCGTGGGCATCGCCTCGCTGATCGTCATCGTGTACCTGATCACCAGCCTGCTCGTCGACCTGCTCTACGCGGTCCTGGACCCGAGGATCCGGTATGCCTGAGAAAACCGCCGACACGGTCCGGAAGACCGCTGTGATCGACAACCCGGCCCCCGAGACCACCGCCCTGGTGACCGAGGGGCCCTCGGCGGCCAAGGCGCGCAGCCTGTGGTCGGACGCCTGGCACGACCTGCGCCGCAACCCGCTCTTCCTGGTCTCGGCCGTGCTGATCCTGCTGCTGCTCACCATGGCGGCGGTGCCCGGCCTGTTCACCAGCGCCTCGCCCCGCCACGCGGACCTGGCCAACCACTACCTGCAGCACCCGAACTGGGGCAACTTCTTCGCCCCGGACTGGCTCGGCTACGACGGGCAGGGCCGCTCCATCTACGCCCGGATCGTCTACGGCGCCCGCGCCTCCATCCTGGTCGGTGTGGGCGTGACCTTGCTGGTCGCGATCCTGGGCACCACGATCGGCATGCTCGCCGGCTACTTCGGCGGCTGGCTCGACAGCGTGCTGTCCCGGATCACCGACGTCTTCATGGGCATCCCGTACCTGCTCGGCGCGCTGGTCATCCTGACCTCCTTCGAGGTGCGCAGCGTCTGGGTGGTGATGCTGGCGATGGCCTTCCTGGGCTGGACCCAGATCGCCCGTGTCGCCCGCGGCTCGGTGATCACCATCAAGCAGGCGGACTACGTCGTCGCGGCGAAGGCGCTCGGCGCCTCCACCAGCCGCATCCTGCTCAAGCACATCCTGCCCAACGCCCTGGCGCCGATCATCGTCGTCGCCACGATCGCGCTCGGCGGCTACATCGCGGCCGAGGCGACGCTGTCCTTCCTCGGCGTGGGCCTCGCCGAGCCGACGGTGTCGTGGGGTGTGGACGTCTCCGCGGGGCGTGAGCAGCTCCGCAACGCGCCCTACGTCCTGATCATCCCCTCCGTGATGGTCTCGATCACGGTGCTCTCGTTCCTGATGTTCGGCGATGCGGTGCGCAACGCCCTCGATCCCAAGATGCGCTGAGGGAGGCGTACGTGATCACCATCGACAAAACGGCGGACGCTCCCGCGCCGCGCGACGGAGACGGCTCCGACGGGCCGCTCCTGGAGGTTCGTGACCTCCATGTGGAGTTCAAGACCCGGGACGGGGTGGCCAAGGCCGTCAACGGTGTCAACTACACCGTCAGTGCCGGTGAGACGT
>NZ_BAAATJ010000006.1:0-234022 GCF_039533345.1 Streptomyces glaucosporus | reverse complement strand
TGGTGATCGGCACCCCGTAGGGCAGCCCCTCCAGCGTCGCCACCAGTGCGGGACCGTGCGACTCCCCCGCGGTCAGCCAGCGCAACCTGCTCAACGGTGCTCCTCAGTCCAGGCCCGTACGTGCTCGCCCTCGATCTTTTCACGGTCGCGGCACCGCGCCGGCCGTGCGTCCAGCAGGCGGGACGCGCGTCTCACGCCGTCAGGACGCGCGGGCCGCCAGCGCCGCCTCGCCCGCCGCGCGCATGGCGTCCAGCGGCGCCGGGGCGCGGCCGGTCATCAGCTCGACCTGGAGGACGGCCTGGTGGACCAGGAGGTCCAGGCCCCCCACGACCCGTCCCCCCCGGGCGGCCCAGGCGGCGGCCAGCGGGGTGGGCCAGGGCTCGTACAGGACGTCGAAGAGGGTGCCGGGCCGCTCGGGCACGGCCGCCGCCAGAGCGTCGGCGGCGCCCGCCGGGGTGGTGGCGATCACCAGGGGCGCGGTCAGCGCCCGCGGCGCGTCCGCCCAGTCGGCGGTCGTCACCTCCACGCCCAGCCGCGTGCCCCAGCCGCGCATCTCCTCGGCCCTCGCCCGGCTGCGGACGTACGCGGTGACCTCGCCGGAGCAGATCCGGGCGAGCGCCGCCAGCGCCGAGGAGGCGGTGGCCCCGGCGCCCAGCACCGCGGCGCGCGGGACGCTCTCCACACCGCGCTCGCGGAGGGCGGCGACCATGCCGGGGATGTCGGTGTTCTCGCCCAAACGGCGGCCGTCGTCGGTGAAGACCACGGTGTTGACGGCCTCGACCGACGCGGCGGTGTCACCGATGCCGTCCAGCAGCGGGATGACGGCCCGCTTGAGGGGCATGGTCAGCGACAGCCCGGCCCAGCGCTCCCCGCTCCCGGCGATCTTCTCCAGGAAGGGGGCGATGCCGTCCTCCCCGACCTCGAAGCGGTCGTAGGTCCAGCCGGCCAGGCCCATCGCCCCGTAGGCGGCCCGGTGGAGCACCGGGGAGAGCGAATGGGCGATGGGGGATCCGAGGACCGCCGCCCGTCTGCCGCCGGTACCGCTGCCCACCGGTTCGCTCATCTCTGCGCGTCCTGCCGCATCGTCGGTACTCCTCACGGGGACGGACGGTACCCGGGTCCCCGCCGGAAGGGGAACCCGGGCCCGTTCACTGCTGGGTCTTGTTGTACTCCTCCACGTACTTCTGGTGCTCCTCGTAGGTCTCGGTGAACACGGTGTTGTCCTCGGTCACCGAGACGAAGTAGTGCCAGTCGCCCTCGGCCGGTTCGACCGCGGCGTGCAGCGCCTCCGCTCCCGGGCTGTTGATGGGCCCCGGCGGCAGGCCCTTCTTGGCGTAGGTGTTGTACGGGTGGTCGAACTTCGCCATGGCGCTGGGAGAGGGCACGTCCAGCGTGTACTGGTTCTTCGCGTAGTTGTACGTGGAGTCGAACTGCAGGTAGCCGTTGGTCTCGGTGTTGTCGGGCCTGAGGCGGTTGTAGACGACGCGGGCGACCTTCACGAAGTCGTGCTTGTACTTGCCCTCGGCCTGCACCAGGCTGGCGACGGTGAGCACCTCCAGCGGCGAGTCGAGTCCGAGCTGCTCGGCGTGGCCCTCCAGGTCGAACTTCTCGAATTCCCGCTCGGCCCGTTCGACCATCTGCTTGAGCAGGTCCTCGGGCTCGGTCTTCTCGCCCACGGTGTACTTGGCGGGGAAGAGGAAGCCCTCGGGGTTGTCCTCGGCCCATTCGGGCAGCCCGAGGTCGGCCTTCTCCGCGGCGGCGGCGGTGGCGCCCTTCTTCAGACCGAGCTTCTCGTCGATCAGGGCGTAGACCTCCGAGGCCCGCTTCCCCTCGGCGATGATGAGGGCGTTCTGGCTGGAGGGGTCGAGCATCATCTCCAGGGCCGCCTCGGCCGACATCTCCTTGCGCAGCACGTAGACGCCGGCCTGTATGGTCCGCGTCCTGGCGGGGTCGGTGTTGGACGCCTCGATGAACGCGCCCTGGCTCTTGACCACCCCGGCCTTCTCCAGGATGGCCCCCATCTCCGCCAGGCTGCTGCCCTCGGGGATCTCGACCTGGACCTCGCCGCTGCCCTGTCCGGAGAAGTCCGGCGCGGCGGCGAAGTGGCTCTGGTAGAAGTCGTAGGCGAAGTAGCCCGCGCCGCCCACGCCGCCCACCAGGACGACGGCGACGACGAGGCAGGCGACGCCGTTTTTGCTCCTGCCCTTGTCACGGCCCTTGTCCCGGCGCCCGGCACGGCCGGAACGGCCGCCGTCCGCGCCGCGGCCGCCGCCGGTGCCCTCGCCGACGGCGTCATCTGTGCCGTCGGTGTCGTCGGCGTCCGTGAAGAAGGCGTGCTCGCCCTGGTCGGGGCCGGGGTCCCAGCCGGTCTCCTCGTCGGGTCCGGGTCCCGGGTCCGGCTCGTCCCGGCGCCGGACCTGCGGCGGGTGCTGCCGGTCGTGCGGGTGCCGGCCGTGCGGGTGCTGCGGAGGACCGTGCTGACCGGGCTGCTGCCCGTAGGGATCCTGGGCGCCGTAGGGATCCTGGGCTCCGTGGTGGTCCTGGTACTGCCCGCCGCCCTGGGTGTCCCAGCCCTGGTTCCCGTACGGATCGCCGTGCTGCTGGTGGTGTCCCCCGCCGTAGGGGTCCCCGTGCTGCTGCGCGTAGGGATCCCCGTGCCGGCCGTGGCCGTACGGGTCGCCGTGCTGCTGTCCGTAGGGGTCGGACTGGTGGCCGTACGGCCGGCCACCGTCCTGGGCGCCCCATTCCTGCCCCCCGTAGGAGGGCGTCAGGGGATCGTTCAGCGGATCGTTGAGGGGGTCGCTGAGAGGGTCGTGTGACTGCTGCGCCTGCTGGGGCTGGTACTGCTGTCCGCCGCCGTACGGGTCCCAGCCTCCCTGCTGGGGCTGCTCCCACTGCCGGTCCCCGTAGAGAGGGTCGTCGGGATGCCACGGTTCGGAGCCGGCGCCCCGGCCATACTCAGTCATCGATCCCCTAGAGCCGCGAGGCGGCAGCCGGTTCTGGTACACACGGACCGGTGCCCGAATCCCCGCCTGCCGTACGGCTGGTATTCGAACAGCGCTGTCCGGGCGGAACGTTACCGTACCGCGATCAGGCCGCCGCCTCGACGCACTCGCCCGGGGGACTGCCCGACACCCGCTCGGTCTCCAGGGCGCTCTGGAGGATGACCACGGCCGCCGCCTGGTCGATGCGGCTCCGGCCCTTCTTCGACGACACGCCCGAGGCGCGCATGGACTGGGCCGCGGTGACGGTGCTCATCCGCTCGTCCACCAGGCGCACCGCCACGGGTGCGATGTCCCCGGCCAGCTCCCGTGCGAAGGCCCTCACCCGGGCCGCGGCCGGGCCCTCGCGTCCGCTGAGGGAGCGAGGGAGCCCGACCACGACCTCCAGGGGCTCGTACTCGGCGACGAGCTGGGCCAGCCGCCGGCGGGCGGCCGGGACGTCGCGTCCCGGCACGGTCTCCACCGGGGTGGCCAGCAGCCCGTCGGGGTCGCAGGAGGCGACCCCGATCCGGGCGTCCCCGACATCGACGGCGAGCCGCCTGCCCCGTCGCATCAGGCGTCCGCCACCAGGCGCTCGACGACGGCGACGGCCTCCTCGATCGCGTCCGGGTTCTGGCCGCCACCCTGGGCGACGTCCGGCTTGCCGCCGCCTCCGCCGCCGAGGGCCTTGGCCGCGGCGCGGACCAGCTCGCCGGCCTTCAGCCCGCGGTCGCGGGCGGCGTCGTTGGTGGCGATGACGGTCAGCGGGCGGTCGTTCACCACTGTGAACAGGGCCACCACGGCCGGGCGTCCGCCCTGGACGCGGCCCCGGACGTCGAGGACGAGCTTGCGCAGGTCGTCGGCCGTCGTGCCGTCGGGCACCCGGCCCCCGACGAAGGCGATGCCGTTCACGTCCCGGGCGGAGGAGGCCAGTCCGGCGGCGGCGGCGAGGACCTTCTCGGCGCGGAAGCGCTCGATCTCCTTCTCGGCCTCCTTCAGGCGGGCGAGCATCCCGGAGATCCTCTCCGGAAGCTCCTCGGGGCGGCCCTTGACCAGGTCGGTGAGCTGGGAGACCACCGTGTGCTCGCGGGCGAGGAACTGGTAGGCGTCCACGCCGACCAGGGCCTCCACGCGGCGCACGCCGGAACCGATGGAGGACTCGCCCAGCAGCTTCACCAGACCGAGCTGGGCGGTGTTGTGCACGTGGGTGCCGCCGCACAGCTCCTTGGAGAAGTCGCCGATGGTGACCACGCGCACCCGGTCGCCGTACTTCTCGCCGAACTCGGCGATGGCGCCCTGCTTCCTGGCCTCGTCCATGCTCATCACCTCGGCGGTGACGTCGAGTTCGCGGGCGAGAACCTCGTTGATCTTCTGCTCGACGTCGGTGAGGACCGTGCCGGGCACCGGGTTCGGCGAGCCGAAGTCGAAGCGGAAGCGGCCGGGGGCGTTCTCGGAGCCGGCCTGGGCGGCCGTCGGGCCGAGCGCGTCGCGCAGCGCCTGGTGGGTGAGGTGGGTGGCGCTGTGGGCGCGGGCGATGGCCCGGCGGCGGCGCACGTCGATGGCGGCGTAGGCGTTCGAGCCGACGGTGACCTCGCCGACCTGGACGGTGCCCTTGTGCACGGTGACGCCGGGCACCGGCTGCTGGACGTCGCGGACCTCCACGACGGCGCCGTTGTCCAGGCGGATCCGGCCGGTGTCGGGCTGCTGGCCGCCGCCCTCGGCGTAGAACGGGGTGCGGTCGAGCACGATCTCGACGTCGTCGCCCTCGGAGGCGGCCGGCGAGGGCACGCCGCCCACCAGCAGGCCGACGACGCTGGCCTCCCCCTCGGTGTCGGTGTAGCCGGTGAAGACGGTGGACCCGGCGGTGTCGGCGACCTCGCGGTAGGCGCTCAGGTCGGCGTGGCCGGTCTTCTTGGCCCGCGCGTCGGCCTTGGCGCGCTCCCGCTGCTCCCTCATCAGGCGGCGGAAGCCCTCCTCGTCCACGGACAGGCCCTGCTCGGCGGCCATCTCCAGGGTGAGGTCGATGGGGAAGCCCCAGGTGTCGTGGAGCAGGAACGCCTTGTCGCCGGGGAGGACGCGGGAGCCCGCGGCCTTGGTCTCGGTGACGGCGGCGTCGAGGATGTTGGTGCCGGCCTTGAGGGTCTTGAGGAAGGCGGCCTCCTCGGCGAGCGCGACGGTCTCGATGCGCTGCCGGTCGGTGATCAGCTCGGGGTACTGCTGCCCCATCATGCCGATCACGACGTCGACCAGGTCGCCGACGACCGGCCGCTCGGCGCCCAGGATGCGCATGTTGCGGATGGCGCGGCGCATGATGCGGCGCAGCACGTAGCCGCGGCCCTCGTTGCCGGGGGTGACGCCGTCGCCGATGAGCATCACGGAGGTGCGCATGTGGTCGGCGACCACGCGCAGGGAGACGTCGGTGTTCTCGGCGTCGCCGTAGGCCACGCCGGTCAGCTCGCCGGCCTTGTCGATGACCGCGCGCAGGGTGTCGGTCTCGTACATGTTGTGCACGCCCTGCAGGATCATCGCCAGGCGCTCCAGACCGAGGCCGGTGTCGATGTTCTTGCTGGGCAGCTCGCCGACGATCGGGTAGTCCTTGCCCTCGCCCGGACCGCGCTCGTACTGCATGAAGACCAGGTTCCAGATCTCCACGTAGCGCTCGTCGTTGACGGCCGGGCCGCCCTCGGGGCCGAACTCCGGGCCGCGGTCGTAGTTGATCTCGGAGCAGGGGCCGCAGGGACCGGGCACGCCCATGTCCCAGAAGTTGTCCTTCTTGCCCAGGCGCTGGATCCGCTCCGCGGGGACGCCGACGACGTCGCGCCAGATGCGCTCGGCCTCGTCGTCCTCCTCGTAGACGGTGATCCACAGCCGCTCCGGGTCCAGGCCGTAGCCGCCCTCGTCCTGCGGCGTGGTGAGCAGCTCCCAGGCGAGCTTGGCGGCGCCCTCCTTGAAGTAGTCGCCGAAGGAGAAGTTGCCGCACATCTGGAAGAAGGTGCCGTGCCGGGTGGTCTTGCCGACCTCCTCGATGTCCGGGGTGCGCACGCACTTCTGCACGCTGGTGGCGCGCTTGTACGGCGGGGTGGCCTCCCCCAGGAAGTACGGCTTGAAGGGCACCATGCCCGCGGGAACCAGCAGCAGCGTCGGGTCGTCCGCGATCAGCGACGCCGACGGCACGACGGTGTGCCCCCGCTCCTCGAAGAAGCGCAGCCAGCGGCGGCGGATTTCAGCCGACTCCATCAGTGGTCCTCATTCCGGTCGTACGGGTGGGTGGCGCCGAGTCCGCGGCGGGGGCCGCCGGGCAGTGTCCGGGGCGGTACCCGCGCGGGGAGCTCGGGGTGGTCGGGAGCGGGGTCGACGGGTGCCGTCAGCCCCAGTGCCTCGTTCAACTCGCTCTCCCGCTGCGCCATTCCGGCGCGGACGTCGAGCGCGAAGTCCCTCAGCCGGTGTCCGGCCGCCACGGCCTGGTCGGCCGCCCTGGCGGCGAGGCTTTCGGGGGTGAGGCTGCGCAGCTTGCGGTTGACCTTGGTGGTGGCCCAGACGCCGGCGGCGGCGCCGGCTCCGAACCAGAAGGCGCGGCGGAACACGGTGGGCTCAGTCCTCTCCGTCGCGTCCGTCGCGGCGTGCGCGGCCCGCCCGGCGGGCGGCCGGGACGGACCGGCCCACGACGACGGTGCGCCGGGGCCGCGGCGGGCTGCTCCTGCGTCCGAGGGCGCGGCGCACCCCGTAGCCGAACGCGGCGACCTTCACCAGGGGGCCGCCGAAGGCGGTGGAGACGGTGGAGGAGAGCGCCGAGGCGTTGGCGGTGACCTCCTGGACGTCGGCGGCGATGGCGTCGACCCGGCTGAGCTGGCTCTGCGCCGAGCGGACGGTCTCGGACGCCTCGGCGAGGAGGGGGACCGCCTGCTCCGTCACGCCCGTCACCAGCTTGGTCGCCGCCCTGAGCGTCTGCGCGAGCCTCACCAGCACCACGGCGAGGAACGACACCAGGATCGCCCAGAAGACGGCCACCAGGAGGCCGGCCACCTCTCCACCGGACACGCTGCACCGCTTCCCTCGGATGTATGGGGGTCGGCCGTCGCGCCGTGGCTCGTGAAGGGGTCTGCGCCCACCGATCCCACGGGTGCGACGGCGGATACCGACCTTATCGCGCCGGGGCCCCTGGCCCGTACCGCGTTCTTCCCGGCCACCGGCCCGGCGGGGCGTGTGCGCGGCGCACGCGCGCCGGCCCTCCCGCCGCCCGGGGGCGGTGGGAGGGCCGGCGACCGGGAGGTCCGGGCGTGTCCGCGTGCCCGGGCGGCGCCCGGTGGGCGTCAGCGGGCGTAGTACTCGACGACGAGCTGCTCGTCGCAGACGACCGGGATCTCCTTGCGGTTGGGGTCGCGGTCGAGGCGGAACGCCAGCGCCTTGAGGTTGACCTCCAGGTAGCGCGGGGTTTCGCCGTCGGTGGCGTAGCCGCCCTCGCGGGCCACCTGGAAGGGGTGCTTGTCGCGGCTGCGCTCGCGGACCATGACCACGTCGCCGGGACGGACCCGGAAGGAGGGCTTGTCGACCTTGCGGCCGTTGACCTCGATGTGGCCGTGCACGACCATCTGCCGCGCCTGGTAGATGGTGCGGGCGAGCCCCGAGCGGAGCACGAGCGCGTCGAGCCGGCGCTCCAGCTCGACGACGAGCGCCTCGCCGGTCTTGCCCTCGGCCTTCCGGGCGCGGTCGTAGGCCCGCGCCATCTGGCGCTCGCTGATGTCGTACTGGGCGCGCAGCCGCTGCTTCTCCAGCAGCCGGACCTTGTAGTCGCTGTTCTGCTTGCGGCCCCGGCCGTGCTCGCCCGGCGGGTAGGGACGCTGCTCGAAGTACTTGACGGCCTTCGGGGTTAGCGCGATGCCGAGCGCACGCGACTTCTTGACCTTGGGACGCGACTGGTTCACGTTGAACGGACCTCCGTGTAACTTAGGTGAGCCTTACCTTAGCGGAGGAGAACGCATGTTTCGACCTGGGAGTCCCCTGTCCGGCGCCGGTTCCGCACGCGGCGCCGGCCGCACGGCCGGCGCCGAAGGCGTGATGAGCGCGGGAAGGGGTCAGCCGCGTCCCGAGGAGGAATCGGACGTCCGGCGGCCTGGCGGCGCCGAGCGGTTGCGCACCCTCGTGGAGGCGAACGCCTCGGCCGCCCTGGTCATTCCCGGTGCCGAACCGCACGAGCCGGGGCAGGGCGCCGCCGAGGCCCGGGCCGTCACCCCGGAGGGGGACGTGTTCCTGCTGGTCCCGGCCGGTTCCCCGGCTGCCGGGGTCGCCGTGCACGCCCGGGGCGACGACCTCGCCGCTGTGGTGGAGATCACCGACGTGGCGCCCGTCGCGGTCCCCCACCGCATCCGCGGCCGGGCCCGGCTGGCGGGCTGGCTCTCCCCCGTGACCGGTGCCGAGCGCACCGCCTGCGCCGCGCTGCTCGCCGCCCGGCACCCGCACGGCCCGTTCCCGGGGCCCGCCTGGACACCGCTGCGGCTGGAGGTCGGCGAGGGCTGGATCGACGACCTGTGGGGCGCCGAGTCCGTCGAGCCCGAGGAGTTCGCCGCCGCCGAGCCCGATCCGCTGGCCCGCCACGAGGCCGAGCTCCTCCAGCACCTCGCCGCCGCCCACGACGACCTGCTGCGCGGACTGTGCGCCCTGCTGGGGGAGCGCGAACGGGCCTGCGGCGCCGGCTCCCGGGAGCGGGTGGTGCCGCTGGCGCTGGACCGGTTCGGGCTGCGGGTGCGGTTCTGGGCCGACGGACGCGGTTTCGACGCGCGCTTCGACTTCCCCCGCCCGGTGCGGACCGTCCGGGAGCTGCGGCGGGCCGTGCGCGCCCTGTTCGAGGCGGCCGCGCCGGAGTGACGGACCGGAGGGCTCACCCCTCCTCCGCCGGTCTCCCCCTCGGCTCCTCCCGCGGCGCGCCCTCGCCCCGCAGCCTGGCCCGCACCCGCTCCGCCACCTCGGCGTACCGGGCCTCCGCCCCGTACCGCGTGGGCTCGTAGTACCGCCTGCCGTGGACGCCGTCGGGGGCGTACCGCTGCGCGGCGATGCCGCCCGGCACGTCGTGCGGGTACAGGTACCCCTCGCCGTGGCCCATCTTCCGCGCGCCCTTGTAGTGGCTGTCGCGCAGGTGCGGCGGCACGGGGCCGGCCAGCCCCGCCCGCACGTCCGCCAGGGCCGCGTCGATCGCCAGGTAGGCGGCGTTGGACTTCGGCGCGAGGGCGAGGGCTATGGTCGCCTGGGCGAGCGTGATCCTCGCCTCCGGGAAGCCGATCATCGCCACCGCCTGCGCGGCGGCCACGGCCGTCTGCAGGGCGGTGGGGTCGGCCAGGCCGATGTCCTCGCTGGCGGAAATCATCAGGCGCCGGGCGATGAACCGCGGGTCCTCCCCCGCCTCGATCATCCGGGCCAGGTAGTGGAGCGCCGCGTCCACGTCCGAGCCGCGGATGGACTTGATGAGCGCGCTGGCCACGTCGTAGTGCTGGTCGCCGTCCCGGTCGTACTTCACCGCGGCCCGGTCGACGGCCTCCTCCAGCGTCGCCAGGGTGATCGTCTCCTCGCCCTTGGCCAGGGCCGCGCCCGCGCCCGCCTCCAGCGCGGTGAGCGCCCGGCGCGCGTCGCCGCCGGCGATCCGCAGCAGGTGCGCCTCGGCGTCCTCGGGCAGGCTCACCGCGCCGGCCAGTCCGCGCTCGTCGGCGACGGCGCGGCGCAGCAGCCCGCGCAGGTCGTCGTCGGTCAGCGGCTCCAGGGTGAGCAGCAGCGAGCGGGACAGCAGCGGGGAGATCACCGAGAAGTACGGGTTCTCCGTCGTCGCCGCGACGAGGGTGACCCAGCGGTTCTCCACGGCCGGCAGCAGGGAGTCCTGCTGGGCCTTGCTGAACCGGTGGATCTCGTCCAGGAACAGCACGGTGTCCTTGCCGTAGGCGCCCGAGGAGCGCTTGGCGCCCTCGATGACGGCCCGGACCTCCTTCACCCCGGCGGTGATCGCCGACAGTTCGACGAAGCGCTTGTCGGTGGCCCGGCTGACGACGTACGCCAGGGTCGTCTTGCCGGTGCCGGGCGGCCCCCACAGGATCACCGACGACGGCCCCGCCGGGCCTCTGCCGCCCTCGCCGACCAGGCGGCGCAGCGGGGAGCCGGGGCGCAGCAGGTGCTGCTGGCCGACGACCTCGTCCAGGGTGCGCGGGCGCATCCGGACCGCCAGCGGAGTGCTGGCGGGATCCTTCTCCCGGCGTTCCTCTGCGGCGGCGGTGAACAGATCGTCTTCCACGGAACGAAACCCTAAGCCACCTCGCCGACAGTGCCGGGAGAGCCGGAGGACGCCGAGGGGCCGGGGGCCGGGAACGCCGACGGGCCGCCCCGCGGTGCGGGGCGGCCCGTCGTGCCGTGGTGTCCTGCGCCCGGCCGGTCACCTGGTCCAGAAGTCCCACCAGCGGGTCAGGATCAGCATGCCGATGACGCCGATGTGGAGTGCCGGGATCACCCAGTGGAACTCCGCCACCCCGTTGCGGAGCCAGGCGGGGGCGGGCAGGAAGCCGTTGCGGATGTTCCGGAAGGTCGTGTACCAGAACATCAGCAGCGTGGCGATCCAGGCCAGGTTGCACCACAGGCACAGCGCGCCGATGTTGTACAGCGCCTGGTACATCAGCCAGGTGCAGAAGCCGACGCCGAAGAGCATCCCGGCGTTCATCGTCAGCCAGTACCAGCGGGGGAAGCCCGCCCCGGCCAGCAGGCTCATCCCGACGCAGACGACGATCCCGTAGGTGACCAGGCCGAGCACCGGGTTGGGGAACCCGAACACCTCGGCCTGCGCGCTCTTCATCACGTCGCTGCAGGAGACGATCGGGTTGAGGTTGCACGCCGTGTCGAACACCTCGCCGGAGATCTGCGCCTCCAGCATCCGGTACTTGTCGACGGTGATCACCCACGACGCGAGCACCCCGGCCAGGCCGGTGATCACCAGCAGCAGGGCGTAGGCGCGCCCCGCGCCCACGGCACCACGCCGTACGGGCGAGTCCTCACCGGCGGGCGCCAGGTCTTCTCGTGGTGCCGTGGTCGTCGTCATGGCGGTCATCCTGTCGTCTCGGGCGGGGTTTTCATTCTGCACAACGCCCAACGACTCAGGCGAGCTTCCGTCGCACTTCCTCCACCACCCGGTCCAGCGGCACCGGGCTCTGCTCACCGCTGTCGAGGTCCTTGAGCTGGACGACGCCCTCGGCCAGGTCCCGCTCCCCCGCCACCAGGGCGTAGGCCGCCCCGGAGCGGTTGGCCGACTTCATGGCGTTCTTCAGGCCCTTGCCGCCGTAGGCGAAGTCCGTCGCGACCCCCTGGCGGCGCAGCTCGGTGACGACGCCGAACAGCGTCCGCCGCGCCTGGTCGCCCAGGGGGACCGCGAAGACCTTCGTGGGCGAGGGCTCGGGCAGCTCGACGCCCTCGGCCCGCAGGGCCAGCACCGTGCGGTCCACGCCCAGCGCCCAGCCCACCGAGGGCAGCGGGGGCCCGCCGAGCATCTCCGACAGGCCGTCGTAGCGGCCGCCGCCGCCGACCGCGGACTGCGAGCCGAGCCCGTCGTGGACGAACTCGAAGGTGGTGCGGGTGTAGTAGTCCAGGCCGCGCACCAGCTTCTCGTCGTCGACGAAGGCCACCCCGGCCGCCGTCAGCAGCTCGCGCACCTGCTCGTGGTACTCCTTGCACGCCTCGCACAGGTGGTCGGGCATCATCGGGGCGCCGGCGAGCTGCTTCTGGACGGACTCGCGCTTGTCGTCCAGCACCCGCAGCGGGTTGATCTCGATGCGGGCGCGGGTGGCCTCGTCCAGGTCGAGTCCGCGCAGGAACTCCTGGAGCCGGGCGCGGTAGGCCGGGCGGCACTCGCGGTCGCCCAGGGAGTTCAGCAGCAGCCGGAAGTTCCTCAGGCCCAGCGAGCGGTACGCGTCCACGGCCAGGATGATCAGCTCGGCGTCCAGGGCCGGATCCTCCGCGCCCAGGGCCTCGGCGCCGACCTGCGAGAAGTGGCGGTAGCGGCCGGCCTGGGGGCGCTCGTAGCGGTACTGCGAGCCGGAGTACCAGACCTTGATCGGCAGGGCGCCGCGGTGCAGGTTGTGCTCCAGGACCGCGCGGACGACCGGCGCGGTGCCCTCGGGCCGCAGCGCCAGACGGCTGCCGCCCTTGGTGGTGAGGGTGTACATCTCCTTGGTCACGATGTCCGTGGACTCGCCCACGCCGCGGGCGAACAGCTCCACGTTCTCGAAACCGGGGGTCTCGATGTAGCCGTAGCCGGCGCGCCTGAGCGGCGCGGCGATCGCCTCCCGGACCGCCAGGTAGTCGGCGGACTCCGGGGGGAGGAGGTCGTAGGTGCCCCTGGGGGCGGTGAAGGTGCTCACGTTCTGCGTCGTCACATTCCTCGTCGCGGGGCGGCGGTGCCGCCTCCCGTTCCGAACGGGCGGCCGGCGGCCACCTCCCTCAGGAACGGGTTGGTGGCGCGCTCGCGGCCGATGGTGGTCTGGGGGCCGTGGCCGGACAGCACCACGGTCGAGTCCTCCAGGGGCAGGCACACGCGTGCCAGCGACCTCAGGATCTCGGCGTGGTCGCCGCCGGGCAGGTCGGTGCGTCCGATGGAGCCGGCGAACAGCAGGTCGCCCGAGAACAGCACCGGCGGGACGTCGGCCTGCTCGGGCAGCCGGAAGGTCACCGACCCCCTGGTATGGCCCGGCGCGTGCGCGACGGTCAGCTCCAGACCCGCCAGGGACAGCGAGGCCCCGTCCGTCAGCTCCTGGACGTCGTCGGGCTCCCCGACCGTGATCTCGCCCATCAGCGGCTGCCCTATGGAGCGCCCGAGCCACTTCTCGGGGTCGCTCATCATCTCCCTGTCCTCCGGGTGGATCCAGGCGGGCACGTCGTGCGCGCCGCACACCGGGACCACGGAGGCGACGTGGTCGATGTGGCCGTGGGTGAGGAGGACGGCGACGGGCTTGAGCCGGTGTCTGGCAATGGTCTCCTCGACGCCCTCGGCGGCCTGGTGGCCCGGGTCGATGATCACGCACTCCTCACCGGCGGCGGGGGCGACCAGATAACAATTGGTCCCCCAGGCCCCGGCGGGGAACCCGGCAATGAGCACGATCGTCCTTCAGTCGTCCGTCAGGGAGGTTGCGGCCGTGTGCGCCGGTGCGGAACCGGCGGTCACAGAGCCTACCTGCGACGGGACGGAGGCCGCGAACCCATATCCCGTATACGGTACGGCCCAAGCTGTGGCACAGATGTGCGTACGCACGCCCCGAAGCACTCGAAGGAGACGACCCGTGGTCAGCAGTGAGCAGCGGCGCAAGCAGCTCGCCCGCGAGAAGTACCTGCGGCAGCAGCAGCGGCGGGCCGAAGCACGGCGCAAGGCCCGGATCCGCAACGCGGCCATCGCGGGCGGCCTGGCCCTGGTGCTGGCGGCCGGCGGGGCCTACGCCGCCGCCGGCGGGCTGGCGGCGGACGACGAGAAGAAGTCGGACAGCGCGACGGCGGAGCCCTCGGCCGCGGCCACCAGCAAGGCCCCGGACCCCTGCGAGAAGCCGGCGAAGGGCAAGCCGGGCGACAAGCAGTGGAAGAAGGAGCCGAAGATGTCGATCGACACCTCGGCCTCCTACACGATGAAGCTGGAGACCACCTGCGGCGACATCGAGGTCGAGCTGGACGCCGCCGAGGCGCCGCGCACCGTGAACTCCTTCGAGTTCCTGGCCGGTGAGGGCTACTTCGACCACACCAAGTGCCACCGCCTGGTCACCGAGGGCATCCACGTGCTGCAGTGCGGCGACCCGACCGCCACCGGCACCGGCGGCCCCGGCTACAAGTTCGAGGACGAGAACCTGGACGACCCCAGGGTCAAGGACGGCACCTACCCGGCGGGCACGGTGGCCATGGCGAACTCGGGCCCGGACACCAACGGCAGCCAGTTCTTCCTGGTCTACAAGGACAGCAAGCTGCCCCCGAACTACACCCCGTTCGGCACCGTCACCAAGGGCATGGACGTGCTGGAGAAGATCGCCGAGGCCGGTTCCACGATGGACCCGCAGACGGGCAACACCCCGCCGAACGCGACCGTCGTGATCGACAGGGCGACCGTGTCCAAGGGGTGACGGCGGGGGGCGCCGGGGCGGCGGCCGCGGGAGCCGCGATTTCGGCCGCGCGGAATGCGGACAGCGCGGGCACCGGTCGCCTATGTTGGGCGTTGGGTAGGGTGCCTGCGCCGACGGCCCGGCGAAACCCCTGGTCGGACCGGTCAATTCCGGTCCGGCCGGTCAAAACCAACTGTCGGCCGGATGACAACTGTGGACGATGCCCGGGAGCGCACGCCTCCCGCCGGCGTCATGTGGAGGAGGCGCTGTGAGCAGCGACCCGTGGGGCCGCGTCGACGAGACGGGGACCGTGTACGTGCGTACCGCCGACGGCGAGAGGGTCGTCGGATCGTGGCAGGCGGGCTCTCCCGAGGAGGCCCTCGCCTACTTCGAGCGCAAGTACGACGGCCTGGTCGTGGAGATCGACCTCCTTGAGCGCCGGGTGAGGACCACCGACCTGTCGGCCAAGGACGCGCTGACGGCCGTCGAGCACCTGCGGCAGCAGGTCGACGAGGCGCACGCAGTGGGCGACCTGGCGGCGCTGGGCAAGCGGCTGGACCAGCTCACCGAGCTGATCGAAACCCGCCAGGAGGAGCGCAGGGCGGCCAGGGCCAGGCAGGCCGAGGAGGCCCGCAGGGCCAAGGAGGAGCTGGTCGCCGAGGCCGAGGAGCTGGCCCGGAGCGACCAGTGGCGGACGGCCGGGGAGCGGCTGCGCGCCCTGGTGGACACGTGGAAGGGCCTGCCCCGGCTCGACCGCAAGTCCGACGACGAGCTGTGGCACCGCTTCTCGCACGCCCGCTCGGCCTTCTCCAAGCGGCGCAAGGCGCACTTCGCGTCGCTGGACGCCCAGCGCGAGGAGGCACGGCGCCGCAAGGAGAAGCTGGTCGCCGAGGCCGAGGCGCTCTCCGGCTCGACGGACTGGGGCCCCACGGCCGCGCGGTACCGCGAGCTGATGCAGGAGTGGAAGGCCGCCGGCCGCGCCCAGCGCGAGCACGAGGACGAGCTGTGGCAGCGCTTCCGCGGCGCCCAGGACGTGTTCTTCGCCGCCCGCGGCGAGGCCTTCGCCGAGCGGGACGCCGAGCAGCGGGAGAACCTCACCCGCAAGGAGGAGCTGGCCGCCGAGGCGGAGAAGCTGCTCCCGGTCACCGACCTCAGGGCGGCCCGTGCCGCCTTCCGCGCCATCAACGAGCGCTGGGACGCCATCGGTCATGTGCCGAGGGACGCCCGGGCGCGGATCGAGGGCCGGATGCAGGCGGTGGAGCGGGCGATCCAGGAGGCCGAGGAGGCCGAGTGGCGCCGCACCAACCCCGAGGCCCGGGCGCGGGCGGAAGGGCTCACCGGCCAGCTCCAGGACGCGGTGGACAAGCTCCGCGCGCAGATCGACAAGGCGCGCGAGGCGGGCAACACCGCCAAGGCGGAGAAGCTGGAGAAGGAGCTGGAGGGCCGCCAGGCCCTGCTGGACCAGGCCCTCAAGGGGCTGCGGGAGTTCACCGGCTGAGGCTCCGGCCCCGGGAACGGCCCGGACGTGGGAGGGGGAGGCCCCGGCGCCGTGCGGCGCCGGGGCCTCCCCTGTTCCCGGCCCGTGGAGCACGGGCCGGGAAGGGGCGGGCCTTACGACCGGCGGGCCGAGGTGACGCGGTACACGTCGTAGACGCCCTCCACCCCGCGCACCGCCTTCAGGACGTGCCCCAGGTGCTTGGGGTCGCCCATCTCGAAGGTGAAGCGGGAGGTCGCCACCCGGTCCCGGGAGGTCTGGACGGCCGCGGAGAGGATGTTGACGTGCTGGTCGGACAGCACACGGGTGACGTCCGACAGCAGCCGGGAGCGGTCCAGCGCCTCGACCTGGATGGCCACCAGGAAGACCGAGGACTGGGTCGGCGCCCACTCGACGTCGAGGATGCGCTCCGGCTCGCGGGAGAGCGAGTCGACGTTGACGCAGTCGGCGCGGTGGACGGAGACCCCGTTGCCGCGGGTGACGAAGCCGATGATCGGATCGCCCGGCACGGGCGTGCAGCACCGGGCCAGCTTGACCCACACGTCGTCCACGCCCTTGACGACCACGCCCGGGTCGGCGCTGGAGCGCCGCTTGGAGCGCCTGCGCAGCGGCGGGGAGGACTCGGCGATGTCCTCGTTGGCCGCCTCCTCGCCGCCGATGGCCTGGATGAGCTTCTGGACGACGTGCTGCGCGGAGACGTGCCCCTCGCCGATCGCGGCGTAGAGCGCCGAGATGTCGGGGTAGCGCATCTCGTGCGCGAGGGTGACCAGGGAGTCGCCGGTCAGGATGCGCTGGATCGGCAGGTTCTGCTTGCGCATGGCCCGCACGATGGCGTCCTTGCCCTGCTCGATGGCCTCCTCGCGGCGCTCCTTGGAGAACCAGGCGCGGATCTTGTTGCGGGCCCTGGGCGACTTGACGAAGCTCAGCCAGTCGCGGGACGGCCCGGCGCCGGGCGACTTGGAGGTGAAGACCTCCACCAGGTCGCCGTTGTCGAGTGTGGACTCCAGCGGGACGAGCCGCCCGTTGACCCGTGCGCCGATGGTGCGGTGGCCGACCTCGGTGTGGACCGCGTAGGCGAAGTCCACGGGGGTGGCTCCCGCCGGAAGCGCTATGACGTCGCCCTTGGGCGTGAAGACGAAGACCTCGTTGCGGGAGAGGTCGAAGCGCAGCGACTCCAGGAACTCGCCCGGGTCCTCGGTCTCCTTCTGCCAGTCCAGCAGCTGCCGCAGCCACGCCATGTCGTTGATGGCGTCGCCCTTCCCGGCGGGCGCGTCGGTGCGGACCTTGGAGGCGCCGGCCACGGCGTCCTGCTTGTACTTCCAGTGGGCGGCGATGCCGTACTCGGCGCGGCGGTGCATGTCGTAGGTGCGGATCTGCAGCTCGACCGGCTTGCCGCCCGGCCCGATGACCGTCGTGTGCAGCGACTGGTACATGTTGAACTTGGGCATCGCGATGTAGTCCTTGAACCGCCCCGGCACCGGGTTCCACCGGGCGTGGACGGTCCCCAGCGCCGCGTAGCAGTCGCGGACGGTGTCGACCAGGACGCGGATGCCCACCAGGTCGTAGATCTCGGCGAAGTCGCGGCCCCGCACGATCATCTTCTGGTAGACGCTGTAGTAGTGCTTGGGGCGGCCGGTGACGGTCGCCTTGATGCGGGCGCCGCGCAGATCGGCCTGCACCTCGTCGATGACCTTCGCCAGGTACTCGTCCCGCTTGGGGGCCCGCTCGGCCACCAGCCGCACGATCTCGTCGTACATCTTGGGGTAGAGGATCGCGAAGGCGAGATCCTCCAGCTCCCACTTGATGGTGTTCATGCCCAGGCGGTGGGCGAGGGGCGCGTAGATCTCCAGGGTCTCCCGCGCCTTCTGCTCCTGCTTCTCCCGCTTGAGGTAGCGCATGGTGCGCATGTTGTGCAGGCGGTCGGCCAGCTTGATGACCAGCACGCGCGGGTCCTTGGCCATGGCGACGACCATCTTGCGGACCGTCTCCGCCTGGGCGGCCTCGCCGAACTTGACCTTGTCCAGCTTGGTGACGCCGTCGACGAGGAGGGCCACCTGGTCGCCGAAGTCGCGGCGCAGGGTGTCCAGGCCGTACTCGGTGTCCTCGACCGTGTCGTGCAGCAGGCCCGCCATCAGCGTGGCCGGATCCATGCCCAGCTCGGCCAGGATGGTGGTGACGGCCAGCGGGTGGGTGATGTACGGGTCGCCGCTCTTGCGCTTCTGCCCGCGGTGCCAGCGCTCGGCGACCTGGTAGGCGCGCTCGATCTGGCGCAGTGTGGAGGTGTCGGCCTTGGGGTCGTTGCCGCGCACGATCCGCAGCAGCGGTTCCAGGACGGGGTTGTACGGGCTGGAGCGCTGGACGCCGAGACGGGCCAGCCGGGCGCGGACGCGGTTGGAGGAGCCCGAGCGGCCGGAGACGCCGGAGATGGCGCGCGGGGCCGGGTTCCGGTCGCGCGGTCCGGGGTCGTCGCGCTTCCCGCCCGCCGGCGAGGACCCGCCCGTGCGGCCCGGCGACCCCGCGGACGGCTTCGGTTTCGGGGTACCGCCGTTCGCTCCGGCGGCCGTGCCGCTGCCTGCGGAGGGCTTCGCCGGCCTGGCGTCCTGGTGCTGCGCTGCGGTGAGCGGCTGGGCCTCGTCTGGCAAGGGCAACTCCTCGGTGGGCCTCTCCTCGCCGGCGGCGGGTGAGGAGGGAGTTTCCGGCCGGGCAGTGGCCGGACTGCCATGGTATCGACCCCGGCCCCGGAACGGGCCGGACCTCGTGCCGGGGAACGGAAGCGGGGGTGCCGTGCGACGGGCACGACAGGGCACGACGTAGCACGATGAAGGGGGCCGCCCGGACTGCTCCGGACGGCCCCTCGCGCGGGACGGCCGCGTCCCCGCGGGGGCGCGGCCGGTTCGTTCTCTCAGACGGTGATCAGGACGTCCAGCGGTGCGCCCTCCAGGGCGGGCTCCAGCCGGACCCGGCCCGGCAGGAAGCTCAGCTCCATCAGGACGGCCACCCCCGCCACCTGCGCCCCGGAGCGGCGGATGAGCCGCAGGGACGCCTCGGCGGTGCCGCCGGTGGCCAGTACGTCGTCGATCACCAGGACCCGGTCCTCGGGGGTGAGGTCCTCCGCGTGGATCTCGATCTCGGCGCTGCCGTACTCCAGCTCGTACGCCTGCGCCAGGGTGGCGCCGGGCAGCTTGCCCGCCTTCCGCACCGGGACGAACCCGATGCCCGCCTGCACCGCCGCCGGGGCGGCGAGGATGAAGCCGCGCGCCTCCAGGCCCACCACCTTGGTGGCTCCGCGTTCCCGGCACAGCCCGGCCAGCACGCCGGTGAGCGCGCCGAACGCCTCGGGGTCCGCCAGGAGCGGGGTGATGTCCTTGAACAGCACGCCCGGCTTGGGATAGTCGGGCACGTCGCGGATGCGGCTGAGCAGCAGACTGCGCAGTTCGTCGGAGTGGAGAGTCACGGAGGTCACCGGATCACCCTACCGCCGGCGCGCCGGGCGCTGGGCCCGGCCGCGGGCGCGATGTCCGTGCCGCCGGCGGGGTCGGCGCCCGGCCCGGGCGTCCTGCGCCCGGGGCGGCCGGGAGGAATACGACGCCGCCGGGTCCTTTCCAGGCCCCGGCGGCGTCGTGGTCGCCCGTGGTTACTCGGCGTCGCCGTTCCGCCTGGCGTCCCCGGGCTCCGCGTCGTCGGACGCACCGTCCTTCTTGCGCAGGTCGGCCCTGGTGACGGAGCCGTCCTCGCCGGAGGTCAGCGAGGAGGCGTCGTCCGGAACCGCGGGGCCGTCGCCGTCGGCCTCCGGGTCGCCGTGGACGATGCGGTCGTACTCGTCGTCCTCCAGGACGGCGCCGACGGCGTTCTTGGCGTAGACGGCGTGCACGCCCGGCGCGACCTCCAGGAGAACCGTGTCGGGGTGGACCTCCTTCACCCGGGCGTACATGCCGCCGATGGTCCGGATGCCCGTTCCCGGCTGCATCCGGTCGCGCATCTGCATGGCCTGCTGTTGCTTCTTCTTGGCCGAGCGGGTCATCAGGAACATGAACCCGATGAGAACGATGAGGGGAAAGAGAAGTCCAATATCCACGGCGGAAGGTTTCCTTCGCACGACCGCTGGAGAAGCGGCCTGGTATTCGGGGGTGGTCGTGCCCTCCGGTTCGGAGGGCATCGGCGGAGTCTAAGCGAGCCCGCACCAGGGGAACAACGTCAAGCATCGCACCGGGGTTCCGGCTCCGGCGACCGCGGTCGCCGCTTTCCCGTCACGTCCCGAAGAGCCCCTGTTGCCCCGGTCCGCCCGAAGCCGGCTGCTGGGGCGGGGTGAGGCCCATGTGCTTCCAGGCGGCGGGAGTGGCGATCCGGCCGCGGGGGGTACGCGCCAGCAGGCCCTCGCGGACGAGGAACGGTTCGGCGACCTCCTCCACCGTCTCCCGCTCCTCCCCCACCGCCACGGCCAGGGTGGAGAGCCCGACCGGACCGCCGCCGAACAGCCTGAGCAGCGCGTCCAGCACCGCGCGGTCCAGCCGGTCCAGACCCCGGTCGTCCACCTCGTAGACCGCCAGCGCCTGCGCGGCGACCTCCCGGGTGATCACGCCGTCGGCCCGGACCTGGGCGTAGTCGCGCACCCGGCGCAGCAGCCGGTTGGCGATACGGGGGGTGCCGCGGGAGCGTCCGGCGATCTCGGCCGCGCCCTCGGCGTCGATCTCGACGTCCAGCAGGCGGGCGGAGCGGTGCACGACCTGCTCCAGCTCGTGCGGCTCGTAGAACTCCATGTGGGCGGTGAAGCCGAAGCGGTCGCGCAGCGGCGGCGGCAGCAGTCCGGCGCGGGTGGTGGCGCCGACCAGGGTGAAGGGCGGCAGCTCCAGGGGGATCGCGGTGGCGCCGGGCCCCTTGCCGACGATGACGTCCACCCGGAAGTCCTCCATCGCCATGTACAGCATCTCCTCGGCGGGCCGGGACATCCGGTGGATCTCGTCGAGGAACAGCACCTCGCCCTCGGTGAGCGAGGACAGGATCGCGGCCAGGTCCCCCGCGTGCTGGATGGCCGGACCGGAGGTGATCCGGATGGGGGCGCCCATCTCCGCGGCGATGATCATCGACAGGGTGGTCTTGCCGAGGCCGGGGGCTCCGGAGAGCAGTACGTGGTCGGCGGTGCCGCCGCGGGCGCGGGCGGCGCGCAGCACCAGGTCGAGCTGCTCGCGGACCTTGCCCTGGCCGATGAACTCCGCCAGGTCCTTGGGGCGCAGGGCCGCCTCGATGGCGGTGTCCTCGGAGTCCGCGGAGGCGCCGACGAGGCGCTCGGCGCTCCCGGCCGGGCCGTACCCGTCGGCGTGGTGGTCGTCGCGGGTCATGCGGACCGCCTCCCGGCGCCGGTCGCCGCGGCGGGAGTCGGGGCCGGCGTCTGCTCGGTACGGGGGACGGGGAGCGGGGAGCGGGGCGTCATGGCGGGTCTCTCGTCGGTGGTGTCGTCCGCGGCGGCCGGGGCGGGGCGGAGCCGCCTCAGCGTGCGCGGTTCAGGGTCTGCAGGGCGGCGCGCAGGAGCTGCGGCACCGGCGGCCGGCCGCCCTCGGCGGCGGCCGCCTCGGCCTGCGGGGCGACGGCCTCGACCGCCTCCTCGGCCTCGCGGGCCGCGTAGCCGAGCCCGACGAGGGCGGAGTGGAGCTGCTCGCGCCAGCCGGGCGGGGCGCCGGCGGCGCCCCGCCGGGCCGGTGCGGCGCCCACGGGTTCGCCGAGCCGGTCCTTGAGCTCCAGCAGCAGTTTCTGCGCGCCCTTCTTCCCGATGCCGGGGACCGCGGTGAGCGCCTTCTCGTCCCCGGTGGAGACGGCCGCCCGCAGCGCGTCGGGGCTGTGCACGGCGAGCATCGCCTGGGCCAGCCGCGGCCCGACCCCGCTGGCCGTCTGGAGCAGCTCGAAGACCTGCCGCTCGTCGTCGTCGGCGAAGCCGTACAGGGTGAGGGAGTCCTCGCGGACCACCAGCGAGGTGGCCAGCCGGGCGTGGTGGCCCACCCGCAGGTCGGCGAGGGTGCCGGGGGTGCAGTGGACGGCCATGCCGACGCCGCCGACCTCGATCACGGCGGTGTCCGGGGAGAGGGCGGCGACCGGTCCGGAGACGAAGGCGATCATCGGGTGCCCTTCGGGGTGGGTGCTGCGGGTGCGTGAGGGGCGGTGCGCCGGGCGGCGAGGACCTGGAGACGGGCCTGGTGGAGGCGGTCCTGGGCGGGGGCTCGCCAGATGTGGCAGATCGCCAGGGCCAGGGCGTCGGCGGCGTCGGCCGGTTTGGGCGGGGCGTCCAGCCGCAGCAGTCTGGTCACCATGGCGCCCACCTGGGCCTTGCCCGCGCGTCCGCTGCCGGTGACGGCGGCCTTGACCTCGCTGGGGGTGTGGAGGGCGACGGGCAGCCCGCGCCGCGCCGCGCAGAGCATGGCGACCGCGCTGGCCTGCGCGGTGCCCATCACCGTGCGGACGTTGTGCTGGCTGAACACCCGCTCCACGGCGACGACGTCGGGCCGGTGCTCCTCCAGCCACTCCTCGACGCCGCGCTCGACGAGCACCAGCCGCTCGGCCACCTCGGCGTCGGCGGGGGTGCGGACGACGCCGACCCCGGCCATCCGCAGGGGGCGCCCCGGGGCCCCCTCCACCACGCCGATGCCGCAGCGGGTCAGTCCCGGGTCCACGCCGAGCACGCGCACGACGGCCCCCTCTCGTCCACCTCGTCGTTCGGTCACCTGTTCCCGCAGGCTATCGGGTGCCACCGACAACGCCGCCGGGTGGCGCCGGGTGCCGCGGGAAAAGGGGCCGGTGCGGGGCCGCTCGGAGCCGGACGGGTCAGGCGTCGACCTTCGCCATGATCTCGTCGGGCACGTCGAAGTTGGCGAAGACGTTCTGCACGTCGTCGCTGTCCTCCAGGGCGTCGATCAGCTTGAAGATCTTGCGCGCGCCCTCCTCGTCCAGCTCCACCTGCATGGTGGGCACGAAGTTGGCGTCCGCCGAGTCGTAGTCGATGCCCGCCTCCTGCAGGGCGGTGCGCACCGCCACCAGGTCGCCGGGCTCGCTGATGACCTCGAAGGTCTCGCCGAGGTCGTTGACCTCCTCGGCGCCCGCCTCCAGGACGGCCGCCAGCACGTCGTCCTCGGTCAGGTCGCCCTTGGGCACGATGACGACGCCCTTGCGGTTGAACAGGTACGACACCGAGCCCGGGTCGGCCATGGAGCCGCCGTTGCGGGTCATGGCGACGCGCACGTCCGAGGCGGCGCGGTTGCGGTTGTCGGTGAGGCACTCGATCAGGATCGCGACGCCGTTGGGGCCGTAGCCCTCGTACATGATCGTCTGGTAGTCGGCGCCGCCCGCCTCCAGGCCGGCGCCGCGCTTGACCGCGCGGTCGATGTTGTTGTTGGGGACCGAGCTCTTCTTCGCCTTCTGGATGGCGTCGTACAGCGTCGGGTTGCCGTCGGGGTCGGGGCCGCCCAGCCGGGCCGCGACCTCGATGTTCTTGATCAGCTTGGCGAAGAGCTTGCCGCGCTTGGCATCGATCACGGCCTTCTTGTGCTTGGTGGTTGCCCACTTAGAGTGGCCGGACACAGCCTCGCTCCTTCGATGTCACCAACGGGAAGTCAACGCGCCGATCCTACAGCCGATCTCACCGCGCCGACGCGCGCACCATGTCCGCGAAGAGCCGGTGCACGCGGTGGTCGCCGGTGAGTTCGGGGTGGAAGGCGGTGGCCAGCAGCCGCCCCTGGCGCACGGCGACGGCGTGGCCGTCGAAGACCGCCAGCTCCTCCACCTCCGCGCCCGTGGACTCCACCCAGGGCGCGCGGATGAAGACGCCCTCGACCGGGCCGCCCTCGACGCCCGCCACCTCCACGGCCGCCTCGAACGACTCGTTCTGCCGTCCGAAGGCGTTGCGGCGCACGATCATGTCGATGCCGCCGATGGTCTCCTGGCCCGCGCGGGGGTCGAGGATCTTGTCCGCGAGCATGATCATGCCCGCGCAGGACCCGTAGGCGGGCATGCCGGAGCGGATCCGCTCGCGCAGGGGTTCCATCAGCCCGAAGGCCGTGGCCAGCTTGGAGATGGTGGTGGACTCCCCGCCGGGGAGGACCAGGCCGTCGACCTCGGCGAGTTCCCCGGGCCGGCGGACCGGGCGGGCCTCGACGCCGGCCGCGGTCAGCGCGGCGAGGTGCTCGCGCACGTCGCCCTGGAGGGCGAGGACTCCGACGGTGACGTCGGCGGTTCCTCCGGTGGTGGTTGCGGTCACAGGGTCTGCCCCTTCCTGGATTTCCTGGGTGTCCTGGGCGTCCTGGATTTCCCGGGTGTTCTCGGTCCCCCGGATCTCCCGGGCTTCCCGGACTCCCCGCCCGGCCGGGCGGTTCCGTCCCGGTGGCGGACGGCCCCGCGGGGCCGTCCGCCGCGGTCACGCGGGGAGCGTCACCAGCCGCGGCCGGCGAAGCGCTCGGAGTCCGTCAGGGTGTCGCAGTTGATGCCGACCATGGCCTCGCCCAGGCCGCGGGAGACGTCCGCGATGACCTTGGGGTCGTCGTAGAAGGTGGTGGCCTTCACGATGGCGGCGGCGCGCTTGACCGGGTCGCCGGACTTGAAGATGCCCGAGCCGACGAAGACGCCCTCGGCGCCGAGCTGGCGCATCAGCGCGGCGTCGGCCGGGGTGGCCACACCGCCGGCGGAGAACAGCACGACCGGCAGCTTGCCCAGCTCGGCGACCTCCCTGACCAGCTCGTAGGGGGCGCGCAGCTCCTTGGCGGCGGCGTACAGCTCGTTGTTGTCCAGGCCCTTCAGGCGCGCGATCTCGTTCTTGATCTGGCGCAGGTGGCGGACGGCCTCGACGACGTTGCCGGTGCCGGCCTCGCCCTTGGAGCGGATCATGGCCGCGCCCTCGGCGATCCGGCGCAGGGCCTCGCCCAGGTTGGTGGCGCCGCAGACGAAGGGCGTGGTGAAGGCCCACTTGTCGCTGTGGTTGACCTCGTCGGCCGGGGTGAGGACCTCGGACTCGTCGATGTAGTCCACGCCCAGCGCCTGGAGCACCTGGGCCTCGACGAAGTGGCCGATGCGGGACTTGGCCATCACCGGGATGGAGACGGCGTTGATGATCCCCTCGATCATGTCGGGGTCGGACATGCGGGCGACGCCGCCGTCCTTGCGGATGTCGGCGGGCACCCGCTCCAGGGCCATGACCGCGACGGCGCCGGCGTCCTCGGCGATCTTCGCCTGCTCGGGGGTGACGACATCCATGATCACGCCGCCCTTGAGCTGCTCGGCCATGCCGCGCTTGACGCGCGCGGTGCCGGTCTCGGGCGTCGGGGCGTTGGCGGTTTCGGGCGTGCTGGGAGACGTGCTGGACAAGGTGTGACCTCACTCCGACGACGGTTGGGACGGTGAACGGCGACGGACGGCAGCGGGCGGCGCCGGACGGCGGACGCGGGCACGGGCGTACTCCGCGGTGAAAGCCGATGCGACCATCGTAGGGCCGTTCGATCCGCTTCCGGGTCAGCCGTCCGGTCCACTTCGCAGTGATCCGCACTACAGGACCGATGAAACGGGCCGACTGGCTCTTGTGCAAGAGCCAATCGGAAGTCAGTGGCTCTCCCCCGGCAGGCCCGAGCGGTCCGCGAGCACGGCCGGCGGCTCGTCGTCCATCTCGAACGCCAGGGGGAAGGGCGCGTGCCCCGCCAGCCGGAACCAGCGCACCGTCCGGTGGCGGCGCAGGGCGCGGGCGGCCCGCACGGCGTCGTTGTGGAAGCGCCGCGCCATCGGCACCCGGCGCACCGCGGCGGTCAGCTCGTCGACGGCCTTCTCGCCGCCGGGCGCCGCCCGCACCGCCTCGAGCTGGGCGCTCTCGGCGAACACCGCCCGCAGGGCCTGGCTGAGTTCGCTCTCGGCGACCTCCCGCTGGTCCTCCTCGGCCTGCCGGGCGTCGTGGGCCGCCTGGTACAGGACGATCGACGCGGCCGGGTCGAGCACCCCCGAGGTGGCCACCTCCTGGGCGACGGAGGCACGCCGCAGCAGCTGCGCGTCCAGGGCGGCGCGCGCCGCGTCGATCCGGGCGTGCAGCCGGTCCAGCCGGCCGGCGGTCCAGCTCAGGTAGACGGCGGCCGCCAGCAGCGCCGCCGCGATCCAGACGATCGTGGTGATCACGGTTGGTTTCCCTCGGTCGCTCGGTCGTCCCGCCCGCCCCGGCCGTCAGTCACGGACCAGTCCGAGGCGGGCGCGCAGCCCGGCGCGCTCGTCCGGCGCGACGGCGGCGGCGCCGTCGGCGACGGTCTCGTAGACGGCGAGGATGTCCGAGCCGACGGTGGACCAGTCGAAGCGGCGGACGTGGCGGCTGCCGCGCTCGCGCAGCCCGGCTCGGCGGTCCGGGTCGCCCAGCAGCCGCACCGCGGCGGCGGCCAGCGCGTCGGCGTCCTCGTTGGCGTACAGCTCCCCGGCCTCGCCCCCGTCCAGCACCTGGGCGAAGGCGTCCAGGTCGCTGGCGAGCACCGGGGCCCCGGCGGACATCGCCTCGACCAGGATGATGCCGAAGGACTCGCCTCCGGTGTTGGGGGCGACGTACAGGTCCACGCTGCGCAGCAGCCGCGCCTTGTCCTCGTCGCTGACCATGCCGAGGAACTCCACCTGCCCGCGCAGTTCGCGCGGCAGGCCGGCGACGGCCTCCTCCGCGTCCCCGCGTCCGGCCACCAGCAGCCGGGTGCCGGGCCGCTCGGCGAGGATGCGCGGCAGGGCCCGCATCAGCACGGGCAGGCCCTTGCGCGGCTCGTCGATGCGCCCTATGAAGCCGATCGTGTCCGCCTCCCCGCTCCCCTGCCACTCGGCCCGGGGCTCGGCGCCGGCGAAGAAGGAGACGTCCACCCCGTTGGGGATGACGACCGCGTCCCCGCCCAGGTGCTCCACCAGGGTGCGCCGGGCGTACTCGCTGACGGCGATCCGCGCGCTGATCTTCTCCAGCGCGGGCTGGAGGATCGGATACGCGGCGATCATCGCCCGCGAGCGCGGGTTGGAGGTGTGGAAGGTGGCCACGATCGGCCCCTGCGCCGCCCAGCAGGCGAGCAGGGAGAGCGACGGCGTGGCCGGCTCGTGGATGTGGAGGACGTCGAAGGCGCCCTCGTGCACCCAGCGGCGCACCCGCGCAGCGGACAGGAAGCCGAAGTTCAGCCGGGCCACCGAGCCGTTGTAGGGGACGGGCACGGCCCGCCCGGCGGGGACGACGTACGGCGGCAGGGGGGTCCCCTCGTCGGCCGGGGCGAGGACGGACACCTCGTGTCCGAGGCCGATGAGGTGCTGCGCCAGGTCCCGGATGTGGAACTGGACGCCGCCGGGGACGTCCCAGGAGTACGGGCAGACGATGCCGATCCTCAACGCTTCTCCGTTTCCGGACTCGTCCCGCCGCGCGTCCCGGCCCCGGGCTCCAGGTCCGCCGACCACAGCCGCTGCAGCATGTGCCAGTCCTCGGGGTGTTCGGCGATGCCCGCGGCGAAGCCGTCGGCCACCGCCTGGGTCATGGCGGCGGCCTTCTCCCGCCGGGTGCCCTCGGCGGGCGCCTCGACGGGTTCGAGGACGCGGCCCTTCATCACGGGCGTGGAGTCGAACCACAGGTGGGCCGGCAGCAGCACGGCGCCGGTCTGCAGGGCCAGCATGGCGGGGCCCGCGGGCATGCGGGCCGGTTCGCCGAAGAAGTCGACCTCGATGCCGGAGGAGGACAGGTCGCGGTCGGCCACCAGGGCCACCAGTCCCCCGGCGCGCAGCCGCCGGGCCAGGGTGCCGAAGGCGGCGCCGCCGGTGTGCGGCAGGACCTCCATGCCCAGGCCCTCGCGGTAGGCGACGAAGCGGTCGTAGAGGCTCTCGGGTCTGAGCCGCTCGGCGACGGTGGTGAACGGGATGCCCAGGCCGGTGGTGAGGTAGGCGCCGGCCAGGTCCCAGTTGCCCATGTGGGGCAGGGCCAGCACCACGCCGCGGCCGGAGCCGAGGGTGTCGGTGAGCCGGTGGAGGTTCTCGACCTCGACGCTGTCGCGGATGCGCTCCGCGCTCCACACCGGCAGCCGGAAGGACTCCATCCAGTAGCGCAGGTAGGAGCGCATCCCGGCGCGGGACAGCTCCGCCAGCCGCTCGGGCCCCGCGCCGGGGACGACCCTGGCGTAGTTGGCCTCCAGGCGCAGCACCCCCTGGCCGCGGCGCCGCCAGGCGGCGTCGGCGATCGCGCGGCCCAGGGCCGCGGCGGCGGGCTCGGGGAGCCGCTTGACCGCGCTCCAGCCGAGCCCGTACAGGCCGTCGGTCAGCCGGTCCCTCATGAGGCATCGCTCCCCTGCCCGGCCGCGGCGGCCCCGTCCCGTCCGGACGTCCCGCCGTCCGCAGGGGCCCGCGCCGCGGCGTCCGCCTCGGCGGCCTCGCGGCGGACGGTCACCATCCGCTGGAGGATCGTCACCAGGCTGCCCGCGGCCACCACCCACAGGGCGACGGGGAGCAGGATCCCGATGCGGGGGACGCCGAAGGCCGTCTCGAACCCGGCGAGGCCGGCGCACACCAGGGTGATCACCAGTCGTTCGGCCCGCTCGACCAGGCCGTTGACGTTCACCGGCAGCCCGATGCTCTCGCCGCGCGCCTTGGTGTAGGACACCACCTGGCCGCCGGCCAGGCAGAAGATCGCCACCGCGCACAGCACCGGGTTCGCGCCGCCGCCCGCGTACCACAGCGCGATGCCGCCGAAGACGGCGGCGTCGGCGACGCGGTCGAGGGTGGAGTCGAGGAACGCGCCCCAGCGGCTGGACCGGCCCGACTGGCGGGCCATGGTGCCGTCGACCAGGTCGGAGAAGACGAACAGAGTGATGACGACGGTGCCCCAGAAGAACTCGCCGCGGGGGAAGAAGGCCAGCGCTCCCGCCATGACGCCGCCGGTTCCGATGAGGGTGACCGTGTCGGGGCTGACCCCCAGCCGGAGGAGCAGAGCGGCGAACGGCGTGAGGACACGCGTGAAGAACGCACGCGCGTACTTGTTCAGCATGGCCTTCCCGGGGGGTCGAGGTGGGCCGGTGGCCATGGGGGCCATCGGCGCGCCCATCGTAGCCAGCCCCCGCCCTCCGGCCGCCAGGGCGTCGAAGGACCCTCTCCGGCCGCCTCCGGCACCGGGCCGGGGCCGCGCCGGTTCCGTCCCGCGCCGACCGCTGCGCTGTGAAACGCCCTGTATGCACCGAGTGCTGGGATATGCCCCGTATGGACGGACTCCGCTCCCGGTGGAAAGCTCGGAGACGGCGCATCGTGTGCGATCCGCCATCCGACCCAGAGGCAGCGACCCGGGAGGCGGGAGACATGGGCGACAGGACGAGCACACACGCAGGGGCCGCGGGCAGGGCACCGGTGGCCGACCGCCCCGGTTCCATCCGGAACGTGGTTCTGGTCGGCCACAGCGGCTCGGGGAAGACGACGCTGGTGGAGGCCCTGGCCCTGGCGTCGGGCGCGGTCAACCGCGCGGGACGGGTGGAGGACGGCGACAGCCTGTCCGACTACGAGGAGACGGAGCACCGGCAGCAGCGCTCGGTGCAGCTGTCGCTGGTCCCCGTGGAGTGGGACGGCGTCAAGATCAACCTGCTGGACACACCGGGCTACGCCGACTTCGTCGGAGAGCTGAGGGCGGGACTGCGCGCCGCGGACGCGGCCCTCTTCGTCGTCTCGGCCGCCGACGGGGTGGACGGCTCGACCCGGCTGGTGTGGGAGGAGTGCGCGGCGGTCGGCATGCCGCGCGCGCTGGTCGTCACCCATCTGGAGGCATCGCGCGCCGATTTCGACGAGATGACCGAGACCTGCCGCCGGACCTTCGGCCGTGACGACCCCGACGCCGTGCTCCCGCTGTACCTTCCCCTGCACGGGCGGGCGCGCAGCGACGGACACGAGCCGGTCGCCGGGCTGATCGGGCTGCTGACCGAGCGCGTCTTCGACTACTCCTCCGGCGAGCACGTGGAGCGGGCCCCGGACCCCGCGCACCGCCCGCTGATCGGGGAGGCCCGCAACCGGCTCATCGAGGGCGTCATCGCCGGGAGCGAGGACGAGACCCTCATGGACCGCTACCTCGGCGGCGAGGCCGTCGGGACCGAGACCCTGGTCCGGGACCTGGAGAAGGCCATCGCCCGCGGCTCCTTCCACCCCGTGCTGGCCGCCGCGCCCGCGCCGGAGGGCGCCCGGCAGGGGCTGGGCTCCGTGGAGCTGCTGGACCTGATCGTCCGTGCCTTCCCCGACCCCACCGAGCGCGAGATCCCCCCGGTCACCACCCCCGACGGCCGTCCCAGGCCCCCGCTGGCCTGCGACCCCGACGGCCCGCTGGCGGCCGAGGTCGTCAAGACCTCCTCCGACCCCTACGTCGGCCGGATCTCGCTGGTGCGGGTCTTCTCCGGCACCCTGCGCCCGGACGCGGGCGTGCACGTCTGCGGCCACGGCGCGGCACGCCGCGCGGACCCCTCCGGGGACGGGCAGGGCCCGCTGCCCGCGGCCGACTCCGGGCACCGGGAGACCCACGAGGAGGACGAACGCGTCGGCGCCCTGTCCTCCCCCTTCGGCAGGCAGCAGCGGCACCTGCCCATGGCCGTCGCCGGCGACCTGGCCTGCGTCTCCAGGCTCTCCCGGGCCGAGACCGGCGACACCCTCTCCGACCCGGGCGACCCGCTGCTGATGGAGCCCTGGGTGATGCCCGACCCCCTGCTGCCGGTCGCCGTCGAGGCCCACGGCAGGGCCGACGAGGACAAGCTCTCCCACGGGCTGGCCCGGCTGGTCGCCGAGGATCCCACCCTGCGCCTGGAGCAGAACCCCGACACCCACCAGGTGGTGCTGTGGTGCATGGGCGAGGCGCACCGGGACGTCACGCTGGAGCGGCTGCGCACCCGCTGCGGCGTCCGGGTCGACACCGTGCCCCACCGGGTGGCGCTGCGCGAGACCTTCGCCGGGCCGGCCGCCGGACGCGGGCGGCACGTCAAGCAGTCCGGCGGCCACGGCCAGTACGCCGTCTGCGAGATCACCGTGGAGCCGCTGCCGGCCGGTTCCGGCATCGAGTTCGTCGACAGGGTGGTGGGCGGCGCCGTACCGCGCCAGTTCATCCCTTCGGTGGAGAAGGGAGTGCGGGCCCAGGCCGCGCGCGGCGTGGCCACCGGGAACCCGCTGGTGGACGTCCGGGTCACCCTCGTCGACGGCAAGGCCCACTCGGTGGACTCCTCCGACGCCGCCTTCCAGACGGCCGGCGCGCTGGCCCTGCGCGAGGCGGCCTCCCAGGCGCGGATCCACCTGCTGGAACCGGTCGACGAGGTGCGGGTGCTGGTGCCCGACGAGTACGTGGGCGCGGTGATGAGCGACCTGTCCGGGCGGCGCGGCCGGGTCGTGGGCACCGAGCAGCTTCCCGGCGGCGGCACCCTGGTCCGCGCGGAGGTCCCGGCGGCGGAACTCGGCCGCTACGCGGTGGACCTGCGGTCCCTGTCGCACGGCACGGGCCGGTTCGCCCGCTCCCACCTCCGCCACGAGCCGGTGCCGCGGCAGGTCGAGGGGAGGATGCGCGAACAGGCCGAAACCGGCGTGGCGTGACGCCGGGATGGGGATACGCTGAACGGCACGGCGACCGGCGCGGCCCGCCTCAACAGGTGTGCGGCGGGCCGCGGTTGGGAACGGTGGGAACGAGCCCGTCGGCGGACGGCGCGAACGGAGTGGGGGCACCATTGGCGGGGTTCGACGACCTCGAGGGCGCGTACGACTTCAGTCCCGGCGCACAGGTCCCGTTGACGGGGGCCGGCAGCGGCCAGACCGCGGCCACCCATGCGCTCGCCTCGGCCGCCTACCGCGACGGCCCGGTGACGGCCCTGGTCGAGGCGAACCCCGAGACCAAGGTGTCGGCGCCGAAGTTCTCGCTCTTCGAGCCGAACCTGGGCGAGGCGTTCGCCCGCGCCGTCCAGGTCCGGATGCTGGGCGGCGCCCGCAAGGCGCTGATCCAGTCCTTCGGCTGCGAGCCGCAGACCGTGGTCGAGCACTGCCTGGCAGCCAATCGCATCCGCCGGCAGCGCGACGCCCGGCTCACCGTCGTGATGGGGATCTTCGGGCTGCTCTTCCTGCCCGGGGTCCTGCTGTGGCTCGGCGGTTTCCAGCTGCGGCGGACCCTGGCCGGCGCCCAGGGCAGGAGGACGGGGGCGCTGGGCGCGGTGGTGCTCGCGGCGCTCGGCGTCCTCGCCGTGATCTTCGTGATCCGGCTGCCGTTCACCGGGTTCTGGGCGATCTACCTGCGCGTGATGCTGGTCGCCCCGGTGGTCGGCTGGCTGTGGGCGAAGCAGATCTGCGAGCGCTACGCCAAGGACCTGCGCTCCCGCTGGGAGGGGCTGCTCACGGGCGGCGGGATCGGCGCGAAGATCCCCGAGGCCGTGCCGCACGCCCCCGGCGACGCGGGCGCCGAGACCATACGGCTGAACCTGGCCAAGCTGGCGGCCGAGCAGCGCAGCAACTTCGCCTTCTACGCGGGCACCAAGGGCATCCTCGGCATGGGCACCCGCTGGGGGAGCTGGCATCTCGCCGAGGAGCTGACACCCGCCGAGCCCGGCACCGAGATCCACCCCTTCCGGAGCTGGGACGTGGCCCGCGCCATCCACGACCAGCTGAGGATGCTGGAGCGCACTCCGCTGCACACCGGCGGTTTCCCCAAGCCCTCGGTCCAGCACTGGATCGTCTCCCACGTCGGGGAGGGCGCCACGGAGGTGGCCCGACCCGAGGGCCAGGAGGTCGACGCGTACCGGGTCAAGGACTTCGAGGTCCAGCGGATCTGCAACGAGCAGCAGTTCGACAGCGGCAACCGCCACTACCTCGGCGTCCAGTTCGTCCTGTGGGACGGCCAGCTCGTGATCACCATGCTGGTCACCGTGACCGTCCTCCACCACACCCTGCGCATCGAGGTCACCGGCCACGCGCTGGGTCCGGTGCACTCGCTGTTCACCACCAAGCCGTCGCCGAAGACCAAGACGGTCTCCAAGTCCGTCAGGTTCTGGGAGACCAAGGAGATCACCCTGCCGCTGATCGACACCCCCGAGGTGGTGCGACTGTCGGCACGCGCCCCCCTGACGTGGTTCCCCTCGATACTGGACTTCCTGGGCGGCAAGCTGACCCTCCCCGAGCCCTTCGGGCTGCGGCACGTGTGGGCCGGCAAGCCGTGGAGCAACCGCTTCATGGCCGACGACATCCTGCGCACGGCCACGCCGGTGCTGCGCGCCGTGCACGCGGCGGTCCTGAAGGTGCTGAAGGACAACGGCGTGAGCACCGAGAACTTCGGCGCCCGCTCGGGGGCGCTCAGCGGGCTGGTGCAGGCCGCCGAACCGAAGCGGGCCGACGTGTACGACGCCTGAGCCCGCGGCGCGCACCCGGAACGCCCCGGCCCCTCCGCACGCGCGGAAGGGCCGGGGCGTTCCCGTCCGTACGGGGCCGGGCGGGGTGTCCCTCAGGAGGCGGGCCAGGCCTCGGCGAGCATCCTGCGGGTGTCGGCCAGCAGCTGCGGCAGCACCTTGGTGTGGCCCACCACCGGCATGAAGTTGGTGTCGCCTCCCCAGCGGGGCACGATGTGCTGGTGCAGGTGGGCGGCGATGCCCGCGCCCGCCACGTCGCCCTGGTTCATGCCGATGTTGAATCCCTGCGCCCCGGAGGCGGCGCGCAGCGCCCTCATGGCCCGCTTGGTGTAGTCGGCCAGCTCGGCCGTCTCCGCGCCGTTGAGGTCGGTGTAGTCGGCGACGTGCCGGAAGGGCACGACCATGAGGTGGCCGCCGTTGTACGGGTAGAGGTTGAGCACCGCGTACACCTGCTCGCCGCGGGCGATCACCAGGCCGTCCTCGTCGGACTTGGCCGGGATGGTGCAGAACGGGCAGCCGTCACCGGCGCCCGGGCCGCTCGGCTTGTTCTCCCCCTGGATGTAGGCCATCCGGTGGGGCGTCCACAGGCGCTGGAAGGCGTCCGGCGACCCCACTCCGATCTGCTGTTCCGGCTCGCTGCTCATGCGGGCCAGCATAGGACTTCACCGGCCCGCGGCGTGCCGCCGGGGGCGGGAGCGGGCCGGTGCGCGCCGGGCCCCGGAGCGGTCCCGCTCCGGGGCCCGGCGGCACGCCGCGGCGGGGGCGTCAGACCTGGACGCGGTCCTCGACGGCCTTGACGATCTCCGCGATCGCCTCGTCGACGGGCACGCCGTTCTTCTGCGAGCCGTCGCGGTAGCGGAAGCTCACCGCTCCGGCCGCCATGTCGTCGTCACCGGCGATGACCATGAACGGCACCTTGCTCTTCTGCGCGTTCCTGATCTTCTTCTGCATCCGGTCCGAGGAGGAGTCCACCTCCACCCGCAGGCCGGCGGCCTTCGCCTTCGCGGCGAACTCCTCCAGGTAGGGCACGTGGGTGTCGCCGATCGGGATGCCGACCGCCTGCACCGGGGCCAGCCAGGCCGGGAAGGCGCCCGCGTAGTGCTCCAGCAGGACGGCGAAGAACCGCTCGATGGAGCCGAACAGCGCCCGGTGGATCATCACCGGCCGCTGCCGGGAGCCGTCGGGGGCGGTGTACTCCAGGTCGAACCGCTCGGGGAGGTTGAAGTCGACCTGGATGGTCGACATCTGCCAGGTCCGGCCGATGGCGTCCTTCGCCTGCACCGAGATCTTCGGCCCGTAGAAGGCGGCCCCGCCCGGGTCCATGACCAGTTCCAGCCCCTGCTTCTCCGCGGCGCGGCGCAGGGTGTCGGTGGCCTCCGCCCAGTTCTCGTCCGTCCCGATGTACTTCTCCGGGTCCTTGGTGGACAGCTCCAGGTAGAAGTCCTCCAGGCCGTAGTCGCGCAGCAGGTTCAGCACGAAGGTCAGCAGCGAGTCGAGCTCGTCCGCCATCTGCTCCCTGGTGCAGTAGATGTGCGCGTCGTCCTGGGTGAAGCCCCGCGCCCTGGTCAGACCGTGGACGACGCCCGACTTCTCGTAGCGGTACACGGTGCCGAACTCGAACAGCCGCAGCGGCAGTTCGCGGTACGAGCGGCCCCGCGCACCGAAGATCAGGTTGTGCATGGGGCAGTTCATGGGCTTGAGGTAGTAGTCCACGCCCTCGTCGAGCTGCATGGGCGGGTACATGCCGTCGGCGTACCAGTCCAGGTGGCCCGACTTCTCGAAGAGCTTCCCCTTGGTGGCGTGCGGGGTGTAGACGAACTCGTAGCCCGCCTCCTCGTGCCGCCGGCGCGAGTAGTCCTCCATGGTGCGGCGGATGATGCCGCCCCTGGGGTGGAAGACCGCCAGACCCGAGCCGATGTCCTCCGGGATGGAGAACAGGTCCAGCTCGGCGCCGAGCCTGCGGTGGTCGCGCTTCTCGGCCTCGGCCAGGAACTCCAGGTACGCCTTCAGCTCGTCCTTCGACGGCCAGGCGGTGCCGTAGATCCGCTGGAGCTGGGGGTTCTTCTCACTGCCCCGCCAGTACGCGGCGGCCGAACGCATCAGCTTGAAGGCGGGGATGTTGCGGGTGGTGGGCAGGTGCGGGCCGCGGCACAGGTCCTTCCAGCACAGCTCGCCCGTCTTGGCGTCGAGGTTGTCGTAGATGGTCAGCTCGCCCGCGCCGACCTCCGCGGAGGCGCCCTCGGCGGCCTCGGCGGCGTTCCCCTTGAGCCCGATCAGCTCCAGCTTGTACGGCTCCCCCGCCAGCTCCTGGCGGGCCTCCTCGTCGCTGGTCACCCGGCGGGAGAAGCGCTGGCCGCGCTTGACGATCTCCTGCATCCGCTTCTCGATGCGCTTGAGGTCGTCCGGGGTGAACGGCTCGGCGACGTCGAAGTCGTAGTAGAAGCCGTCCCGGATGGGCGGGCCGATGCCGAGCTTGGCCTCCGGGAAGAGGTCCTGCACGGCCTGGGCCATCACGTGCGCGGTGGAGTGCCGCAGGATGTCCAGACCGTCGGGGCTGGAGATCTCCACCGGCTCGACCTCGTCGCCGTCGGCGAGCTCGTAGGCCAGGTCCTTGAGCTGCCCGCCCACGCGCGCGGCGACGACCGAGCGGTCGCCGTCGAAGAGGTCGGCGGCCGTGGTGCCCGTGGTCACCACGCGCTCTTCCCGCTCGGAATCGCGTTGGATGATCACACGGACGTCCGTCACCGGTCTCTCCTGACTGCTCTTCTGTCTCGGTGCGCGCCAGCGATCGCTGCGCACCGTGAATCGTACCGATCCCGGTGCCCGGACCGCGAAACGGTTGTGCGGCCGGGGCGAAGCGGCCGGGGTTGGCCCCTGGCCGGGCGCGGTATCACCGAGGCGACGAGGACTGCGGCCGGGACGGACGCCCGGACGAGCACGGAGGGGAAGCAGGACATGACGGTGTGGTACGAGGGACCGCTCGCCGCCTTCGACACCGAGACCACGGGGGTGGACCCGGAGCGGGACCGGATCGTCTCGGCCGCACTGGTGCTCCAGGACGCCCCGGGCGCGCCGGTACGGGCCACGCGCTGGCTGGTCGATCCGGGGGTGCCCGTGCCGGAGGCCGCCACCGGGGTGCACGGGCTGACCGGCGAGCACCTGCGCGAGCACGGGCGCCGCCCGGCGGAGGCGCTCGGGGAGATCGCCCGGGCGCTGGCCGGGCAGCGGGCCGCCGGGCGGCCGCTGGTGGTGATGAACGCGCCGTTCGACCTGACGCTGCTGGACCGGGAGCTGCGGCGGCACCGCGGCACCTCGCTGGAGGGCGCGGCGGGGTCCGCTCCGCTGTGCGTCCTCGATCCGAAGGTCCTGGACAAGCACCTGGACCGCTACCGCAGGGGCCGCCGGACGCTGACCGCCCTGTGCGGGCACTACGGCGTGGGGCTGGACGGGGCCCACGACGCCGCCGCCGACGCCGCGGCGGCGCTGGGCGTCGTACGGGAGGTGGGCCGCCGTTTCGCGCCGCGGCTGTCGTCGCTCTCCCCCGCCGAGCTCCACACCCTGCAGGCCGTCTGGCACGCGGCGCAGGCGCGGGGACTCCAGGCGTGGTTCGCGCGCAACGGCTCGGACGAGGCGGTCGATCCCGCGTGGCCGCTGCGGCCGCGGGACCGGGCCGCGGCCTGAGGCCGCGCCCACACGCACGAGGCCGGTTCCGTCGGATGGACGGAACCGGCCTCGTGGGGCGGTGGGCGATACTGGGATCGAACCAGTGACCTCTTCGGTGTGAACGAAGCGCTCTCCCGCTGAGCTAATCGCCCCGGTGCTGTGCCCTCGGCACGACGAGAACCATACAGGGCCGCCGGGCTTTCATCCAAACCGCTCCTCCCGCACGGCCCTCATCCCGGCCGGTGCCCGCCCGGGTGCTCCGCCAGCAGGCGGCGCAGTCCCCGGTGCCCGGCTCGCATCATCAGGGCGTGGTTGGCCCTGAACAGGGGGCGGCCCGGCACCGCCAGCAGCCGCAGCAGGGGTCTGCGGACCTCCACCTCCTGTTCGAAGAGGGCCCGGGTGCCGCCGTCCGCGCCGCCGCGCGGCGCCAGGCGCCAGCGGGCCCGGCCGTCGAGGTCCCCGGTCATGGCGATCTCCAGGACGCGTGCCGCCGGGTCGCGGAGCGCCAGCCGGACGGCGACCCTGAGGTCGTACGGCAGGAGGGAGCGGAAGCGGGCGGTCCCGGTGTGCCCGTCGTCCCGCCTGTGGACCTCGCGCACCTGGGGCCACCAGGCGGGGTACTCCTCGGCCCGCTCCAGGACGGCGTAGACGGCGTCCGGCGGGGCGTCCAGGGTCCACACGCTGCGGAAGCGGTAGTGGTTCAGTCCCACGGTCGCCGATCCCTCCCCCGAAAGCGCGGTGCTCAGCCGCGGCCGGGCACCGCGGGCCTGTGCCCGGTCCCCGCCGTGCGCGCCGCGCTCCGCGCACGCCGAACGTTCCGCCGTCCCACTACTGACTGCCCCGGCCGCCTCCCGCCATGCGCCGCCGGCGCCCGGGCCCGGTCTGTCCGCGGTGCGCGCCACCGCTCACCGGTCCGGCGCCGGACCGGGCGCGGGAGACCGGCGCGGGGCCGCGGCGGACGCGCTGACGGGGGGAGGGGCCGGCGCGGGCCGGCCCCTCCCCCGCCGCGCGCCGGTCACCCGGGGATGCGGTCCCCGATCAGGGCCAGGTTCTGGATGGCGGCCAGGCCGTACAGGGCCGTGGTGTTGGTGTCCACCCAGGAGGCCCCGCTGCCCTCGACCAGGGCCATGGGTCCGGTGATCCTCTCCGTCTTCCAGGGGGAGGACTCGGCGTAGCCCCACTGGTCCTTGGTGTAGAACTCGCGCCAGGCGCGGGTGGCGTACTTGTCCCGCTCGTCCTTCAGCCGGGAGGCCGCGTAGGCGGTGAGGCGGGAGTGCCCCTGCTGGAGGATGAGGTTGGTGGCGTAGCCGCCGAGTTCGGCCTGCTGCTCCTCCCTGGTGGCGCCGTAGAGGCGGCAGTACTGGAGCCAGGCCTCCTCGAAGCCCTCGACGTCGGTGATGTGGATCAGCTCGGCGCAGATCTCCACCTGTCCGAACATCGCGCTCAGGTGGCTCATCGAGACCTTCTTCCCCGTCTCGGCGAACTCCCCGGTCTCGATGTCGTAGAGGCCCTCGCCGGTGCAGAAGCCGTTGGGCATCCGCGCGATGGTCCGCATGGTGGCCTTGAGCTTCTTCTCGGCCTTCTCCGCCTTGGGGCCGCGGCGCTCCCACTCGGTGAGCCAGGCGGCGGCCAGTCCGCTCCAGTCGGTGCCCAGGCCGATGGCCAGCGCCCCGGGGTCGGGTTCGTAGGGCTCGGTGCGGATCTTGCGCAGGGGGTCGAGGGCGAGGAAGGTCTCGTCGGAGTCGACGAGGGCGTGCATGAGGTCGCCGCAGCGCTCGTCGGCGGTGAGGAAGTAGTACGGGCGCCGGTAGACGGCGGTGGAGATGCGCTGCTGCTTGGCGCTGTCGGCGTAGTGCTGGACTCCGTGGCGGGTGCCGAGCCCGGCCCACTTGCCGATGTGGTAGACGTCGACCTCGCCGGTGTGGCGGGTCATGGCCTCGGCGAAGCGGAAGATGTCGGCGCGGCCGGAGCGCAGGTAGGCGTACCACAGCCACAGGTCCGGGGAGAGTTCGGAGTTGTCCCAGGCGTAGCCGCCGACGTCGTACCGCCACTGGTGCCGGTCCGGGTCGTAGGTGTGCATGATGTCGCCGTAGTCCCAGAAGCCGTACCAGCGGCGCTGCTCCACCTGGTCCTTGTAGTAGGTGAAGAGGAAGTCCAGGTGGTCCTCCAGCTTCGCCTTGGCGGGCGTGGAGCGGTCGACGGGGGCGAACAGGCCGCCGAAGACGCCGGTGGCGGCGAGGTGTTCGGGCGGCGCGACGAGCTGGGGCGGGGTCTGGACGGCTTCGGCCTGGCGGGCGAGGGTCTCCGCGTCGGGGGTGGCGGCGTTGGCCCAGAACATCAGCTCGCTGGTGCGGGCGATGCCGTAGGGGGTGCCGAAGCCCGGCTCGTAGTCCTCGTAGGTGATGTTGAGGCCTTCCAGCTGTTCGGCGTGGGTGTCCTGGCCCAGGCCGTCGTGGTAGAAGCGCAGGTCCATCGGCTGGGCCTCGGGCGACCAGAGCCAGAGGGTGACCTCGGCCTCGTCGCCGGCGGCGCCGCGGATGTCGAGCTGGGCGGGGTGCTTGCGCCAGAAGTCGCGCAGTCCGAAGGAGAGTCCGCCGCTGACGCCGCCGACGTAGCCGAAGCCCGAGGCCCGGCGTCCGCCGCCCGCGGGGATCCAGCCGTGGCCGGGTTTGGTGCGCTTGCGGACGGTGAAGCCGTCGGCGGAGAGCTGGCTGAGGGTGTAGTCGCCCCAGGTGGGGATGTACTGCAGCCGGCTGGTGACGCGCTGGTCCCAGGTGGCGGGGTCGGGCAGTCTCTCGCCCCTGACCTGCTTGGCGCGCACCTGGGCGCCGGGGTCGCGGCGGAGGCCGGTGATGCCCTTGACGGCCTCCGACAGCAGGCCCCTGCCCTCGCCGCCGATGCGGATGTGCCGGTCGTAGTGCTCGTCGCGCAGGGGGACGGTGAAGCGCACGCCGAGGCCGCGGATGAAGTCCTTGTGCTCGTTCCCGTCGTAGGTGACGGTGTGGAGCATCCGGAAGGACTCGGCGCCCGCGTGGAAGTACAGGCGGATGCCGAACGGCAGCCAGCCGCGGTTCCCCTTGCGGTGTCTGCCGTCGATGCGGACCACCGCCCTTACGGGGCCGTCCTGTTCGACGGTGACCTTCTCGATGTCGCCGTCGAAGCGCTCCCACTTCTGCGAGCCCTGGTCGCCGTCGTCGATCTCCCCCTGGCGGAGGAGGACGAGGCGGCCGTCCCTGGCGATCTCGGTGTCGCCCCTGCGGACGGACTTCACCAGGGACTTGCCGTCCTTGCCGATGCGGACGGTGATGGCGCCGGTGTCCACCTCGACGGCGCCGCCCTTGCGGCCGACGGTGACGGTCCTGGCGGGGGCGGCCGGGGCGGCGCCGGGGGTGAGCCGGTAGGAGGGGGCGTTCCCGGCCTCGGGGCCGACGGCGTGCGCGGTCCACTTGACGGTGCCGTCGGGCCAGTAGGCGGTGGTCCAGGTCTGGACGGGGACCTGCTCGCCGTCGGCGGTGGCGAGCGAGAAGTCGGTGCCGGCCTTGATCTCGCCCTTGGGCCAGGGCACGCCGAAGGTGTTGCCGGGGGCTTCGCCGAGGCCGCCGTCCTCCAGCCAGGTGATCTTCACCGGGCCGCCCGTTCCTTTGGGGCCCGCGGTGGCCGCGGTGGTGTGGGCCGCGTGGGCGGGGGCACCGCCGAGCAGCCAGGACGCCTGGGCGGACGCGCCGGCGACGGCTGCCGCCTGGAGAACGCTGCGCCGGGGGATCGGTGACATGGACACTCCTATTCGTATGTCAAGTGCATGACAGAGAAAGGTGTCGCCCGTACCCTGCCGGCCCGTGGGGGCCGGCAGGGTACGGCGTGGGGGAAGGGGAACGGAAGCCGGGAGACCGGATCAGCGGCCGGTGGACCGCCGCTCGACGGCCACCGCGCAGGCGGCCAGGGCGCCGAGCGCCGGGGCGATCAGCGGCGGCAGCATCCAGGTGGCGACGGCCACGACGGCCAGTCCTCCGGCGAGCAGGAGCGAGCCGCCCGGGTCGGTGCGCCAGGCACGGCGCACGGCCGGGCGGGCGGTGCGCAGCCAGTCCTCACCGGGACGCCGGGCGGCGGCCGTGCGCAGCCCCGTGACCACCACGGCCACCGCACAGGCGGCCGTGACGGCGCCGACCGCGGCCGCCGCCGGGCCGCCCGGCAGGATCCCGGAGGAGACCACCCGCAGGTCGAAGGCGAGCAGCACCAGGGCCGCCCACCACAGCAGCGAGAACCGCAGGCCCTCACGGAGGGCCCTCCGCAGATCGGCGCCGAACTCCCGCAGGCCGGCCTGCTCGGCGTCCAGGTACCGCCGCAGGTGCCCGCAGGCCGCGGCGAACGCGGGCAGCGCGGTGACCAGCGGCAGCGCGGCGACCAGCAGCCAGACACCGGCGAGCAGGCACTCGGCGAAGAGGGCGAACCGGTTCGCCAGGGGACCGCGTCCCGCGGGGTCCGCGGCCGGGGCCGTCCCGTCCGCGGTCCCCGTGCCGGCGGGGCGCCCGGCGTGTGCCTCGGTTCCCGTGGTCATCGTCCCGTCCTCATCCCTTGAGCCCGGAGGTGGCCGCGCCCTCGACGAGGTGGCGCTGGAAGGCGAGGAAGAACAGCAGCACCGGCAGCAGGGCCGCCATCGACATGGCCACCATCCCCCCGTAGTCGGCGAGGCTGTCCTGGTCCATGAACATCTTCAGACCGAGCGAGACGGTGTACTTCTCGGGCTCGTTGAGGTAGATCAGCGGTCCGAGGAAGTCGTTCCAGGCCCAGATGAAGCTGAAGATGGCGCTGGTGATCAGCGCGGGGCGGCTCAGCGGCAGCACGATGGTCCAGTAGATCCGCCAGTGCCCGCAGCCGTCGATGCGGGCCGCCTCGTCCAGTTCCTTGGGCAGGTTCCGCATGAACTGCACCATCAGGAAGACGAAGAAGGCGTCCACCGCGAGGAACTTGCCCAGCAGCAGCGGCACGTAGGTGTTGACCAGCTCCATCTTCTGGAACAGCACGTACTGCGGCACCAGCAGGACGTGGACGGGCAGCAGCAGGGTGCCGATCATCAGCGTGAACAGCAGGTTGCGGCCCGCGAAGCGGATGCGGGCGAAGGCGTAGGCGGCCAGGGAGCAGGAGAACAGCACCCCGATCACCGACCCCACCGCCACGACCAGGGAGTTGACGAAGAAGGTCTCGATGCCGATGCCCGCGATGCCGTCGGCGAGCCGCTCGTAGTTGTCGGTGATCGGGTCGGTGGGCAGCAGTTCGAGGCTGCCCACGATCTCGTCGCCCGGTTTGAGGGAGGCGCCGATCACCCAGATCACCGGGTAGAGCACGACGCCCAGTACGGCCAGGGCGACGGCGTGCCACAGGACCGACTTCAGCCGGTTCCCCGGCGCGGCGGCGCGGGCGGGACGGACGGTTCCGGCGGGGGCGCTCATCGGCCTCCCTCCTCGTAGTGCACCCAGCGGCGCTGGGACCAGAACAGCACGGCGGTCACCACGGCGATCCCGGCCAGCAGCATCCACGCCATGGCGGAGGCGTAGCCCATGCGCAGGTTGGAGAAGCCCTGCTCGTACAGGTACCAGGTGTAGACGAGCAGCGAGTCGCCGGGGCCGCCCGCGCGTCCGCCGCCGGGGCCGGCGATCACGAGCGCGGAGGTGAAGATCTGGAAGGAGTGGATGATCTCCAGCAGGAGGTTGAAGAAGACCACCGGGGAGATCATGGGCAGGGTGATGGAGCGGAACCGCCGCCAGGCGCCGGCTCCGTCCACCTCGGCCGCCTCGTACAGTTCGCGCGGCACCTGCTTGAGCCCGGCCAGGAAGATGACCATCGGTGCGCCGAACTGCCAGGCGGACAGGACGATCAGGGTGGGCATCGACCAGTCGGGGTCGCCGATCCAGCCGCCGCCGGACCAGCCGAACAGGCTCAGGGACCGGTCCACCACCGCGTCGTCCTGGAACAGGGCCCGCCAGACGATGCCGATGCTCACGCTCGCCCCGATCAGCGAGGGAGCGTAGAACGCCGAGCGGTAGAACCCCTGTCCCTTGCGGGGCCTGGCCAGCAGCATCGCCACGCCGAGGGCGACGGCGAGCTTGAGCGGGGTGGCGATCAGCACGAACACCCCGGTGACCTTCACCGACTGCCACCAGCGGTCGTCGGAGAACATTTCGGAGAAGTTCCGCAGACCGACCCAGCGGGGCGAGTCGAAGAGGTTGTAGTCGGTGAACGCCAGGTAGAGCGAGACGAGCATGGGCCCCAGGGTGAGCAGCAGGATGCCGATGCACCACGGGGAGAGGAACAGGTAGCCGGCCAGGGTCTCCCGGCGGGCCCGCCGCCGCGCGGTGGCGGCGGGCGCGGGGGACGGCGCGGGACGCCCGGTCTTCCGGGTGCCCCGCTCCTCGCCGTCCACGGCCGGGGCGGAGATGTCGGTGCTTGTCACGGAGCTTTCCTCTGGGTCAGGAGCCGAGCGCGGTCTTCGCCTCGTCGAAGAACTGGGCGACCCCGTCGTCGACCGAGGTGGTGCCCTGGGCGACCGAACCGTAGATGCTCAGGAAGGCGGCCTCGACGGTGTCGGCGCCGGCCGGGTGCGGCGTGATGGGCTCCAGGTACTCGGTGACGCTGTTCTCGTACTCGGCGATCTGCGCGTCGGGGCCCTTGGGCTTGTACGCCTCGAACTGCGCGTTGGTCGGCAGGACGCCGCGGTTGTAGCCCATGATCTTCCCGACCTCGGGGTCGTTGACCATGAAGTCGATGAACGTGGCGACCTCCTCCGGGTGCTTGGTGCGGGCGGAGGCGCTGAGCATCAGCGAGGAGAGGTACTGCCCGGTCTTCTTGCCGTCCGTGGTCGGGATCGGCGCCAGGGCGAGCTCCCTGTCGGTCTCGGAGGTGTAGCGGACCAGGAAGTTGTCCCAGGTGAACTCGGCGGCCGACAGGCCGGCGCTGACCGAGGACTTGGGCTTGACCTGCTCGGACTGCTTGGCCGGGACGAGCAGCCCCTCCTTGCTCTTCCTGTTGTGGTCGCCCCACCACTTCTTCAGGTCGGCCTCGGTGAAGCCGAGCCCCTTCTCGGTGAAGAACGCCTTGCCCTGCTGGCGCAGGTACAGGTCGTACAGGTACATGACGCCGCCGTTGTCGCTGGCGCCCCAGAAGTCCTTCTCCGGGTCGCCGATCTTCTCGACGGCCTTGTCGAAGTCCTCCCAGGTCCAGCCGGGCTCGGGAGTGACGCCGGCCTTCTTGAACGCCTCCACGTCGTAGACGAGGGAGAAGGTGTTGGCGCCCACCGGGATGCCCAGGAGCTTGCCGTCGACCTCGCCGGCCTTCTCCAGGCCCTGCCGGAAGTCGCCGAGGTCCAGGTTGCCCGCCTTCACCTGGGCGCTGAGGTCGAGCAGCAGGTTCTTCTGCCCGTACTTGCGCAGGAAGGCGTGGGAGTTCTGGAAGACGTCCGGCGGGTTGCCGCCCGCGGCCTGGGTGTTGAACTTCGTCCAGAAGTCGCCGTACTCCTGGAAGTCGGTCTTGACCTCGATGTTCGGGTGCTCTTTCTCGAACAGGTCGATGGTCTTGTTGATCAGGTCGGCCCGGTCCTGCGCGCCCCACCAGGAGTAGCGGATCGTCACCTTGCCGTCCGCGCCGCCGTCGCCGCCGCCGCATCCGGAGGCGAGCAGCCCCAGTGCGGCAAGACCGGCGCCGAGCGTCCGCAGACCTGCGATCCTGCTCCGTCGAGAACTCATGACACGCCCCTCCCGGGCGGGTACGTCCCGCCACCCCGAGTGCTTGAAACGTTTTAGGCAAGCGCTTGCCGGGCTAACCTAAGGACGTGTGACAGGGGCGTCAACGGTTCGGACAGAATTCACCGGCGACCGCCCGCGATTCCCTCCCGGACACCCCCGCGACCGCACGGGCGCAGATACGGAAAACCGGGGTTCCGGGAGACGTCGCCGTCTCCCGGAACCCCGGTGGCGGTGGGCGATACTGGGATCGAACCAGTGACCTCTTCGGTGTGAACGAAGCGCTCTCCCGCTGAGCTAATCGCCCGGGTGCGCCGCCAACATTACCGCATGTCAGCGGCTGCTCGTGACCCCCCGCGCCCCGAAGGGGCCGGCATCCGCTCAGCCCTTGATCTCCCACGGCACGGCCGGTCCGTACCAGACCAGGTAGGCGCCCACCAGGACCGCCGCGATGGCCACGCCCAGCACCGTGAGGAGCATGTTGCGCCGCCGCACCCTCGGGTCGAGCGCGCGCTTGGCCGCCTCCGAGACCTTGCGCCGCGTCCACCGCAGGACGATCTGCGCCCAGACGAACTCCGTCGCCCAGATCGCCAGCCCCGCGAAGATCACCAGCCAGCCCGGTCCGGGAAGCACGAGCATCAGCGCTCCGGCGACCACCACGGCGAGCCCGACCAGGAAGACGCCCACCTGCCAACTCAGATGGAGTGCGCGGGAGGACCTGATGAAGCGCGGCGCCCGCGAACCGAGGGCCCGTTCCTTACTCTCGGTTTCCACCCGCCCCACACTACCCGAGCCGTCCGACCGCTCGCCCGAACGGCCGATCTCCCCAAAACCGCATTCCTCCATCTGAATGATATGAAGGGCAACAAAAGGGGCAGAGTGGTTTACAACAGTCTCGTAGGTGGCATGTCGAACTCGCCGACGTGCGAATCCCCGAGCGCACACTGAGCGAAAGGCCCTGGCGCTTATGAACACCACGGTCAGCTGCGAGCTGCACCTGCGCCTCGTTGTATCGAGCGAGTCCTCCCTGCCCGTACCCGCGGGCCTGCGGTATGACACGGCCGACCCGTACGCCGTCCACGCCACCTTCCACACCGGCGCCGAGGAGACCGTCGAATGGGTGTTCGCCCGCGACCTCCTCGCGGAGGGGCTGCACCGCCCGACCGGAACGGGTGACGTCCGTGTGTGGCCGTCCCGCAGCCACGGTCAGGGCGTCGTCTGCATCGCTCTCAGCTCCCCGGAGGGCGAGGCGCTGCTGGAGGCCCCCGCACGGGCCCTGGAGTCCTTCCTCAAGCGGACCGATGCCGCGGTGCCCCCGGGCACCGAGCACCGGCACTTCGACCTCGACACCGAGCTCTCCCACATCCTCGCGGAGAGCTGAGGAACCCGGGGGCTCCGCTGCCGTCCGACTCGGGGCGACGGCTCGGGGCCCGGCTCCCGACCGCCCGCGACGGCCGCGCCGCCGCCACGGTGACCCGTGGCGGCGGCTTCGCCGTGCCCGGAAGCGGCTAGAGTCTCACCGCAGCAGGGCCCGCAGGGCTGCCGACGAGACACCGGCCAGGGAGCGACGACCGTGCTGATCAACCACGACACCCGGTGCGCGCTCGACTGCGTCGTCGACCTGCTCAACACCGCCCCCGACGAGCACACGCCCGACTCCCTCACGGACCTGGAGGCCCTGCGCGCCTTCGTCGACCGCAACTCCATCAGCGGTGTGAACGCCCTGGACGAGACGGACCTGGCCGCCGTGCGGGGCGTGCGCGAGCGGTTCGGCGAGGTGTTCGCCGCCCCCGACGCGCGCGGCGCCGCCGAGCTGGTGAACACACTGGTCGCCGCGGCCGGGACCACACCGCAGCTCACCGACCACGACGGCTACGACTGGCACATCCACTACTTCGCCCCGGGCGCCTCCGTCGCCGACCACCTCGCCGCCGACGGGGGCATGGCCCTGGCCTTCCTGCTCGTCGCCGGGGAACTGGAGCGGCTGCGCCGCTGCGCGGCCCCCGACTGCCGCCGCGCCTTCATCGACCTGTCCCGGAACCGCTCGCGCCGCTACTGCGACAGCCGCACCTGCGGCAACCGTCTCCACGTGGCCGCCTACCGGGCGCGGCAGCGCGGGTCGGCCGGAAGCTGACGCGGTCCCGCGGCGCGCGGGCGCCCGCGACGGTCCGGCCGGACCGCCCCGCCGCTCACAGCAGGAACAGGTCGTGCACCGCCGCCAGGAGGACCAGAGTCGCCACGACGGCGAGAAAGATCATCAGCGGAGGCTGGGAGAGGGCGAACAGGCAACCGCGGGACTCCGCGGAGCCGCCGGGCGGACCGTCGGGCCGGGATCCGGCCCGGGCGCCGGTGCTGGTGCTGGGGAGGCGGTCCCCGGTGGTGTGCTGCATCTCGCCGCGATCATGGCGCAGAACGGGCCGCCGCACGGCGTCAACACACCCCGGCGGCACCGGGGTTCACCGGATTCAGATGCCGTGCTTCCGCAGGATCGCCTCGATGTCCGAGAAGTCGTCCGCGTCGCCGGTGTCCGCGGCGGGCCGCCGCCCGCGGTCGTCGCCGCCCAGGGCGGGACGCGACGCGCCGGACTCCGCCGCCTGCCGCTCCCCCCGCCCGGACCGGCCGCCCGCACGGCCGCGCGACCGCCTCCCGGCGGCACGGCCCGCCACGTAGAGCATCACCGCGAGGGCGAGCACGCCGAAGCCCGCCCAGACCGTGGGTTTGAGCACCAGGTCGGAGGCCCAGGCCGTCACCGCACCGCCCACCTTGCCGAAGAGTCCCACCAGGCCGGACATCGCCAGCCCGACGGGCACCAGGGAGACGGCGGCGATACGCGTGGCGGCGGCGAACCGGCGGCGGAAGGCCGTCAGGAGGGCGACGGCCAGGCCCGCCGCGGAGAGAGCCGCGCAGACGGTTGTGGTCAGCATCTCTCCATCGTGCCGCCTTCCACCCCATATGTGCCATGCTCCGCGGAACGCCTCGGGGGAATCTCCGGGACGCCCTCCTCCTCCCGGCCGAGGCCCGCGCCCTTCAGGGCGGCGGGGACGCCGGGGCTGGAAGACTGGCACCATGAACGACACCCACCCCGACCACCCCGCCCGCCCCGTCCTGGACGTCTGGTGCGAGCTGCAGTGCCCCGACTGCTACCGGGCCCTGGCCGACCTGCGCACGCTGCGCGAGCGCTACGGGTACGCCCTGGAGATCCGGCTGCGCCACTTCCCCCTGGAGAAGCACCGCCACGCCTACGCCGCCGCGCAGGCCGCCGAGGAGGCGTACGCGCAGGGGCGCGGCGACGCGTACGTCGCGGCTGTCCTGGCCCGCGCCGAGGAGCTGGGCAGGCGGGGTGAGGAGCTGCTGCTGGAGGTGGCCGGGAAGCTGGAGCTGGACACCGAGGAGATGGAGCTCGCGCTGATCGACGGGCGGCACATGCTGGTCGTCGACGCCGACCAGGCCGAGGGCCGGGCGATCGGGGTCACCGGCACTCCGACCTATGTGATCGGCGGTGAGCGGCTGGACGGCGGGAAGAGCCAGGAGGGTCTGCTGGAGCGGATCGAGGAGATCGCCGACCGCCTGCTGGCCGAGGGGAGCGGCCGGGACCGCTGACCCCGCCCGGCCGTCAGAGCAGCGGCTTGTACAGGTGGTGGACGGTCGGCCGGTAGCCGAGCGACTCGTACAGCCGCAGCGCCGGGGTGTTCGCGGTGAAGACGTTGAGGCCCAGCGTGCGCACCCCGGCCGCCAGGCACTCGCGCTCGGCGGCGAGCATCAGGGTGCGGCCGTGGCCCCGGCCGCGGTGCTCCGGCGCCACCTCGACGTCCAGGACCCAGCCGCCCTCCCACCGCGGACCGGTGTGCGCGACCCAGAGCGTGCCGACGTCCACCCCGTCGTGGACCAGGACGCGCAGGGCGGTGCCGGCGGTGCCGGGGCCGTCCGGCAGCAGCTCGGCGTGGTCGGCCTCGGACCTGCGCCCGGCCTCCCCGGGAGGCACGCCCTGTTCCTCCCAGGCCCGGGCGTACCCGGCCCGGCGGCTCTCCAGCCACTGCGGGTACTCCGCGGCCCCCAGCGGGCGCAGCTCGCTTCCGGCGGGCAGCGCGGGGAGTTCGGAGAGCTCCTTGGCCATGTTCCGGTTGCGCTCGGTGTAGCCCAGGGCGGCGGCGAGCCGCAGGGCGGGGACGGCGTCCGCCGGGACGCTCGCCTCGACCCGGCGGCAGCCCCAGCCGCGCAGCACCTCCTCCGAGGCGAGCGCGGCGACGGTGCCCCGGCCCCGGCGGCGGTCGGGCCCGTGGACGGCGAGTTCCTCGATGCGGCCGGCCGACGGGCCGAAGCGCCCGTCCGTGGCCAGCCGCACGCCGCCGACGGGCCGGCCGTTGACGCAGATATCGTACGAGCGGGAGCGGGCGCCGTCCTCGGCGCGCCGCTCGGGTCCGGTGGGGCGCAGGGTCGTGGTCATCCCCCGGTTCCTACCCGGGCGGCGCGCCGCTGTCACCGGGCGCCGGGCGGGCGGGTCCCGCGGGGCCGTCCCACAGGTCCCGCGGGAGCCGCCGCACGGGTCGCCGCACGGGTCGCCTCACGGATCGCCTCACGGATCGATGTCGGCCGCGGAGCGCTCGGCGAAGACCCGCATCGCCTTGGCGGTGACCGGTCCCGGGGCGGGCAGCTCGCGGCCGTCGACCCGGTGGACGGCCTGGACGTCGCGGGTGGTGGAGGTGAGGAAGACCTCCTCGGCCCGCGTCAGGGCGTCCAGCGGCAGGTCGGTCTCCTTCGCCCCCGTCCACTCCAGCACCAGGGCGCGGGTGACGCCGGCGAGGCAGCCGGAGGACAGGGGCGGGGTGTGCAGCTCCCCGTCGAGGACGACGAAGACGTTGGAGCCGGTGCCCTCGCACAGCCGGCCGACCGTGTTGGCGAACAGGGCCTCGGAGGCGCCCTGCCGGTGGGCGCGGGCGAGCGCGACGACGTTCTCGCCGTACGAGGTGGTCTTCAGACCGGTCAGCGCGCCGCGCTCGTTGCGGACCCACGGCACGGTGACCACGGCGGTGGTGTCGGGCCTCGGCGCGATCCCGCTCAGGGCGACGACCAGGGTGGGCGGGGCGTCGCCGCGGTCGGAGCCCAGCGGGGACGGCCCGCCGGTGTAGGTGATCCGCAGCCGTCCCAGCGGCACGGGGTTGGCCTCGACGACGGCGGCGCAGGCGCGGCGCACCTCGTCCTCGTCCGGCTCGGGCAGGCCCAGGCCCCGGGCGGAGGCGGCGAGCCGGTCCAGGTGGCGGGTGAGGGCGAAGGGGCGGCCGTCGGCGACCTTGAGCGTCTCGAAGACCCCGTCGCCGACGGTCAGTCCGTGGTCGAACACGGACACCCGCGCGGCGTCCGCGTCGCGCAGCTCTCCGTCCACCCAGATCAGCGTCATGGTGTTGCTCCTCCGGTCCTGCCTGCCGTGCCCGTCGCACGGACCGCGGCGGCCTCCCGGGCCGCCGTCCCGTACTCCCCCGACGCTACCGCGAGCAGCCGGGACGCCTTGAGCTCGGTCTCCTCCCACTCCCGCTGCGGGTCCGATCCCCAGGTGATCCCGGCGCCGGTGCCGAAGCGCAGCACCGGGCCGCCGGGCGCGGCGCGGTCGATCCAGAAGGTGCGGATGCCCACGGCCAGCTCGCCGGTGCCGCGGTCGGCGTCCACCCAGCCGATGCCGCCGCAGTACGGGCCGCGGGGGGCGGTCTCCAGGGCGCGGATGACGCGCAGGGCGCTGGACTTGGGGGCGCCGGTGACCGAGCCGGGCGGGAAGGTGTGGGCCAGCAGCTCGGCCCAGCCCGCCCCCGGCGCCAGTTCGCCGCGGACGGTGGAGACGAGGTGGACGAGTCCGGGGTGCGGCTCGACGGCGCACAGGGCCGGGACGGTGACCGATCCCGCGGCGCAGACCCGGCCGAGGTCGTTGCGGACCAGGTCGACGATCATCACGTTCTCGGCGCGGTCCTTCTCCAGCAGGTCCTCCGGGGCGCGCCCGGTGCCCTTGATCGGGCGGGACTCCACCGTGCGGCCGCGGCGGGCGAGGTACAGCTCGGGCGAGGCGGTGGCCACCTCGATCCCGTGGGCGGGGAGGCGGACGGTGCCCGCGTGGGGGGCCGGGTTGCCGCGGGCGAGGAGCGCGGTCAGCTCGTCGGGGTCGGCGGCGTCCGGGTCCGGCAGCGGCGCGGTGAGCACCCGGCAGAGGTTGGCCTGGTACACCTCGCCCGCGGCTATGTGCTCGCGGATGCGGCGCACCCCCGACACGTAGGCGGCCCGGCCCAGGGAGGACGTCCAGTCCCCCGCCGCCGGCCCCCGCCAGCCGCCGGGGCGCGGCCGGGGCGGGGCGGCGGTCCGCACGTCGTCGAAACGGGCGCAGACCAGGCGTCCCTCGAAGTCGGCGACCACCGCCCACCAGCCCGTGGAGTCCAGGGCTCCGGGGTCGCTGGTGACATCCCGCAGGCCGGAGGCGACGACGTTTCCGAAGCGGGCGAGAGGGGCCGGATCGTGCACGCGGCGAGTCTATGGCGGGCACGCTGGGGAAACGGAATTTGAGCTGGCCGGGGAATCCGCTAAAGTTCATGACGTCACCGGGCGCGTGAGCGGCCGGAGGCGGCAGCTCCCGGGCGTGCTCCGGGGGTCGCAGTGCGGACGTAGCTCAGTTGGTAGAGCACCACCTTGCCAAGGTGGATGTCGCGAGTTCGAGTCTCGTCGTCCGCTCGATGGGGGTCTTCCGGCCCCCGCACTGGTGGAGTGGCCGAGAGGCGAGGCAACGGCCTGCAAAGCCGTCTACACGGGTTCAAATCCCGTCTCCACCTCGGACGATTAGCTCAGCGGGAGAGCGCTTCCCTGACACGGAAGAGGTCACTGGTTCAATCCCAGTATCGTCCACTGAGGGCCCTGCGGGGTCCTTGCCCAGCGCGATTAGCTCAGCGGGAGAGCGCTTCCCTGACACGGAAGAGGTCACTGGTTCAATCCCAGTATCGCGCACGCGGAACAACCGCCTGGCGGACGATTAGCTCAGCGGGAGAGCGCTTCCCTGACACGGAAGAGGTCACTGGTTCAATCCCAGTATCGTCCACACCCCGAAGGGCCGGAGCCTGACGCTCCGGCCCTTCGCCGTGTTCCGGGCCGGGATGCCCGGGTCAGGAGGAGAACAGCATCCGGCTGAAGCTCCTGTGGTGGCCGTGGTGCCCGTGGTGGCCGTGGTGCGGGGCTCCCCAGGCGGGCGGGGCCGGGTAGGGCTGAGCGGCCGGGCCCGGCGGCGGGGGCGGGGCGGGCTGCGACCACTGCGCCTCGAGGCGGGTGAGGGCCTCCAGTTCGCCGTAGTCGAGGAAGACCCCCCGGCAGCCGCTGCACTGCTCGATCTGGACTCCGCTGCGGGTGTAGGTCTGCATGGGTGCTCGGCACTTGGGACACTGCATCTGCGGCCTCTCCTCGTATGTCCGTGGCGGCTGTGCGGCCGTCATGTCCGTTGTGACGCGCGGAGGGGGTGTTCCGGATGCGTTTCCGGGCACATTCGTTCGCACCCATCCGTGCGGAGGGTGGTCGTGGTCCGCGCGGGACGCCGTCTCACGCGGTGGCCGCGATGCGGGCGCAGGCGTCGAGCAGCGCCCGCTCGACCTCGTCCGGGAGGCGTCCTTCCGCCTCGGCTCCGATCAGGGCGCGGGCCGCCATCTGAACGGTCAGGGCCCGCGCGGGCGCGTCCAGCCGGGGCCAGGGGTCCTCGGTGCCGCCGGGGACGGCGGGGCCGCCCGCGGCCCGGTAGGCGTCCAGGAAGCGGCCGAAAGCAGCGGGCGGGAGCAGGCCGGCGGCGAACCAGGCGGCGGGCCGGGCCAGATCCCAGGCCGGGTCCCCCAGGCCCAGGTCGTCGACGTCGATGAGCCGCCAGGGCCCGCCCGGCGCCGGATGCCGGACCAGTTGCCCCAGGTGGAGGTCGCCGTGGCAGAGGCCGCCCCCGTGCGGGGGCGGAGCCGTCGCACGCACTTGGGCGGGCAGGGACGCCCAGGCCGCCCCGATGGTCCGGGAGGCGGCGGTGGGGCGGACCGCGCGGCGCATCGCCTCCAGGGCGCGGGCCGCCTTGGCCGGGCCGCGCGCCGGGGGGACCGGGCCGGGCAGGGCGGCGACGGGCACGGTGTGCAGGTGTGCCAGCAGCGTGCCGGCCGCCTCCCAGGGCGCGGCCTCGGGAGCGTCGGGATCGACGGGGACGCCGTACGGCCACAGGCTCACCGGACGGCCGCCGGGGAGGATCTCCAGCAGCGCCCCCTCCTCCGCCGTCCCCGCCGTCCCCGTCCCGTCGCCCGGAGCGGGACGGGTCAGGGGCGCGAGCAGGACGTGGCTCAGCAGGGGGTGCGCGGCGATGCGCAGCCGGGCGGCGAGCCGCTCCGGGTCGCCGTCGGGGGCGTGGGCCTTGGCCACGACGCCTCCGCTGCGGACGACGGTGGCGTCGGCCCGCCGTGCGAGCACCACCGGCCGGCCGGCGGCGGTGGCCGCGGCGCGGGCGGCGGCCGCCGCCCGGCGCGCCAGGTGCTCGGTGAGCGGTGCGTCCATGGCCTCCCCCGGTGGTGGGCCCGCGGCGCGGGCCGTCAACGGATCGTACGGGCCGCGCCGGGCGGACGGCGGGCGCGCACGTGCCCGGACGGCGCGGCGCCCGGGCAGCCCTTGGGCTGCCCGGGCTCCGCGCCGTCCGCCGTACCCCCGTCCCCACGGGGTGAGTGCCCGGATGTCCCCGGCTCGGGCCGCTCTCCCGAGCCCGGTCCCTGCCGCCGAAGCGTCAGAGCCCCAGCAGTCCGGCCACGGACGACGCCTGAGTGACCACCGCCTCCACACCGCCGAAGACGACGGCCAGGAGGGCGGCCAGCGGGAGGACCATGGCGATCGCCACCAGCGGGTGGCGGCGGCTGCCCGGCCGGGTGCCGAAGGCGGGGACTTCCGCCAGGCTCCCGTGTGTCCGAGCCGTCGGACGCCCTGCTGTGCGCGTCATGGTTCCGCTCCTGTCGTGGTTCGGGGCGGCGGGTGTCCTGACCTCGGGGGACGAGTGCTGCACCCGCCGCTTGACCTCAACGGTAGGCGCGGCGCCGGTCCGCCGGCGTCATGCCCGCGTACCGACTCGGGGCCTCCCGCAGGATGACTCCGCTCCGCCCCGCGTACTCCCCAGGGTGGAGGACCGCCCCCCGCGGGCCCGGGACTTCCCCGAGGGGACGTGCCCCGCCGGAGGTCAGCGCGGTCCCTCCGCGGCGCCGTCCTCGCGGGGCACCGGGTGCTCCACCAGGGCCAGCACCCGGTTGGCCATGAAACGCGCCGTGCGGACGGCCGAGCCGTTGCGGGTCACCTCGCTCACCTCCACCACTCCCCTGCGCACCTGCGTCTCGACCCTCCGGCCCGCACGTGTGGCCGCCATCTCGTAGGTACGGGTGGTGTCCCCGGCGTCCACCACGATCTCCACCCAGTCGCCCTTCATAGCGCGATCCCCCTTCTGCGAAGGCTTGTTGAGCGCCTCTGAACAGGACTTCTCCCTCGGTGGGCCCCCGCTCGCCCACCTTTCGAGTGTCCCACCGGGCACTGACAATCGGCAGGGCCCGGTGTGCGCGGCCTATCGGCACCGAACGGCCGCAGTCCGTAAGCTGTGGCACGTCAGAGGACCGGGCAGTGCCGGGCCGACCCGCCGGGGGCGGGGACGGGCCTGTCGGCCGGAGGCAGGGGAAGGACATGGCGATGATGCGGCTCCGACGCGAGGACCCGCGAGTCGTCGGCTCGTTCAGGCTCCACCGGCGGCTGGGCGCGGGCGGCATGGGCGTGGTGTACCTGGGGTCCGACCGGCGCGGGCAGCGGGTGGCCCTGAAGGTGATCCGGCCGGATCTCGCGGAGGACCCGGAGTTCCGTTCGCGCTTCGCCCGCGAGGTGTCGGCGGCGCGGCGGATCCGCGGCGGGTGCACGGCCCGGCTGGTGGCGGCCGATCTGGAGGCCGACCGCCCGTGGTTCGCGACACAGTACGTGCCGGGGCCGTCACTGCACGACAAGGTGAACGAGGAGGGCCCGCTGCCCGTGGCGCAGGTCGCCTCGATCGGCGCGGCGCTGGCCGAGGGGCTGGTGGCGGTGCACGAGGCCGGTGTGGTGCACCGGGACCTGAAGCCGTCGAACATCCTGCTGTCGCCCAAGGGCCCGCGCATCATCGACTTCGGCATCGCCTGGGCGACGGGGGCCAGTACGCTCACCCACGTCGGCACGGCGGTGGGCTCGCCGGGTTTCCTCGCGCCCGAGCAGGTGCGGGGCGCGGCGGTGACCCCGGCGACGGACGTGTTCTCGCTGGGCGCGACGCTGGCGTACGCGGCGACCGCGGACTCCCCGTTCGGCCAGGGGAGTTCGGAGGTGATGCTGTACCGGGTGGTGCACGAGGAGCCGCAGCTGCAGGGGGTGCACGCGGCTCTGGAGCCCCTGATCAGGGCCTGCCTGGCGAAGGACCCGAAGGACCGGCCGAGCACGCTGCAACTGTCGCTGCGGCTGCGGGAGATCGCCGCCCGTGAGGCGCGCGGACTGCCGGAGGGCGCCGCGACCGGGGCGGCCGTGCGTCCCGCGCGGCCGTCGGCCGGGCGGCGCACGGAGCGGTACGCGCGGCAGCGCACCGCCCCCGACGGCGACCGCCCTTCGGGGAGCCGCGGCTCCCGGGGGGTGCCGCGGCGTCAGGAACCGGACCGGCCGGGCGCGTCCAGGGGAGCCGTCCCGCGCACCCCCTCCCGCGACACGCCCGCCCGGAACACCCCGCGCCCGTCCGGTGGCGGGCGGGCCGCGGACGCCGGGCGGACGCCTGCGCGGCCGTCCGCCCGGCGTCCGGCGCGCACCGGGGGCGCTCCCCGGACCGGAGCGCGGCGGCCCGCTCCGAACCGGCAGCTCCTGCGCCAGCGTCTGGTGGTGTTCGTGACGGTGACGCTGCTGGTGGCGCTGGGCATCGCGGCGGCCCAGGGCTGCCAGGGACCGGCCCGCGGGCTGGAGAGGCCCGCCGTCCCCGGCGCCCCCGACCCCTCCTTCGGGCCCTCCGGTTCCTACCGTGCCGGGGAGTCCCCGCACGGTTGACGTGCCGTCACCGTGGCCGCTCAGAGGACGGAGAGCGCGGAGAGGACCGCCAGGCACAGGGGAAGGGTGACGGCGAAGGCCCCTCCCGCCTGCAGGACGACTTCGGGGAAGGGTCTCCCCGTCGCTCCCGCGAGGATGCCCGCCACCACGGCGACAAGGGCGGAGAACAGGACGGTCACCAGGACCCACAGGGCCTTGACCGCACGGGGGTGTGGGATGGGTTCAGTGCTCACCGGTCGTCTTCCTTCCCTTCGGAAGGACGGTGGGCGGAGCCCGAGGAGGTCTCGACCCGACCGTCCTCTGGACGGGGCAAAGCCGAGGTCTGCGCCCCCGGTACAGACCTTGTGGTTGCCGACATGAGCGGGCGGCCTGCGTTCTCGCCGGCCGCCCCGCCGACCGAGTGCGGTTTCGGCTATTTTATCACTGAGTGTCAAAAATGCCGTTTTTCAGGTGAATGGGTGTCGCCGGTCTGCCGCGGCCGGCCTCACCGCGAGGCGGGGCCGGTGGCGTAGAAGGCCACGGCGGCGGCCGCGGCGACGTTGAGCGAGTCCACCCCGGCGCTCATCGGGATCCGCACGCTCACGTCGGCGGCCGCGACGGTGGACGGGCGCAGGCCGCTCCCCTCCGAGCCGAGGATCAGCGCGAGCCTGGGGTGGCGGCGGGCCACGAGTTCGGGGAGGTCCACCGACTCCTCGCCCAGCGCGAGCGCCGCCGTGACGTACCCGGCCTCGCGCAGCGCCGCGATGTCCCCGGGCCACGACTCCAGCCGCGTCCACGGCACCTGGAGGACCGCGCCCATGGAGACCTTGACGGAACGCCGGTAGAGGGGGTCGGCGCAGTCCGGGGAGAGCAGCACCGCGTCCATGCCGAGCGCGGCGGCGCTCCGGAAGAGGGCCCCGACGTTGGTGTGGTCGTTGACGGCCTCCAGGACCACGACGCGGCGCGCGTCCGCCAGCAGGTCCGCCGGGGCCGGGAGGGGCTTGCGGTGCATCGAGGCCAGGGCCCCCCGGTGGACGTGGTAGCCCGTGACCTCCTCGGCCACCTCCGGGGAGACGGTGTAGACGGGCGCCGGGACCTCCTCGATCACGTCGCGCATCGTCTCGGCCCACTTGGGCGTCAGCAGCATCGACCGCATCGCGTACCCGGCGCCGAGGGCGCGCCGGATGACCTTCTCGCCCTCGGCGATGAACAGTCCCTCCGCCGGCTCGCGGCGGCGCCGGAGCTGGACGTCGGTCAGGCCGGTGTAGTCGGCCAGGCGCGGATCGCCGGGGTCCTCCACGGCGATGAGCTCCTTCGTCACGGTCGTTCCCGCCTCCCGTCGGTCTCCCCCGCCGGATGCCGCGGCGCCGTCACCGGGCCGCGGGGGCGGCCGGTCCCACGCCGACCACCTCTCCGACGACGATCACCGCGGGCGGCCGGACGTCCTCCGCCCCGACCCTCTCCGCCACGGTCGCCAGGGTGGCGTCCACCCGGCGCTGGGCCGCCGTGGTGCCCTCCTGGACCACCGCGACGGGCGTCCGCGGGTCGCGGCCGTGCTCGACGAGGGCGCGGGCGATGGCGCCGATCCGCTCCACGGCCATCAGCAGCACGAGCGTGCCGCGCAGCTTCGCCAGGGCCGCCCAGTCCACCAGCGAGCGCGGGTCGCCGGGGGCGACGTGGCCGCTGACGACGGTGAACTCGTGGGCCACCCCGCGGTGGGTGACCGGGATCCCCGCGGCGCCGGGCACGCTGATGGAGCTGGAGATGCCGGGCACCACCGTGACCGGGATCCCGGCCTCGGCCAGGGCCTGGGCCTCCTCCATGCCGCGGCCGAAGACGAAGGGGTCCCCGCCCTTGAGCCGCACGACGAACTTCCCGGCCCGCGCGTGCTCCACGAGGGCGGCGTTGATGGCCTCCTGGGCCATCGCCCGGCCGTAGGGGATCTTGGCCGCGTCGATCACCTCGACGTGCGGCGGCAGTTCGTCCAGCAGGTCGCGCGGGCCGAGCCGGTCGGCGATCACCACGTCCGCCTCGGCCAGCAGACGGCGGCCGCGCACGGTGATCAGGTCCGGGTCGCCGGGCCCGCCGCCGACCAGTGCGACACCGGCCCTGCGGGCCCGGTGCCGGGGCGCGGACAGGGTGCCGTCGCGCAGGCCCTCGACCACGGCGTCGCGCACAGCGGCCGAGCGGCGCGGGTCGCGGCCGGTGAGCACGGCCACGGTGACGCCCTCGCTGCGGCCGGTGGCCGGGGTCCAGGCGGTGGCGGCCCCGGCGTCGTCGCTGCGGACGCACCACACCCGGCGCTCCTCGGCCTCGGCGGAGGCGGCGGCGTTGGCCTCCGCGTCGTCGGTGGCGACGACCGCGTACCAGGCGCCGTCCAGGTCCCCGGGGCGGTAGGCGCGGCGTTCCCAGCGCAGTTCGCCCGCCTCGGCCATGGCCTCCACCGAGGGGGTGGCGGAGGGGGCGATCAGCAGCACGTCGGCACCCGCCGCCAGCAGCGCGGGCAGCCGCCGCTGGGCGACGGTGCCGCCGCCGAGGACGACCACGCGGCGCCCGGTCAGGCGCAGTCCCACGGGGTAGGCGGGGTGCTCGGGGCGGTCGGACATGGCTGTGCGGCTCCTTGGAGGGTGATCCCCGGCCTGGCGGGGACGGTGGAGGCGCCCCGCCGCGGCCTGACCGGCCGGGAGGGGCCCTGCGCCGCTGCGGCGGTGGAGCGGCGAACGGGAGGTGCGGGCACGAGCAGCCTACGACGCGGCGGCCCGGCACGCTGTGCCGCGGGTCACCGGGAGCGGTGGCTCCCGGTGACCCGCGGGGCGGCGTCGTCCGCGTCAGCTCTTCTCGGTGACGCCCGCCGAGTCGAAGGTGGCGACCTCGTGCATGGCCCGGGCCGCGCTCTGCACCACCGGCAGGGCCAGCAGCGCGCCCGTGCCCTCGCCGAGCCTCAGGTCGAGGTCGATCAGCGGGCGCAGGCCCAGCTTGGTCAGCGCGGCGACGTGGCCGGGCTCCGCGCTGCGGTGGCCCGCGATGCAGGCCGCCAGGGACTCGGGGGCGATGGCCCGGGCGACCAGGGCCGCCGCGCCCGCGCTCACCCCGTCGAGGATCACGGGGGTGCGCAGCGAGGCGCCGCCGAGGATCAGGCCGACCATCGCGGCGTGCTCCAGCCCGCCGACCGCGGCCAGGACGCCGAGGGGATCGGCGGCGTCGGGCCGGTGCAACTCCAGCGCGCGGCGCACGACGTCGACCTTGTGGGCGTGCATCTCGTCGCTGACGCCGGTCCCCCGGCCGGTGACCTCTGCCGGGTCGGCGCCGGTGAAGACGGCGATCAGCGCGGCGGACGCGGTGGTGTTGGCGATGCCCATCTCGCCGGTGAGCAGCGCCTTGTTGCCCGCCGCGACCAGGTCGCGGGCGGTCTCGATGCCCACCTCGACCGCGCGCACCACCTCCTCCCGCGTGAGCGCGGGGCCGGCTGTGAAGTCCGCCGTGCCGGGCCGCACCTTGCGCGGCAGCAGCCCCGGCGTGCTGGGCAGTTCGCCCGCCACGCCCACGTCCACCACGCACACCTCGGCGCCGACCTGGTTGGCGAAGGCGTTGCAGACCGCGCCGCCGGAGAGGAAGTTGGCGACCATCTGCGCCGTGACCTCCTGCGGCCAGGCCGTGACGCCCTGGGCGTGCACCCCGTGGTCGCCGGCGAAGACGGCGACGGCCGCGGGTTCGGGGATCGGCGGGGGGCACTGCCGGGCCAGTCCGCTGAGCTGGGCGGAGATGATCTCCAGCATGCCGAGCGCGCCGGACGGCTTGGTCATCCGCTTCTGCCGCTCCCAGGCCTCGCCGAGCGCCTTGGCGTCCAGCGGGCGGATGCCGCCCAGCGTCTCGGTGAGGAGGTCGTGCGGCTCCTCCGCGCCCGGCAGCACACGGCGGCCGTAGGCCTCCTCGTGGACGACCCACGACAGGGGGCGGCGCTTGGACCAGCCCGCCTGCACCAGCTCGGGCTCGTCGGGGAAGGCGTCCACGTACCCGATGCACAGGTAGGCGACCACCTCCAGGTGCTCGGGGAGGCCCAGCGTCCGGACCAGCTCGCGCTCGTCGAAGAAGCTGACCCAGCCCACGCCCAGTCCCTCCGCGCGCGCGGCGAGCCACAGGTTCTCCACGGCGAGCGCGGAGGAGTACGGCGCCATCTGCGGCTGGGTGTGGCGGCCGAGGGTGTGGCGGCCGCCGCGGGTGGGGTCGGCGGTGACGACGATGTTGACCGGGGTGTCGAGGATCGCCTCGACCTTCATCTCCTTGAACTGCTTGGCGCGTGCCCTGGGCAGCGACCGGGCGTACGCGTCCCGCTGGCGCATGGCCAGCTCGTGCATCGTCCTGCGGGTCTCCTCGGAGCGGATGAGGACGAAGTCCCACGGCTGGGAGTGGCCGACGCTGGGGGCGGTGTGGGCCGCCTCCAGGACGCGCAGCAGCACCTCGTCGGGGATCGGGTCGGGACGGAAGCCGTTGCGGATGTCGCGCCGCTCGCGCATGACGCGGTGGAGCGCCTCGCGCTCGGCCTCGCCGTAGGCGGGTGCGGGGCCGCTGTCGGCGGGGGCCGGGGCAGGGGCCTGGTCGGGGGTCCGGTCGGCGGACGCCTCCCCGGCGGGCTCCTGCGGCCGCGGTTCCTCCTCGTTCTGTCCGTCGGACGCGGGCCGCTCCTCGTGCTCCGCACCGGCGGCGGGCGGAGTCCCGTCCTCCGGTGCGGGGGCCGGGGTCTCGGCGGGAGCCTGCGAGGGGACCTGTGCGGCGGCGAGGTCGGCGGCCGGCACGGCCTCCATCACCTGCGGTCCGGCGCCGGGCACCGCCGCCACGGCGAGCTGCTGCTCGGGCGCGGCCGGTTCCGGCGCGGAGGGCTCCCCGGCGGGCTCGGGCTCGGGGCGAGTCTCGGCCACCGGCTCGGCCACCGGCTCGGCCACGGTTTCGGCCACCGGCTCGGCCACGGTTTCGGCCACCGGCTCGGGCCGGGGCTCGGCGGAGTCCTGTTCGGGGGCGGCGACGGCCTCTCCCGTCCCATCGGCCACGGCCTGCGGAACGGCGGCCACGGCGGTCTCCTCCTGCGCGGTGGGGACCTCGTGTCCGGCCTGCGGCTCGGCCGCCGGAGCGTACGGCTGCGCGGTGCCCTCCTCCGGCGCCGCGCCCTGCTGCCCGGGCTCGGCCGACGGGACGGGCTCGGCCGACGGAACGGGCTCGGCGGGCGGAACGGATTCGGCGGACGGAACGGATTCGGCCGCGGGAGCCCCGGCGGGAGCCGCCTCGACGGGAGACGCCTCAACAGGGGACGCCTCAACGGGAGACGTCCCGGTGGGAGACGCCTCGCCCGCGGGCACGGCCGTCCCGCCCTCGGGCGCCGGGACGGGGGCCTGGTGCGGCTGCCCGGGCTCCGGGGCGGCGGGGGCCTGCGCCCCGTCCTGCTCGTGGCCCGGCTCCTGCGCCGGATGCGGCGCCGGGAACGCCTCCCCGCCGGCCTCCTGAGCCGGGGCCGGGGCCGCGACGAGACCGGGTTCCTGCGGCGCCGCCCCGGCCTGCCCGGCGGCCGTCTCCACGGACGCCTGCGGGGAGTCCTGGACGGGGGCGGCCGCCCAGGCGCCCGGCTGGACGGGCTCCTGGGGGAACGCGGCGAGCTGGGGGCCGGGCAGCGAGGAGGGGTCCTCGGCGGCAGGGGCCGCGGGCGCGGCGGGCGCGGCGGGCTCCTCGTGGGCCACGTCGAAGTACTCGGGGCCCATGGTGGGCGGCCCCGGCTGCCGGACGGGCATGGCGTGCGGAGGCGTGTGCATCGGCCCGACCGGGGTGACCGGGACTCCCGTGCCGGGGGCCGGGGCCGGGCCCCGGTCGGCGAGGGAGCGCACCGCGCCCGACTGCTCCGGTACGGGCGGGCCCAGGTGCAGCGGCCGGGGCGGAGTCTGGCCGGCCCCGGCCTGCGCCTGGGACGTCTGGACGTGGGTCGCCTGCGGGTCCGCGGCGGGCCGCGGCGGCTCCGGCCGCGCGGGAGGCGCCGGGTACTGTGCCGCGCCGTGGCCGTCCGTCCCGTGCGGGCCCGCCGCGTGCGCGTGCTGCGCGGACACCGCCGCCTCGCTCCACGCGCCCTGGGCGCCGGGCAGCAGCAGGTCGTCCTCGTCGCCCGCCGCCACACCGTCCACCGGGCCCGCGAAGGTGTACGTGCCGGGAGCCGGTGCGCCCGGCTGCTCCGGCTGTCCGCCTGCGTTCTCCGGCTGTCCCTCGCCCGGGACCTGGCCGGTGTCAGTCATGCGTACCCCTCGCCCATCGGTAGTGCTCCTTCCAGCCCCAGCGGGTGCCGCGCCCTCCCGCCGGGAACCCCGTCGGGAACAACGAGCGTGGGCACGGTGCGGTGCGCACCCCCGCCTGAACCATCCGGACATTGACGGACGAAGCGTCAACCCCGGTGGCGGCACAACGATCCATCAGCCTACCCGGCACCGCGCGCCGCGGGGGCCGGGGGTGGACGACTGGCCCCGGTTGGTCATGGTTCCTTCCGGAAGAGATCACATCCGGCTGCCGGACAGCAGGAACACGACCGAGCGCTCCCGCTCCGTCCAGGCCCCGGTGTCCAGTTCGACGGACTGCAGCAGCGCGCACTCCACGGCGTATCCGGCGTCCGCCAGGACCCTGCCGACGGCCTCGGCCTCGTCGCGGGTGGCGGCGTGCGTGACGATCCTCTCGGGCCTGCGGTCGGCGCACGCGGCGACCGTGCGCACCCCTCCGCCGCCGACGCGCACCAGATCGGGTTCGGGGAGGTCCTCCAGGGCCAGGGGCGCCGTTCCCCGCACGATCTGGAGCTGGACGCCGAAGCGCCGTGCCGCGGCGGCCGTCCGGGCGCAGGCGGCGGCGTCGCGTTCCACGGCGAGGACGGCGGCGCCGAAGCGGGCGGCCTCCACGGCGACGGCTCCGCTGCCCGCGCCGACGTCCCACAGCAGGTCGCCGGGGCGCGGCCCGAGCCGGGCGAGCTGGGCGGCGCGGAGCTGGGCCGAGTCCCGGCTTCCGGGCGGGGGCGCGGCGGGGTCCTGCCCGGTGTACTCGGCGGCCGGCAGCGCCCAGCCGCGCACGGGGGGCGGGTAGGCGGGCCCGCGTCCGGCCAGCCAGCCGTCCCGGTCGGTGCCGGCCTCGGTCCCGGAGCCCGGGCCGCCCACGACGATCACGACGTTGGGGTCGCGCCAGACGTGGTCGGCGACCCTGTCGGAGGTCAGGACGGTGACCTGCTCGCGTTCGGTGCCCAGCGCCTCGCAGATGACGAAGGTCCGGTGCACGCCCTCCAGCAGCAGGGCCAGTTCGGCGGGGCCGGCGCCGGGCGAGGTGAGGACGGCGACCTTGGGGTACGCGCGGCAGACGTTGACGGCGCGGCGGAGCGTGCGGCCGTGGGCGACGACGATCTGGGCGTCGTCCCAGGGCATCCCGGCGCGGGCGAAGGCGGCGGCGACGGAGGAGACCGCGGGGACGACCTCGACCTCCAGGCCGTACTCGGGCGCGCGCAGGGTGCGGACGACGCCGAAGAAGCCGGGGTCCCCGTCGGCGAGGACGACCGCGGTGCCGCGGTGCCCGGCGATGCGGCGGGCGGCCAGCGCCACGCTGCCCAGACGGATGCGTTCGGCGCCGGGCGGGACTTCGGGCAGGGCCAGGTGGTGGGCGGCGCCGGCGACGAGGGTGGCCGCCCCGAGGGCGGCCCGGGCGGCCTCCGTCAGCGGCGAGCCGTCCCACCCGATCACGGTGACACGGTCGGCCATCGGCGGGTCTCCTGGGCGCGTCGCGGGGGCGGGGACGGAGCGGGGCAGACCGGGGTCTGCGGAGGCGGGGAGGGGCGGCGGGTCCGCCGCAGGGAGGTTACCGCGCCCGGGGCCGGGCGCGTCCGTGAGGGGAGGGCCGGGCGGTCAGCGCCACTCCGCGTAGGAGGAGTAGCCGGCCTCGGCCGTCTCCTCGGGCATTCCGTCCAGGTCCTCCGGCAGGAGGCTCCACACGATCAGGTCGGTGCGGACGTCGGTCCAGCCGCCGTCCTCGGTGCGGCTGCGGGCTATCCAGGCGTTGCGCAGCACGCCCTCGCTGACGCAGCCGATCTTCTGGGCCACCCGCTGGGAGGCGGTGTTGTCGGCGGCGGTGCGGATCTCCAGCCGCTCGAACCGCTGGTCCTGGAAGAGCCACTGGGCCGCGGCCAGCACGGACTCGGCGGCGTACCCCTCGCCGCGCGCCCAGGGGGCGATCACGTACGCCGCCTCCGCGGACCGCACCCGCCAGTCCACCCCGCCCAGGTGGACGGTGCCGACCAGGCGCTGGGTGAGGAACTCGGTGACGGCGAAGACGATGCCGCGTCCCCCGGTCCGCTCGGCGGGGGCCCGGCGGGTGATCCACTCCCGGGCGTCGTCCTCGGTGTAGGGGGCGGGTACGGAGGTCCAGGCGGCGACGAGTTCGTCGTTCATCATCTCCGCGAACGCGGGGATGTCCGCCTCCTCGAGGGGACGCAGCACGAGCCGCTCCGTACTGATCGAGGTCTCCGGGAAGGTGGATGTCATGCGCCGCTCCAGCCTGAAGGGGGTCGGGTCCCCAGCATGCAGCATCGTCCGGACGGTGTGCAGCGCCGGGCCCCGGCCGCTGCGGCCGGGGCCCGGCGCGGTGCGCCCGTGTCAGGACCCGGCGCCCGCGGCGGAGACGACCGAACCGCGGTACTTCTCCTCGATGAACTTCTTCACCTCGTCGGAGGTGAGGAGCTTCGCGAGCTTCTCCACCCGCGGGTCGTCCTCGTTGCCCTCCTTGACGGCGAGGAAGTTGGCGTAGGGGTTGCCCTCCGCCTTCTCCAGGGCGAGGGCGTCCTTCGAGGGCTCCAGGTCGGCCTCGATGGCGTAGTTGCCGTTGACGACGGCGGCGTCCACGTCCTCCAGGGAGCGGGGCAGGGCGGCGGCCTCCAGCTCCTTGAACTTCAGGCCCTTGGCGTCGGCGATGTCGGCGAGGGTGGCGTCGTTCCCGGCGCCTTCCTTCAGCTCGATCAGGCCGTGCTCGTCCAGGAGCCGCAGGGCCCGGCCCTCGTTGGTGGTGTCGTTGGGCACCGCGACGGTGTCGCCGGCGCCGAGGTCGGAGGCCTTCTTCAGCGTGGAGGAGTACAGGCCCAGCGGCTCCAGGTGGACGTCCACCACGGGCACGATGTGGGTGCCCTGCTTGGCGTTGAAGTCGTCCAGGTACGGCTTGTGCTGGAAGTAGTTGGCGTCGACCTCGCCGTTCTCGGTGGCGGTGTTGGGCAGGACGTAGTCGGTGAACTCCTTGATCTCCAGCTTCAGTCCCGCGTCCTCGGCCAGGTTCTCCTTGACGAAGGCGAGGATGTCGGCGTGCGGGACCGGGGAGGCGGCGACGGTCAGCGGCGCGTCGGCGTCGCCCTTTCCGGTGGAGGCGGCGGGGTCGGAGTCGGTGCCGCAGCCGGCCAGGCCCAGGGTGAGGGCGGCGGCTGCCGCGGCGGCGGCGGTGGTCTTGGCGATGGTGTGCACGAAGAGTGCCTCTTTCCGGTTTCCGTGTTTCCTGTGGCGCCGGACAAGGTGTCCGGCTTCGTGTGGGGGTCTCCGCGGGACGCGGAAGTCTCAGGAGGCGGCGCGCTCCCGGCGGGAGAGCAGCCGCACCACGCCGTCGCCCAGGAGCTGTACGGCGGTGACGATGGCGAGCAGCACCACGACGGTGGCGACCATGAAGCCGGTCTCGAAGCGCTGGTAGCCGTAGGTGATGGCCTTGCTGCCCAGTCCCTCGGCGCCCACCGCCCCGGCCATCGCGGAGTAGCCGACGAGGGTGATGACGGTGGTGGTCAGGCCGGCCACGAGCGAGGGGAGGGCCTGCGGCAGCAGGGCCTTGAAGACGACCGTGCCGGTGCCGCCGCCCATGGCGAGGACGGCCTCGACCAGGCCGTGGTCCACCTCCCGCACGGCGGTCTCCACCAGCCGCGCGAAGAAGGGGATGGCGCCGATGGCCAGCGGCACCACGGCGGCCGTCGGGCCGATGGAGGTGCCGACCAGCATGCGGGTGAAGGGGATCAGGGCGACGACGAGGACGATGAAGGGCAGGGAGCGGCCGACGTTGACCACGGCTCCCAGGACCTTGCTGACCGCCCGGTTGGCCAGGAGTCCGCCGCGGTCGGTGAGGACCAGCAGCACGCCCAGCGGGAGTCCGCCCAGGACGGTGACGAGGGTGGACCAGCCGACCATGTAGAGCGTGTCGACGGTGCCCTGGATCAGGATGGGCTGCATCTCCGGCCAGGTCATCGGGCCTCCTCCGCTGTCGTGAGGGCCGCGGCGCCGGCGGCCGCGGCGGCGTCCTCTCCGGTTCCGGCGATCTCCACGGTCAGGCCCTGCTCGCGCAGGAAGCCGATCGGCACGACGTTGTCCTCGAACCGGCCCGGCAGCTCGATCCGCATCCGGCCGACCTGCCGGCCGCCGATGGTGTCCATGGCGGCGCCGAGGATCGACACGTCGATGTCGTAGGTGCGCGACAGCCGGGAGATCAGCGGCCGGGCGGTGCTGTCGCCGTGGAAGGTGACGTCCACGACGGTGCGGTCCCGCGCGGGGGGCGGGTCGCCGAGGGGGAACAGTTCGCGGGCCAGTTCCGAGCCGGGGGTGGCCAGCAGTTCGGAGACGGTGCCGGACTCGGCGATCCTCCCGTCGCGCATCAGGGCCGCCGAGTCGCAGACCGACTTGACGACGTCCATCTCGTGCGTGATGAGCAGGACGGTCAGGCCGAGCTGCCGGTTGAGGTCGCGCAGCAGCTCCAGCACCGAGCGGGTGGTCTCCGGGTCGAGGGCGGAGGTCGCCTCGTCCGACAGCAGCACCTTGGGGTCGCCGGCGAGCGCCCGGGCGATGCCGACGCGCTGCTTCTGCCCGCCCGACAGCTGCGCGGGCCAGGCGCGGGCGTGGTCGGCGAGGCCGACCAGGCCGAGGAGTTCCCGCGCCTTGCGGGCGCGTTCCCGGCCGGGCACCCCCAGGATCTCCAGGGGCAGTTCGACGTTGCCCTGGACGGTCCGGGAGGACAGCAGGTTGAAGTGCTGGAAGACCATGCCGATGCGGCTGCGCGCCCGGCGCAGTTCGGCGCCGGCCCGCGGTCCGCGTCCGGCCAGCGCGGTGAGGTCCTGCCCGTCGACGACGACCGTGCCGGAGGTGGGTCTCTCCAGCAGGTTGACGCAGCGGATCAGGGACGACTTCCCCGCGCCGCTGCGGCCGACGACGCCGAAGACCTCGCCCTCGCGGACGTGCAGGTCGACGCCGTCGAGCGCGGTCACGTCGCGGCCGCGGGAGCGGTAGACCTTGGTGAGTCCCGTGGTGGTGATCACTGGGTGTCCATCACTGTCGGGTGCGCGGCGCGCGGTGGCGCGCCGGGCACGGATGTTCCTGGCCGGATCCCGGCGGAGGGGGGACCGGCAGTCCCGGGCGCCGCGGCGGCGGGACTGCGGATGAGCGCGGGCCGAGCGTGTCCTCCGTGCCCGCGGACGGCGCGGGCGGGGGCTCGGGTCTCGCTTCGGGGCGCGAGGCGGCTCGGGCGGGGGCCCTCAGCGGTCACACATTCGACACGCGCGGCCGGCCCCGGGCGGCATCGCCGCTTCGGTCTCGGGGGTGCTGTGGCTCGTCGCGGTCATGAGGACGAGTAAACCAGATGCCTGAGGGGGGCACGCAAAAAAACGGAATCAGTTGTCCGCATAGTGGACATCGGGGGTGGTCTCCGGACGCCCGCCTTCCGAGACGATCCCAGGTCACCGGCGGTGGCCTGGGCGGACGCGGCCTGCGGCGCCCCCCTCGGGGCGCTTCCGGGCGGCCCGCCGGGCGGCGGACTGTGGCCAAGACCACGTTCCCGGGCCCGCCGCGCCGGCCGTCTCCGGTCCGTCCGGTGCGGCGGGCCCGGGCGGCCCGGGAAGCGGGGACGAGGGCGGGGCGGGGGCCTTTCCCGTCCGCCGTTCCGCCCGTAATACAGTCTCGGCATGTTCACCCCGCTGACGGTCGTAGTCGCCGTGGCCGCGCTCGCCCTGGCCGCCTGGTGCGGTTTCGCGGCCTACCGGGACCAGCCGACCAAGGACTGGCACTTCGCGGGCATGGCCGTGGTGACCGCGCTCGCCCTGGTCCAGCTGGTCGTCGGGATCGTGCAGCTCGCGCGCGGCGAGCGGCCGGACGGCGGCACGGTCGTCTTCGTCGGCTATCTGCTGGGCGTCGTGGCCTGCGTGCCCGCCGTCGGGTTCATGTCGCTGGCCGAGCGCACCCGCTGGGGCTCGGCGACGGTGGCCGCGGGCGCGGTGGTGATGGCGGTGCTCCAGGTGCGGCTGTACGACGTGTGGGGAGGCGGCGGCCATGTCTGAGACGCCCTCCGAAGGGCCCGGCCGGACCGCGTCCGCCGGGCGGGACGGCTCACGGGGGCTCGGCCACGGGCCGGGCCGCCCGCTGCTGGCCGTGTACGCGGTCTTCGCCGTCGGTGCCACCTCCCGCTCGGTCTACCAGCTCGCCACCCGTTTCGGGGAGGCGCCGCTGGCCTACTCGCTCTCGGCGGTGGCCGCGGTGGTGTACGTGGTCATCACCTTCGCCCTGGTCCGCGGCGGCGAGGCCGCCCGCAGGGTGGCGACGGCCGGCTGCGCGGCGGAACTGGCCGGGGTGCTGACGGTCGGCACCTGGACCGTGCTCGACCCGGCCGCCTTCCCGGACTCGACGGTCTGGTCGGACTACGGCCTGGGGTACCTGCTGCTTCCGCTGGTGCTGCCGGTCCTCGGCCTGGTGTGGCTGCGGCGCTCGCGGCGGGCGGCGTAACGGGCCGCCGCACCCGGACGCCTCCGGGCTTCCGTCCGCGGGAAAAGGGCGTGCGGGGCGGCGTCGTGCCGTTCCCCGCACGCCCTCGGCTCCTCCGGGCGGTCCTCCGGTTCAGGCGCTGGCGGCGAAGTCCTCGGGCAGTGCCTCGCGCACGGCCTCCTTCTCCATGAAGACCAGGCTCAGCCGGGGGGACACCCGCTCGGTGGAGACGGTGGCGTAGCCGAGCCTGCGGTAGAGGCGGAGGTTGCCGTCGCTGCGGTGGCCGGTGAACAGCCGGTAGCGCCGGGCGGACCGCTCCTCCGCCAGTTTCTCCTCGATCGCGGTCAGCAGCCGCCGGCCGAGGCCGTGCCGCTGCATGCGGGGGTGCACGATCAGTTTGGCGATGGTCGCCGTGCCGTCCTCGCCGACGCTGCCGCGGACCGAGCCGACGACCTCCTCGCCGAGCCGGGCCACGAGCACGCAGCCGCCGGCCAGTTCGGCGCGCAGGTCCTCGAGGGTCTGGACGAGCGGTTCGATGCGGTAGTCGCCGTACAGCGCGGCCTCGGACTGGTAGCACAGGTACTGCAGTTTGAGGATCTGCTCGGCGTCGCTTTCCCTCGCCGCAGAGATGGTCACGCTCGTTCCCATGTGCGCACGTCTCCTGATGGTCGCGTCCGGGCGCGCGTGTGGGACGAGGGTCGCGCGCCCGAACTGTCTGCCCTGATGACGCCGGTTGTCTACCGCACCCTTCCCCGTGGTCCGGGAGCCGCAACCTCCGTCGGGAGCATTCTGCGCAGGCAGTCGATGCAACGGGAACGGACCGGCCCCAGGCTGCCCTGTGAGATTCCCAACTCGCGTGCGATCTCCGGGTAGGTGGGGTCCCGGTGCGACAGCAGGGCGGTGAGCAGCGCGGGGCAGCGGCCGGGCAGTTCCCCGATCGCCGCGCGCAGGGCCCGCCGCCGTTCGCGGAGCAGGGCGCGGTTCTCGGCGCTGCCGGCCTCACCGGCGCCCTGCGCCGGGAGGGCGCCCGCCCCGGACTCCGCCGGGTCGTAGGCCACTTCGCGGCGCGTCCGGCGGCGCGCGGCCCGCACCTCGGCCCGTACCGCCGTCCGCAGCCAGTGGGCCGGGCGGGGCGGCGGGCCGGCCCTCCTGCCGTGTTCCAGCCAGCGCAGCCAGACGGCCTGTTCGAGGTCGCCGGGTTCGACGCCGTGGCCCGCCGCCTCCGCGGCGCACTCGGCCGCCAGCAGGGAACGCAGCGGCGGCGGCATGGGCAGGGAGAGGGGAAGGGGATCGTCCGGTGTCACGGCTGCCGGGACGGCTCCGGGCGGCGCGCCGGTTGCGCGGCCGGCCGGAGGCCACCCGGACGGGTGGCCTCCGGTGCCACCTCCGGTGCCGGGACCGGAGGCGGCACCGGAACCGGGCGGCGGGAGGGCCGGGGTGACGGGTGCTCAGCCGCGGCGGAACTCCTCGGCGGCCAGCAGGGCCGTGTCCGGGTTGTCGGAGAAGATGCCGTCGATGCCGGTGGCGAGGTACGCGCGCAGGGCGCCGAAGGCGTCCCCGTAGGCGTCGGGGTCGGTGCCGCGGCGGAAGTCGGCGGGCAGGAAGCGGTTCTCGTTGCGCTGGGTGTAGGGGTGGAGGAGCAGGCCGCGGGCGTGGGCGTCGCGCACCAGGGTGGTGGGTTCGCCGAGCCGGCCGTCCGCCGTCCTGGGGACGACCAGGTCGAGCGTGGGGCCGATGCCCTGGGCGAAGCCGGAGATCCACTTCAGGCCCTCGGGCGTGACCAGGTCGGCCACGGTGCGCGGGTCGCCGGACTCCGTGAAGTCCCACGGGCGGGAGGAGGCGGAGGACAGCAGCACCACGCACGGGGTGTCCACCAGCCGGTTCAGCCTCTGCATGCTGCTCGGCTCGAAGGACTGCAGGAACGTCGGGGAGTTCGCGCGGTGCCGCCCGTACTTCCGCAGCAGCTTCGCCAGCCGCTCCTCCAGGCCCAGGCCCAGCTTGCGGAAGTAGCTCGGGTGCTTGGTCTCGACGTGGAGCCAGACCGGGCGTCCGCGCCGGCGGCCCTCGCGCTCGGCCCAGCGCAGCACCTCCTCGAAGGAGGGCACCTCCCAGCGGCCGTCGTAGAGGGTGTTGTCCGGGCGGGTGTCGGGGATGCGCTCGGTGGCGCGCAGCGTCTTGAGCTCGGCGAGGGTGAAGTCCTCGGTGAACCAGCCGGTGAGCTGCACGCCGTCCACCGTCTTGGTGGTCCTGCGGTCGGCGAACTCCGGGTGGTCGGCCACGTCCGTGGTGCCGGTGATGTCGTTCTCGTGACGGCACACCAGATGGCCGTCCCTGGTGGGGACGAGGTCCTGCTCGATGACGTCCGCGCCCATGTCGAGGGCGAGCTGGTACGCCCCCAGGGTGTGCTCGGGCCGGTAGCCGCTGGCGCCCCGGTGGGCGATCACGGCGGGCGACGGCAGCCTCGGACGTCCCCGGCCCGCACCGCCGGCGGCCGCCGCGGCCGTGGCCGCCGGTCCCAGCGCCGCCGCCCCGGCCCCCAGCACCGCCGCGCCCAGCACGGTTCTGCGCCCCGGCCGCTGCACCTGTCCCATGGACACTCCTCTCCCGTTTCTGCTCTTGCCTGTCCCGCACACGACAAGCGGCGGAACCCGCGCATGGTAGGCGCGCAGCGCTGTCCGCCGGGAGACCGCGAGGGGAACGTGGCGCAAACGGCTGACAAAGCGCCCCGACACCGGGTATCCGTCGGATGAACCCGGCGCCCGGCCCGCCGGGGACCGCGAGTATGGTCCTCATCTGCGCGGGTGTGCGCGCTGACCGTCCACGACCGGAGGGCATGTTGTCCCGCTTCCAGATCATCAAGGCGCTGCTCGGCCCGCTCCTGCGCGTGCTGTTCCGTCCGCGGGTCGAGGGCGCCGAGCGCATTCCCGGCAGCGGTCCGGTGATCCTGGCCGGGAACCACCTCACGTTCATCGACTCGCTGATCCTCCCGCTCGTCGTCGACCGGCAGGTCTTCTTCATCGGCAAGGACGAGTACGTCACGGGCAAGGGCCTCAAGGGCCGCCTGATGGCCTGGTTCTTCACCGGCGTCGGGATGATCCCGGTGAACCGCGACGGCGGGCGCGGCGGCGTGGCCGCGCTGATGACCGGCCGCCGGGTGCTGGAGGAGGGCAAGGTCTTCGGCATCTACCCGGAGGGCACCCGCTCCCCCGACGGCCGGCTGTACCGCGGGCGCACCGGCATCGCCCGGCTGACGCTGATGACGGGGGCGCCGGTGGTCCCGTTCGCGATGATCGGCACCGACCGCGTCCAGCCGGACGGCCGGGGCCTTCCCCGGATCGGCCGGGACCGCCGGATCACCGTCCGCTTCGGCGAGCCGCTGGACTTCTCCCGCTACGACGGCATGGACCGCGACCGCTACGTCCTGCGGGCCGTGACGGACGAGGTGATGAGCCACGTGATGCGGCTGTCGGGCCAGGAGTACGTGGACGTGTACGCCACCAAGGCGAAGGCGGCCTGAGGTCTTCCCCGCGGGCTCCCTTCCCCGCGGGCTCCCGGCAGGCGCTCCCGGCCCCCTCCGCCCTCCGCGGCCGGCCGCGGAGGGCGGAGGGGGCCGCGCGTGGACGAGGGGTGTTCGCCGGTGTTCCCGGCTTCGGTCCGGCGGGGCGCTGGGCGGAGCCGGCCGAACTCTCCGGCGCGGCGCTGCCGCCGGCCTCCCCCGTCGCGTCGTACCTCACCGGCGCGGTGCTTTCGGTGGACGGCGGCTGGACGGCCCGCTGACGCGGGGGAGGACGCCCGGGTGGCGCCCGCCGTCGCCGGCGGGCGCCACCCGGATCCCCGTGGAGGGGTGTCTCGGGGGCGGGCTACTCCCCCGTCCCCGGGGCCGCCTGGGCCCAGGCCCGCTGGACGGCCAGGTCCTCCCTGACCTCGGCGAGCTGGACGGCGACCGCCGACGGCGCGGTGCCGCCGCGCCCGTCGCGGGAGGCCAGCGCCCCGGCGACGCTCAGCACGGAGCGGACCTCGCCGGTCAGGTGCGGGGAGATCTTCGCGAACTGCTCGTCGGTGAGCTGGTCCAGTTCGATCCCGGCGGCCTCGCAGACCTTGACGCACTCCCCCGCGATCTCGTGCGCCTCCCGGAACGGCACACCCCGCTTCACCAGCCACTCGGCGACGTCGGTGGCGAGGGAGAAACCGGCCGGGGCCAGCTCCTCCATCCGCTCGCAGTTGACGGTGAGGGTGGCCATCATCCCCGTGAACGCCGGGAGCAGGACCTCCAGTTCGTCGCAGGAGTCGAAGACGGGCTCCTTGTCCTCCTGGAGGTCGCGGTTGTACGCCAGCGGCAGCGCCTTGAGGGTGGCCAGCAGTCCGGTGAGGTTGCCGATGAGCCGCCCGGACTTGCCGCGCGCCAGCTCGGCGATGTCGGGGTTCTTCTTCTGCGGCATGATCGACGAGCCGGTGGAGAAGGCGTCGTGGAGGGTGACGAAGGAGAACTCCTTGGTGTTCCAGATGATCACCTCCTCCGCGAGCCGGGAGAGGTCGACGCCGATCATCGCGGTGATGAAGGCGAACTCGGCGACGAAGTCGCGGGAAGCGGTGCCGTCGATGGAGTTGGCCGCCGAGCCGCGCTCGAAGCCCAGGTCGGCGGCGACCGCCCGCGGGTCCAGGCCGAGGGAGGAACCGGCGAGCGCCCCCGAGCCGTAGGGCGAGACGGCGGTGCGCTCGTCCCACTGCCGCAGCCGTTCGGCGTCCCGGGAGAACGCCTGGACGTGGGCGAGGACGTGGTGGGCGAAGAGCACCGGCTGGGCGTGCTGGAGGTGGGTGCGGCCGGGCATCGCCACGTCCGGGTGCGCCTCGGCCAGGGAGACCAGCGCCTCGTTCAGGTCGGCCAGCAGACCGCCGATGATCCGGGCGTGGTCGCGCAGGTACATCCGGAACAGGGTGGCGACCTGGTCGTTGCGGGAGCGTCCGGCGCGGAGCTTGCCGCCCAGTTCGGGGCCGAGGCGCTCCAGCAGTCCGCGCTCCAGGGCGGTGTGGACGTCCTCGTCGGCGACGGTGCCGGTGAAGGACCCGTCGGCGACGTCGGCGGCCAGCCGGTCGAGTCCGGCCAGCATCCGCTCCAGTTCGGCGTCGGTCAGCAGCCCGGCCTTGTGCAGCGCCCGGGCGTGCGCCCGCGAGCCGGCGATGTCGTAGGGGGCCAGCCGCCAGTCGAAGTGGACGGAGGCCGAGAGTTTCGCCAGGGCCTCGGCCGGCCCGTCGGCGAACCGGCCGCCCCACAGCCGTACGTCGCCGCCTGCGGAGGGGGCGGGGGTCCGGGGGCCGTTGGTCATCGCTGCTCCTCGTGCGCGTACCGGTGGTACTGGTGCGTGGCTGGGGTGGAAGGACGCCCGTCTCCCCCGCTGCGGGCGGAAGGGGGGACGGGCGGGGTGCGGCTGCCGCGGGGGGCAGGTTACTGCCCGAGGTCCCGCTTGGCGGCGATCTTGCTGCTCATGCCGAAGATCTCGATGAAGCCCTTGGACATCGACTGGTCGAAGGTGTCGCCGGTGTCGTAGGTGGCCAGGTCGAAGTCGTACAGCGACTCCCGGGAGCGCCGGCCGGTGACGACGGCGCGGCCTGCGTGGAGGGTCATCCGGATGTCGCCGGAGACGTGCTCGTTGGCCTCGGCGACGAAGCCGTCCAGGGCCCGCTTGAGCGGGGAGAACCACAGGCCGTCGTAGACCAGTTCGCTCCACCGCTGCTCGACCTGCCGCTTGTAGCGGGCCAGTTCGCGCTCGACGGTGACGTTCTCCAGCTCCTGGTGGGCGGTGATCAGCGCGATGGCGCCCGGGGCCTCGTACACCTCGCGGGACTTGATGCCCACCAGGCGGTCCTCGACCATGTCGATGCGGCCCACGCCCTGGGCTCCGGCGCGCTCGTTGAGCTGCTGGATGGCCTGCAGGACGGTGACGGGCCTGCCGTCGACGGCGACGGGGACTCCCTTGTCGAAGGTGATGACGACCTCGTCGGCCTCGCGCGGGACGGCCGGGTTCTCGGTGTAGTCGTAGACGTCCTCGGTCGGCGCGTTCCAGATGTCCTCCAGGAAGCCGGTCTCCACGGCCCGTCCGAAGACGTTCTGGTCGATGGAGTACGGCGACTTCCTGGTGGTCGCGATCGGCAGGCCCTTGGACTCGGCGAAGGCGATGGCCCTGTCGCGGGTCATGGCGTAGTCCCGCACGGGCGCGATGCAGGTCAGGTCGGGCGCGAGGGAGGCGATGCCCGCCTCGAACCGCACCTGGTCGTTGCCCTTGCCGGTGCAGCCGTGGGCGACGGTGGTGGCTCCGTGCTTCCTGGCCGCCGCCACCAGGTGCTTGACGATGACCGGCCGGGAGAGGGCGGAGACCAGCGGGTAGCGGTCCATGTAGAGCGCGTTGGCCTTGATCGCCGGGAGGCAGTACTCCTCGGCGAACTCGTCCCTGGCGTCGGCGACCTCCGCCTCGACGGCACCGCAGGCGAGCGCGCGCTTGCGGATGACGTCCAGGTCCTCCCCGCCCTGGCCGACGTCCACCGCGACGGCGACGACCTCCGCGCCCGTCTCCTCGGCGATCCAGCCGATGCAGACGGAGGTGTCCAGGCCGCCGGAGTAGGCGAGTACGACGCGCTCGGTCACGGAGGGCTCCTTATGATGCATGCGGCGACTGGTATAAGTATGCATTCCACCGTATGTTTCGTCAACGCGCGGCTCCCCGGGGAGGCCGGGGGCCGGCCCGGTGGCGGACGGCGGGACGCCCCTGCGCCGCCGGAGGGCGGCCGGACCGGTCAGCCGGCGCTGCCGGGCGTGTTCCGCAGGACCTCCGCCAGGACGGGGAGGTGGCTGCGGTCCACCTCCCCGGTCGCCGTCAGCAGGGTGATCGGCCCGTCCCCGGCGAGTTCCCGCAGCCGTTCCACCGCCTCGTGCCGTCCGGGCTCGGCCAGTTCCGCCCGGTAGCGCCCGGCGAACTCCGCGTACCGGCCGGGATCGTGGCCGTACCAGCGGCGCAGGCCGTCCGAGGGGGCGACGTCCTTGGCCCACTCGTCCAGCCCGGCCCGCTCCTTCGCCAGGCCGCGCGGCCACAGCCGGTCCACCAGCACCCGCTTCCCGTCGCCGGGCGCGGCGGCCTCGTACACCCGGCGCGTCCGCACCGCGAATCCCTCCGCGGCCTGTCCGTGCTCCGTGTCTCCCATGACCCCAGCCTGCGCCGGAAACCCCGGGCCCGCACGCGCACGCCCGGACGCGGCGCGGCCGGGGAAAGACCCGCGACCGCACGGCCGGCCGTCCGCTTCCCCGGGAAGGGGCACGCCGGCGGCGTCGAGGGATTCCGGCCCGTGTGACCGGCAGGCGGAACGCCCTTGCGCGGCGGGAGCGCGGGGGCGTTCCATCGGGCGGTGCGAACCGAACACGCGAACAGCGCCGAGCCGGCGATCGTCCGGCTGTCGGCCCCCGGACTTCTCGCCGCCCGCCGTGAACTGGCCGATCTGGTGTGCGACGCCGTCGAGGGCGGCTCCTCGATCGGCTTCCTCGCCCCTCCCGACCGGACGGGGATCACGGCCTGGTGGGAGGGTCTGGCTCCCGATGTGGCCGCGGGCGGGACCGCGGTGTGGGCCGCCCGCGGCGGGGACGGCCGGATCGTCGGCACCGTGCAGCTGCGCAGAGGCGGCATGCCCAACGGACGTCACCGCGCCGAGATCGCCAAGCTGATCGTGCGCCGGGACGCGCGCGGCCGGGGCCTCGGCCGCGCGCTGCTGGCGACGGCCGAGCGGGAGGCGGCGGCCTCGGGCGTCTCCCTGCTGGTCCTGGACACCCAGACCGGCAGCCCGGCCGAGCGCCTCTACCGCTCGGCCGGCTGGACCGAGGCGGGCACGATCCCGGACTACGCCGCCGACACCGAGGGCGTTCTGCGGCCCACCACCCTCTTCCACAAGAGGACCGGCCCCCGCGGAGGGACCGGCTGAGCCGGGGGACGGCCCCGGCCGCCCCGGTGGTGCGGCGCGTCGGGGTGCGGCTACCGTGACAGCGAATCGATCGTGGCGGGCGCCCCCGGTCGCCGGGGCCGCAGGCGGCCGTACCCCGACCCCAGGAGACGCCCATGCTCAGCACCCCTCTCGGCGACGGCGCGGAACTGTGCCCCCTGGAGCCGTGGCAGGCGGCGGAGCTGGCCGCGTTCACCGAGCGGGTGCGCGACCACCTCACGCCCTGGCTGCCGTGGGCGCACTCCGTCACCGACACCGCCTCCGCGCGGGCCTTCCTCCAGCGCTACGCGGACAAGCAGGCCGCCGACCAGGGGCGCGTCTACGGCATCCGGCTCGACGGCGAACTGGTCGGCGGCATGATGTTCCGGCTGTTCGACGCCGAGGGGGGCTCCTGCGAGCTGGGCGCCTGGCTCGCCCCCGGGGCCCGGGGGCGGGGACTGGTCACCACCGCCGCCCGCCGCATGATCGACTGGGCGGTCGGCGTCCGCGGCCTGTCCCGGGTGGAGTGGATGGTCTCCCCCGAGAACGCCCCCAGCATCGCGGTGGCCGAACGGCTGGGCATGACGCACGAGGGGACCCTGCGCGGCGTGTTCCCCATGGGAGGCCGCCGCCACGACCTCCAGGTCTGGTCCCTGCTGGCCGAGGAGTGGAGGGCCGGGGCCGTCCGCGGGGGATCCGCCTAGGGTCCGTACCGCGTCCGCCACCCCCGGCCTCCGCGCCGCGCTCCCTCCCGCGCCGCGCTCCGCGACCCGCCGCCGGCCCGCCCCGCCCGCGGTGCTCGCCCTGCTCGCCGGCGGGGATGCGGTGGATCCGGCGGCCGTCGCGGTCGCGGAGCCGTCCGTCCGCGGACCGGAAGCGCCGGCCCCGGACGCCGACCCCCTCTCAGGAGTGGCCGCGCTGGGCGGAGTTCTTCTGCGCCAGCCGCAGCAGATGGTCGGCGAGGGCCTGGCCGCCGGTGGGGTGGCGGCTGATCAGCAGCACGGTGTCGTCGCCCGCGATGGTGCCGATGATGTCGTGGACCTCCGCCTGGTCGATGGCCGAGGCGAGGAACTGGGCGGCCCCGGGCGGGGTGCGCAGGACCACGAGATTGGCCGAGGCCTCGGCGGAGATGAGCAGTTCGCCCGCCAGCCGCGCCATCCGGGCCTCGCTCGCGGACTCCCCCAGCGGAGCCCGGGGGGTGCGGTCGCCGCCCTCGCCCGGAACGGCGTAGATCAGCTCGCCGCCGGTGTTGCGGATCTTCACCGCGCCCAGTTCGTCGAGGTCGCGGCTGAGCGTCGCCTGGGTGACGCTCAGCCCGTCGTCGGCGAGGAGCTTGGCGAGCTGGCTCTGGGAGCGGACCGGCTCGCGGCTCAGGATCTCCACGATCCGGCGGTGCCGGGCCGTACGCGTGTGGGGTACGGCCGGGCCCCCGTGGTTGCTGCCCTGCGCCTCGGTCATCGTCTCGTCAGTCTCCGGCTCGTCGGGTCCCGTCGACGGCGTCGAGGATGCCGGGAAGGGCGCGGACCAGCGCGTCCGCCTCGTCCTCGCCGACGATCAGCGGCGGGGCGAGCCGGACGACGTCCGGGACGCACGCGTTCACCAGGAAGCCCGCGTCCTGGGCCGCCTTCTGCACCTGGGGCGCGACGGGTTCGGTCAGTACGATACCCAGCAGCAGCCCGGCGCCGCGGACCCGGTCGACCAGCGGGTGCCCCAGCCCCCGGATGGCCTCGCGCAGGCGGTCGCCGACGCGCTTGACGTGGTCGAGGACCCCCTCGCCGGCGATGGTGTCCAGGACGGCCAGCGCCGCCGCGCAGGACACCGGGTTGCCGCCGAAGGTGGAGCCGTGGTGGCCGGGCGCCAGCAGCTCGGCCGCCTTCCCGAAGGCGACCGTGGCGCCGATGGGCAGCCCGGCCCCCAGTCCCTTGGCGAGGGTGACGACGTCGGGCTCGACGCCCTGCGCCTGGCAGGCGAACCAGTGCCCGGTGCGCCCGATGCCCGTCTGCACCTCGTCCAGCACCAGCAGGGTGCCGGTGGCGGCGGTGATCTCGCGGGCCGCGGCGAGGTAGCCCTCGGGCGGGACGACGACGCCGTTCTCGCCCTGGATCGGTTCCAGGACCACCAGGGCCGTCTCCTCGGTGACGGCCCCGCGCAGCGCGTCGGCGTCGCCGTAGGGGACGTGGGTGACGTCGGCGGGCAGCGGCAGGAAGGGGTCGCGCTTGGCGGGCTGGCCGGTCAGCGCGAGGGCGCCCATGGTGCGTCCGTGGAAGCCCCCGGCGGTGGCGACCATGTGCGTCCGGCCCGTCCGGCGGCCGATCTTGAAGGCGGCCTCGACGGCCTCCGCGCCGGAGTTGCAGAAGTAGACGCGTCCGGGCCGTCCGAAGAGGCCCAGCAGCCGTTCGGCCAGGGCGACCGGGGGCTCGGCGACGAACAGGTTGGAGACGTGGCCGAGCGTGGCGATCTGCTCGGAGACGGCCCGTACGACCGCCGGGTGCGCGGTGCCGAGGGAGTTGACGGCGATGCCGCCGACGAAGTCCAGGTACTCCCTGCCGTCGGCGTCCCACAGCCGGGCGCCCTCCCCGCGGACGATGGGGATGCGGGGGGTGCCGTAGTTGTCCATCAGCGCGCCCTGCCAGCGCCGGACGAGGTGTGCGTTGCCGGTCTCGTCGGTGCCACCGGTGCTGTCGGCGGTGCTCATTCCTGTTCTCCCTGGTCCGGCACGATCATGGTTCCGATGCCCTCGTCGGTGAAGATCTCCAGCAGGATGGAGTGCTGGACGCGCCCGTCGAGGACGCGGGCGGTGTTGACGCCGTTGCGCACGGCGTACAGGCAGCCCTCCATCTTGGGGACCATCCCGCTGGCCAGGTCCGGCAGCAGCTTCTCCAGCTCGCTCGCGGTGAGCTGGCTGATCACCTCGTCGCTGTCCGGCCAGTCCGCGTACAGCCCCTCGACGTCGGTGAGGACGATCAGCGTCTCGGCTCCGAGCGCGGCGGCGAGCGCGGCGGCGGCGAGGTCGGCGTTGATGTTGTAGACCCCGTTGCCGTCGTCGGCGCTGCGGGCGATGGAGGAGACCACCGGGATGCGGCCGTCGTCCAGCAGCGCCTGGATGGCGCCCGTGTCGACCTCGGTGATCTCGCCGACCCGGCCGATGTCCACCCGCTCGCCCCCGATCTCGGCGTAGCGCTTGGTGGCGGTCATGGTGTGGGCGTCCTCGCCGGTCATGCCGACGGCCAGGGGGCCGTGCCGGTTGAGGAGGCCGACCAGTTCGCGCTGGACCTGGCCGGCCAGCACCATCCGCACGACGTCCATCGCCTCGTCGGTGGTGACCCGCAGTCCGGCCTTGAACTCGCTGACCAGGCCCAGCTTGTCGAGGTGGGCGTTGATCTGGGGGCCGCCGCCGTGGACGACGACCGGCTTGAGTCCGGCGTGCCGCAGGAAGACCACGTCCTGGGCGAAGGCGGCCTTCAGGTCCTCGTCGACCATGGCGTTGCCGCCGAACTTGATGACGACCGTCCTGCCGTGGTGGCGGGTCAGCCAGGGCAGGGCCTCGATGAGGGTCTCGGCCTTGGGCAGGACCTTGTGCTTGCGGGTGCTCATGACGAGTAGGCGCTGTTCTCGTGGACGTAGTCGGCGGTCAGGTCGTTGGTCCAGATGACGGCGGAGGCGTCGCCCGCGGCCAGGTCGGCGGTGATGCGGACCTCGCGGTAGCGCATGTCCACCAGCTCGCGGTCCTCGCCGACGGAGCCGTTCCTGCAGACCCACACGCCGTTGATGGCGACGTTGAGCCGGTCGGGCTCGAAGGCGGCGGAGGTGGTGCCGATGGCGGAGAGCACCCGGCCCCAGTTGGGGTCCTCGCCGTGGACGGCGCACTTGAGGAGGTTGTTGCGGGCGATGCTGCGGCCGACCTCCACGGCGTCGTCCTCGGTGGCCGCGCCCACCACCTCGATGCGGATGTCCTTGGAGGCCCCCTCGGCGTCGCCGATGAGCTGCCGGGCCAGGTCGGCGCAGACGGTGCGGACGGCCTCGGCGAACTCCGCCTCGTCGGGCACCACTTCGGAGGCCCCGGAGGCCAGCAGCAGCACGGTGTCGTTGGTGGACATGCAGCCGTCGGAGTCGATCCGGTCGAAGGTGGTGCGGGTCGCCTCCCGCAGCACCGCGTCGAGGGTGGCGGCGTCCACGTCGGCGTCGGTGGTGAGGACGACGAGCATGGTGGCCAGGCCGGGGGCGAGCATCCCCGCGCCCTTGGCCATACCGCCCACGACCCAGCCTCCCCCGGACTCGGCGACGGCGGTCTTGTGGACGGTGTCGGTGGTCTTGATGGCGATGGCGGCCTTCTCGCCGCCGTGCGCGGAGAGCGCCTTCGCGGCCTGCTCGACGCCCGGCAGCAGCTTGTCCATCGGCAGCCGCACCCCGATCAGGCCGGTGGAGCACACGGCCACCTCGCCGGCGTTGTGGCCGAGCACCTCGGCCGCCTTCTCGGCGGTGGCGTGGGTGTCCTGGAAGCCCTGCGGTCCGGTGCAGGCGTTGGCGCCGCCGGAGTTGAGGACGACCGCCGAGACCAGCCCGCCCTTGAGGACCTGCTCGGACCACAGCACCGGGGCGGCCTTGACGCGGTTGGAGGTGAACACCCCCGCGGCCGCCAGACGCGGCCCGTTGTTGACGACCAGGGCCAGGTCGGGGCTGCCGTTCTCCTTGATCCCGGCGGCGATGCCCGCCGCCGTGAATCCCTTCGCCGCGGTGACGCTCACAGCTTCTCTCCGTCCGTCCCGTCCGTCGTCGTCTCGCCGGTTCCCGCGTGCGGGGCGCTCACGGGGCGACCCCCGTCACGGGAAGTCCGGTCTCCTCGGGGATGCCGAGGGCGATGTTCATGCTCTGCACCGCGCCGCCGGCGGTGCCCTTGGTGAGGTTGTCGAGGGCTCCGACGGCGATGACGCGGTTCGCCGCCTCGTCGTACGCGACCTGGAGCAGCACCGTGTTGGAGCCGTACACGGCCGCGGTGGACGGCCACTGCCCCTCCGGCAGGAGGCGGACGAACGGCTCGGCGGCCAGCGCCTTGCCGTACGCCTCGCGCAGCCGGCCGGCGGTCAGCCCGGGCCGGGCCCTGGCGGTGCAGGTGGCGAGGATGCCGCGCGGCATGGGGGCGAGGGTCGGGGTGAAGGAGACCGTGACCCGCTCGCCCGCGACGGCCGAGAGGTTCTGGACCATCTCCGGGATGTGCCGGTGGACGCCGCCGACGCCGTACGGGCTCATCGAGCCCATCACCTCGCTGCCCAGCAGGTGGGGCTTGAGGGCCTTCCCCGCGCCGGAGGTCCCGCTGGCGGCGACGACCACCACGTCGGGCTCGACCAGGCCGGCGGCGAACGCCGGGAACAGCGCCAGCGAGACGGTCGTCGGGTAGCAGCCGGGGACCGCGACGCGCCGGGACCCCCTCAGCGCGTCACGGGCCCCCGGCAGCTCGGGGAGGCCGTACGGCCAGGTGCCGGCGTGCGGCGTGCCGTAGAAGCGCTCCCAGTCCTGTGCGTCCCTCAGCCGGAAGTCGGCGCCGCAGTCGACGACCAGCACCTCGTCCCCGAGCTGTTCGGCGACGGCCGCGGACTGCCCGTGCGGCAGGGCGAGGAAGACCACGTCGTGCCCGGCCAGCGTCTCGGCGGACGTCGGCTCCAGCACGCGGTCGGCCAGCGGCGCCAGGTGGGGCTGGAGCGCTCCCAGGCGCTGCCCCGCGTTGGAGTTGCCCGTCAGCGCCCCGATCTCGACCCCGGGGTGTCCGGCCAGCAGGCGCAGGATCTCGCCGCCGGCGTATCCGCTCGCTCCGGCCACTGCCGCTCGTACCGCCATCGGTGTCCCTCCTCGTGGATGGCATGACTATACGTACGTTGGCAGTTTTATGCAATGGAGTCGTGCGGCGGCGCGGCCTCCGACGAGGACGGGAGGCCGCCGGGCGGCCCGGAACGCCCACCGCCCCGGGCGGCCGTGCGGACGGAGACGTCCGGCCCGCCGCCCGGCCGGGAGGGACCGGGCGGCGGGCCGGACGACGGCACCGCGGAGGCGGGAACGGGGACGGCGGGCGGCGCGGGACGGGGCCGGAACCGCCCCGCCGGCGGCCCCGGCGGAGGGACAGGGATCAGGAACGCGGCCGGCGGGGACGGTCGGCCTGCCCGGCGCCCTTCCCGGTGTCCTCCGCGCCCTTGCCGGCGTTCTTCTCCCTGATGCGCGCCGCTTCCTTGCGGACCTCGGCCTGGGTGGCGCGCTCCTTCTGCAGCCACTCGGGGTTCTCCGCCTTCAGGGCCTCGATCTGCTCCGTGGTGAGGGGCCCGGTGATCCCGCCGCGCGCGAGGCCCGAGTTGGAGACGCCCAGCTTCGCCGCGACCACCGGCCGGGGGTGCGGGCCGTTGCGCCGCAGCTCCCGCAGCCACGCGGGCGGATCGGCCTGGAGCGCGTTGAGCTCGGCGCGCGAGACGACACCCTCCTGGAACTCGGCGGGGGTGGCCTCGAGGTACACGCCCAGCTTCTTCGCCGCGGTGGCGGGCTTCATCGTCTGGGCGGTCTGCTGCGACTTCATGCTCCCAGGGTATCGACCGTTCGCGGTGTCCCCCGCCGCGCCCGGTAGCCTGGCTCGGTGACAGGCTCGGAAGCACCTCCCTCGTTCCGGCTGGCGTACGTCCCGGGAGTGACGCCCACCAAGTGGGTGCGGATCTGGAACGAGCGCCTGCCCGGCATCCCCCTCGACCTCGTCCAGGTGCCCGCCGCCGAGGCGTCCGGCGTCCTCCGGGACGGCGGCGCCGACGCGGGTTTCCTGCGGCTGCCGACCGACCGGACGGACCTCAGCGCGATCCCCCTCTACACCGAGACGACGGTGGTCGTCGTCCCGAAGGACCACGTCGTGACCGCGGTCGACGAGGTGTCCCCGGAGGACCTGGCCGACGAGATCGTGCTCCACCCCCTCGACGACACCCTGGAGTGGGAGCGTCCCCCGGGGCGGCCCGCGTTCGAGCGCCCCGCCACGACGGCGGACGCGATCGAGCTGGTGGCGGCCGGGGTGGGGCTGCTCGTCGTCCCGCAGTCGCTCGCCCGCCTGTACCACCGCAGGGACCTCACGTACCGGCCGGTCACCGGCACCCCCCAGTCGCGCGTCGCGCTGTCGTGGCGGGAGGACCGGACCACCGACATGGTGGAGGACTTCATCGGGATCGTCCGCGGGCGGACCGTCAACAGCACACGGGGCCGCCGCCCCGCGGCCCAGGAGGAGGCCGGGCGCAGGCAGTCCGGCAGGGACGGCTCGCGGCAGGAGCCGCGGAAGCCGCGGAAGCCCGCGGGCGGAGCGGCCGGCCGGAACCCCCGGCGCGGCTCCGGCGGCTCCGGCGGTCCCAAGGGCGGCAGGCGCGGCAAACCCCGTCGCCGGCCATAGCCCCCGGGCCCACGCCTCCGGGCGCGGCGGCGCCCGGCCCTCAGGGGTTGAAGTTGACGCAGCGTAAACGCCTACCGTCGTCGCCACCGACGGAATCGCCGGCGAATCGGAGGCTCGAGGCGATGGAGTGGTCGATCCGGGAGATCGCCCGCTCGGCCGGGACCACCAGCCGCACCCTGCGTCACTACGACGCCATCGGGCTGCTGCGTCCCAGCCGGGTCGGGCACGGCGGGACCCGCTACTACGACGAGCGCGCACTGCTGCGGCTCCAGCGGATCCTGCTCCTGCGCGAGCTGGGCCTGGGGCTGGCCGCCATCTCCGAGGCCATCGACGGGCAGCGGGACGAGACCGCAGCCCTGCGCACCCATCTGGAACTGCTCGAACAGGAGCGGGAGCGGCTGGGACGGCAGATCGAGTCGGTGCGGACCACACTGGCCAAGCTGGAAGGAGGCGAACCTCTGATGCCCGACGAGGTTCTCGACGGTTTCGACCACACCCGCCACAAGGACGAGGTGATCGAGCGCTGGGGCCGCGACGCCTATGAGAAGGGCGACCGCTGGTGGCGCTCCCTGTCGGAGGACGACAGGAAGGAGTTCATGCGGCGGCAGACCGACATCGCCGCCGACTTCGCCCGCGCCCACCGGGCGGGCCTCGCGCCGGACGCCGACGAGGTGCGGGCGATCACGCGGCGGCACTACGAGTGGGTCGCCGTCGGCTGGCAGGGCCGGCGCCCGACCGCCGAGTCCTTCGCCGGACTCGGGCGGATGTACACCGACGACCCGCGCTTCGCCGCCACCTACGACCGGCACGGCGAGGGCACGGCGGCGTTCGTCCGGGACGCGATGATCGCCTACGCCGAGCGGGAGCTGTGACGCCCGGTGGGGCGCGGACGGCCGCCGCGCCCCACCGGGCCCTCAGTGGTCCATGCTGAGCGTCCAGTCCCCCGCCCGCCCGGTCAGGGTGACCGACGACAGGGGCCGGACGTCGACGCGCCAGTAGGTGTGCGGGGGCGCCTTCAGCGCGTAGACGGTGGCCGCGCGGAGCACCGTCGGCTCGACGACCGCCGCGATCAGGCTGTCGACGCCGGGCCGGGTGTCCAGCCAGGAACCGACCCGCAGGACGAAGGAGAGCAGCGACTCCCCGCCGTGCGGGGCCGCCTGGGGGTCGGTGAGCCAGACGTCCACGGCCTGCGGCTCGTACGCGGCGACCTCCCCGAGGGTGCGGCCTCGCCAGCGGCCCATGTCGCACTCGCGCAGCGCGGGCTGCGCGATGGGCCGCAGCCCCAGGATCTCCGCCGTCTCCCGGCACCGCAGGGTCGGGGAGCAGTAGCGCAGCTCCGCGTCCGCCAGGTGCGCGTACACCGGAACGGCCCGCACGGCCTCCCACCGGCCGGCGGCGTCCAGGGGACGGTCGTCCTCGAACCGCACGTCCAGCAGGGAGGAGCTGCGAGCGGCGGCGAGCAGCGCGATCCGGAGGTGCATTACCGGATGGTAGGCCCGGCGGGCCGGTTTGTTCGACGGTCCGTCGGCACCGGTTTCCGGCCTTTCTTCTCCGGTCTCCTCCCGGTCTTCCCCGGTTCTCCCTCCGGTCTGCCCGGCCTGCCCCGCCTGCCCCGGGGCCGCCGGCCGGAGGGCCGGGTCCGCCCGTCGGACCTAGAATCGGTAATTCGAGGGCAATCCTCGCGAATGCCACAGAAGGGAGCTTTCGATGCGGGCGAATGAGGGAGACCTGCTGCTGGTCCACGGCAGGACGGTGGGACAGCACGACAGGATCGCGGAGATCGTCGAGGTCCTGGGAACGGACGGCGAGCCGCCGTACCGGGTCCGCTTCGAGGACGGCCACGAGACCGTGGTGTCGCCGGGGCCCGACTCCGTGGTGCGCCACCACGCCGCCGAGCCCCGGCGCCGGTGACCCCGGCGGGGCGTGAGGGCTAGCGAGGCGGCCGGACCCGGTCCTGGTAGTGGTCCTCCACCACCCGGGTCATCGCCCCGATCGGGTCGGCGGCGACGTGCTTGGCCGAGAAGTAGACGTTGCCGCGCACCTCGGGGTGGCTCCGGCAGAGCGCGACGTGCCGGGAGAGCTCGGCCGGGTCGTGCCAGGCCGGGCCCTGGGCCGGGTCGGCCACCTTGTACAGCGCCTCGCCGATGTAGAGCTCCACGCCGGTGCCCCGCACCACGTCGGCCCACCAGGGCACCAGCTCGGCGTAGTCCGCGGCGGTGAAGCCGATGTTCCAGTAGACCTGCGGGACGATGTGGTCGATCCAGCGCTCGCGCACCCACTTGCGGGTGTCGGCGTACAGGTCGTCGTACGTCTCCACTCCCGCGCGGGTGTCGGAGCCCTCCGGGTCGGTGCCCTTGTTGCGCCACACGGCGAAGGGGCTGACCCCGAGGCGGGCCTGCGGCCTGGTCCGTCTCAGGCGCTCGGCCGTCTCGCGCACCAGCAGGTCGATGTTGTGCCGCCGCCAGTCGGCCCGGTCCTCGAAGTCGCCGCCGTACCGCTCGTACGCCTCGTCGTCGTCGAAGTCCTCGCCCGCCACCGGGTACGGGTAGAAGTAGTCGTCCCAGTGCATGGCGTCGATGTCGTAGCGCTCCACCGCGTCGAACATCGCGTCCTGCACGAAGCGGCGGACCTCGGGCAGCCCGGGGTTGTAGTACAGCTTCCCGCCGTAGGGCACCACCCAGTCCGGGTTCCGCCGCGCGGGGTGGTCCGGGGCCAGCCGCTCCGGGGCGGCGTGGTTGGCCACGCGGTACGGGTTGAACCAGGCGTGCAGCTCCAGGCCGCGGTCGTGCGCCTCGCGCACGGCGAAGCCCAGCGGGTCCCAGCCCGGGTCCCTGCCCTGCGTTCCGGTGAGGTACTGCGACCAGGGTTCGTGGGGCGAGGGCCACAGCGCGTCCGCCGTGGGCCGCACCTGGAGGATCACGGTGTTGAGGCGGCGTTCGACCGCCGTGTCCAGGTGGGCCCGCAGCTGGGCCTGCTGCTCGGCGGCGCTCAGCCCCGCCCTCGCCGGCCAGTCGATGTTGGAGACGGTGGCCACCCACATGCCGCGCAACTCGGGTCGCTGCCCGTGCCGGCCGCGCCGGCCGCGCCGACCGCGTCCGCCCCACGCCGCCGCGCTCCCGGCCCCGGATCCGGCCAGCAGCGCGCCGGAGAGCGCTCCGGCCGCCACCGCGCTGAAGGTCCTTCGAGAGAGATGCCCCATGCTGCCTCCTGCCGACGACACCTCACCCGAGCATGAGCGCTGCGCAACGGAGTGGCAACTCCTCGTACCCGGCCGGCAAGCGCCTGCCCCGGGCCGCCGCACCTCCGGCGCCCCCTGGGCGCCCCCAGCGGCCACGGCCTGTGGCGCAGCACCGGCTCCGGCGCCACATGGTCGAAGGTCTCCTCCTTCCCCGACCCCGGCGACTGCGTCCCCGACCCCACCGGCGACAACAGCTGCCCGACCGACGAGGCGGGCGTCGTCCGGGTGGTCTCCGACGAGACCACCGGCACCTCCGGCAACCGGACGAGGACCGTCTACGGCGACACCGCCGGGACGACCGACCCGGCCGGCCCCACGGACCCGGGCGCGGCCCGGTGCACGGCCGTCCGCAGGATCGCCGGCCAGTGGCAGGGCGGCTTCCGGGCGGACGTGACCGTGCGGAACACCGGCACCGGGGCCCTCGGCGGCCTCCGGCTTCACCGGCTCCTGGTCGGGCTCCAACGGCGTCCCGAAGACCTTCACGGTCAACGGCGCGGCCCGCGCCACGGGCTGACGGCGTCCGGCCGCGGACCGGCCGGACGCCGGGGGGACCGGCCGGGGACGCGCGCCCCGGCCGGTCCCCCGCCCCGCGGGACGGGTAACGTCGGACGGCGAGGCGCCGTGGCCGGAACCGTACGGGGGCGGCGTCACGGACCCGTCGAACAGCGAAAGGCACGATGTGACCGACATCGAACGCGTCGGAGTAGTGGGCTGCGGCCAGATGGGCTCGGGTATCGCCGAGGTCTGCGCGCGGTCCGGGCTGGAGGTCAGGGTCGCCGAGACCACCGGCGAGGCCCTGGAGATAGGGCGCACCCGCCTGGTGAACTCCCTGGACAGAGCGGCCGGGCGCGGCAAGATCAGCGAGGCCGAGCGCGACGCCGCCCTGGAGCGGCTCTCCTTCACCACCGACCTGGGCGAGTTCGCCGACCGCGATCTGGTGATCGAGGCGGTCGTGGAGAACGAGCAGGTCAAGACCGAGATCTTCCAGATCCTCGACCAGGTGGTGACCCGCCCGGACGCCATCCTGGCCTCCAACACCTCCTCCATCCCGCTGGTGAAGCTGGCCGTGGCGACCTCCCGCCCGGACCGGGTGATCGGCATCCACTTCTTCAACCCGGCGCCGGTGCAGAAGCTCGTCGAGCTGATCCCCGCGCTGACCACCTCCGACGACACCATCGCCCGTGCCGAGGCGACGGTCACCAAGCTGCTGGGCAAGCACGCCATCCGCGCCCAGGACCGCTCGGGCTTCGTGGTCAACGCGCTGCTGATCCCGTACCTGCTCTCCGCGATCCGGATGTTCGAGTCGGGCATCGCCAGCCGCGAGGACATCGACAACGGCATGGAGCTGGGCTGCGCCCACCCCATGGGCCCGCTCAAGCTCTCCGACCTCATCGGTCTGGACACCGTCGCCTCGGTGGCCCGCTCGATGTACGAGGAGTACAAGGAGCCGCTGTACGCCGCCCCGCCGCTGCTCCAGCGGATGGTCGACGCGGGACGGCTGGGCCGCAAGACGGGCGCGGGCTTCTACACCTACGACTGACGGCGGCCGGAGGCCGGCGCCGGAGCCCCTGACCGTCCGGCGCCCGCCGGGCCTCGCGAACAGCGGCGGGGCGCCCCCTGTGAGGGGGCGCCCCGCCGTCGTGTTCCGCGGGCCGCGGACCCGGGCGCGCTACGCGCCGCGCAGCACCGCGCCGGTGCGCTCGACCGCCTCGGCCACGGCGGCCTCGCGGGCGGCGGTGGCCTCCTCGGCGGTCAGCGTCCGGTCGGGGGCGCGGAAGCGCAGCGCGTACGCCAGGGACTTCCTGCCCTCGCCGATCTGCTCGCCGGTGAAGACGTCGAACAGCCGCAGCGACTCCAGCAGCTCGCCCGCGCCGGTGCGCAGCGCCGCCTCGACCTCGGCGGCCGGGACGGAGGCGTCCACCACCAGTGCGACGTCCTGGGTGGCCACCGGGAAGGCGGACACCCGCGGGGCCTCCACGGGCCCGGTGGAGGCGCGCTCCAGCAGGTCCAGGTCGATCTCCATCGCGCAGGTGCGGGCGGGCAGGTGGAGCGCCTTGACCACGCGCGGGTGGAGTTCGCCGGCGTGCCCGACGAGCGTGCGCTCGCCGTCGATCCCGACGTGGAGCGCGGCGCAGCGGCCGGGGTGCCAGGGGGCGTACCGGTCGGCCGTCACGGTCAGCTCCACACCGGCCTCGCGGGCGACGGTGCGGGCCGCCTCGACGGCGTCGGCCCAGGTCGCCGGGCGTCCCCCGCCCCACCAGCCGGCCTGCTCGCGCGTCCCGGCCAGGACCACCGCGGCCAGGCGCGGCTGGTCGGGCAGCGCGGCGGTCAGCGCGGCGAGTTCCTCGTCCGTCGGGCGGCGGTCGACCGGCAGCCGGACGGCGGCGGGCTCCTCCCCGGTGGGGCGGAAGACCAGACCGGTCTCGAACAGGGCCAGTCCTCCCTGACCGCCCTGGCTGCCGCGCCCGTCGTTGCGCCGCAGTGCGGCGAGCAGTCCCGGCAGCAGCGTGGTGCGCAGCGCCGGCTCCTCGTCGGAGAGCGGGTTGGTCAGCCGCACCGTGCGGCGGCGGGGGTCGTCCTCCTCCAGGCCGAGCCGGTCCAGGACGGCGTCGCCGACGAACGGGTAGTTCAGCGCCTCGACGTAGCCGGCCCCGGCCAGGGCGCGTCCGACCCGGCGGTGCAGCCGCTGCCGCTCGGTCAGGCCCCGGCCCGAGGGCAGGCGCGGCAGGGTGGCGGGCAGGTCCTCGTAGCCCTCCAGCCGGATGACCTCTTCGGCCAGGTCGTTGGGGTCGGTGAGGTCGGGCCGCCACGAGGGCACGGTCACCGTCAGCTCGTCGGTGCCGTAGACGTCGCAGCCCACGTCCTGGAGGCGGCGTACGACGGTCTCCCGGCCGTAGACCACGCCCGCGACCTTGTCCGGGTGGTCGGCGCGCATCTTGACGGTGTGCGGGCCGCCGGCCGAGACGATCTCGGTGACGCCCGCCTCGGCGGTGCCGCCCGCCAGCAGCACCAGCAGGTCGACGGTGCGCTGGGCGGCGGCGGAGGCGGCCTGCGGGTCCACGCCGCGCTCGAAGCGCCGGGACGCCTCGGAGGACAGCTTGTGGCGGCGGGCGGTGCGGGCGATGGAGACCGGGTCGAAGTGGGCGGCCTCGATGACGATCTCGGTGGTGCCCGCGGCGCCCTGCGCGTCGGCGATCTCGGTGTCGGCGCCGCCCATCACCCCGGCCAGGCCGATCGGCCCGCTGTCGTCGGTGATGACCAGGTCCTCGGGGTGCAGCTCGCGCTTGGTGCCGTCGAGGGTGGTGAGCTTCTCGCCCGGCCGGGCGCGGCGCACCCCGATCGCCCCGTTGACGCGTGAGCGGTCGTAGGCGTGCAGCGGCTGGCCGAGTTCGAGCATCACGTAGTTGGTGATGTCGACGGCCAGGGAGATCGGGCGCATCCCGGCCTTCTGCAGCCGCCGCTGGAGCCAGATCGGGGAGCGCGCGTCGGGGCGCACCCCGGTGACGGTGCGGGCGGTGAAGCGGTCGCAGCCGAGCCGGTCCTCGACCGTCACCGGGTGGCCGTAGTCGTTGGGGACGGGGACGTCCAGCAGCGCCGGGTCCCGCAGCGGCAGGCCGTAGGCGGTGGCCGTCTCCCGGGCGATGCCGCGCATGGACAGGCAGTAGCCGCGGTCGGGCGTGACGGCGATGTCGAGCACCTCGTCGACGAGTTCGAGCAGCTCGATCGCGTCGGTGCCCGCCTCGTGCTCCGGCGGGAGCACGATGATGCCCTCGTGGTCGTCGCTCATGCCCAGCTCGCTGGCCGAGCAGATCATGCCCTCCGACAGCTTGCCGTAGGTCTTGCGGGCGCCGATCCGGAATCCGCCGGGCAGGCTGCCGCCGGGCAGGATCACCACGACCTTGTCGCCGACGGCGAAGTTGGTGGCGCCGCAGACGATGTTCTGCGGCTCGCCGGTGCCGTTGGCGTCGCCGACGTCGACCTGGCAGTACCGGATCGGCTTCTTGAAGCCCGACAGCTCCTCGATCGCCAGCACCCGGCCGACGACGAGCGGGCCCTCGAGCCCGGCGCCGAGCTGTTCGACGGTCTCGACCTCCAGCCCGGCGGCGATCAGCCTCGCCGCGACGTCGCGGCCGGTCTCACCGGCCGGCAGGTCGACGTACTCCCGCAGCCACGAAAGCGGGGCCCGCATCAGATCTCCATCCCGAACGGCCGGGTGAACCGGACGTCACCTTCGACCATGTCTCGCATGTCCTCGACGTTGTGGCGGAACATCAGCATCCGCTCGATGCCGAACCCGAAGGCGAAGCCGCTGTAGCGCTCCGGGTCCACACCGCACGCGGTGAGCACGCGCGGGTTGACCATGCCGCAGCCGCCCAGCTCGATCCAGCCCTCGGAGGAGCAGGTGCGGCAGGGGCGGTCGGGGTTGCCGACGGACGCGCCGCGGCAGGCGAAGCACACCATGTCCATCTCGGCGGACGGCTCGGTGAACGGGAAGTACGACGGGCGCAGCCGGGTGCCCAGGTCCTCGCCGAACAGGGAGCGGACCATGTGGTCGATGGTGCCCTTGAGGTCCGCCATGGTCAGGCCCTCGTCCACGGCGAGCAGCTCGACCTGGTGGAAGACCGGGGTGTGGGTCGCGTCCAGCTCGTCGGTGCGGTAGACCCGGCCGGGGCAGACGACGTACACCGGCGGCTCGCGGTCCAGCAGGGAGCGGATCTGCACCGGCGAGGTGTGGGTGCGCAGCACCACGCCGGACTCCTCCCCTCCGCCCGGCGCCTGGACGAAGAAGGTGTCCTGCATGGTCCGGGCCGGGTGGTCCGGGGCGATGTTGAGGGCGTCGAAGTTGAACCACTCGGCCTCGGCCTCGGGCCCCTCGGCGACCTCGTAGCCCATCGCGACGAAGACGTCCTCGATGCGCTCCATCAGGGTGGTCAGGGGGTGGCGGGCCCCGGCGGGGACTCGGTCGAAGGGCAGGGTGACGTCCACCGCCTCCTCGACCAGTACGCGCTCGTCGCGCTCGGCCTCCAGCTCCTCCTGGCGCTTCCTGAGGGCCTGGCCCACCGCTCCGCGGGCCTGGCCGACGCGCTTGCCCGCCTCGGCCCTGGCGTGCGGCGGCAGGGCGCCGATCTCGCGGTTGGCCAGGGCCAGCGGGGAGCGGTCGCCGGTGTGGGCGGCCTTCACCTCGCGCAGCGCCTCCAGATCTCCCGCGGCGGCGATCGCGGCGAGGGCCGCGTCCCGTGCCCGGTCGATCTCTTCCGGTTTCAGTGCCTCGACCTCGACAGGGTCGTACGACTTGTTGGGTGCCGACATCTCTTCCCGTGCTTTTCGGTTGGCCCGTGCTTTCGGTTGGCTGCTTTCGCGCTCCGCCTCGGCGCTCCGGCACCTCGTCTCGGCGGAGGCCTGGGCCCGGGCCGTTCGAGGGTGCCGGATGCCGAGTCTACGGCGCGTAACGGTGTCGCTCTGACGCGGAGGTGCCCGCGGGGCCTCAGGCCAGGAAGGCCGGAGCCCCTACGGGCAGGGTAAATCGGAACTCGGCGCCGCCCGCGGGCGAGCGGCCGACCGTGATCGTTCCGCCGTGGGCCTCGACGATGCCCTTGACGATGTACAGGCCCAGCCCGGTGCCGCCGCGCTTGCTGCCGCGCCAGAAGCGGGTGAAGACGCGGCTCATCGACTCCTCGGGGATGCCGGGGCCCTCGTCGCTCACCGTGACCGCCGTTCCTTCGTCGCCGCTCTTCGTCCGTGCCGGTGCCACTTCTATGGTGATGGTTCCCTCGCCGTGGCGCACGGCGTTTTCCAGGAGGTTGCCGAGGACCTGGTCGATCTTGTCGGGGTCCGCCCACAGCGCGGGCAGCGGCCGGGCGATCCGGCGGACGAACCGGTCCGGGTCCTGTCCGGCGGCGACGTGGGCCCGCAGGTGGCGGTCGACGGCGTCGGCCATGTCCACGGGCTGGCGCCGGATCTCCAGCCGCCCGGAGTCGATGCGCGAGATGTCCAGCAGCTCGGTGATGAGCCGGGTGACGCGGTCGGCGTCGGCGTCCACGGTCTCCAGCATCAGCCGCTTCTGGTCGTCGGTGAACCTCTCCCACTTGGCGAGCAGGGTCGCGGTGAAGCCCTTGACGGAGGTGAGCGGCGAGCGCAGTTCGTGCGCGACGGTGGCGATCAGTTCGGCGTGGCTGCGCTCGGTGCGCCGCCGGGCCTCGGTGCCGCGCAGGGTGACCACGAGCCGGTGGACCGGTCCGGTGCGGTACGGGCGGACGTAGCGGGCGGAGACCAGGACCTCCCGGCCGCCGGGCAGTAAGAGGTTGCGCTCGGGCTGGCCGGTGCGGATGGCGAGGCCGCCGTAGGGGTCGGTGAGCCTCCACCAGCGGCGCCCCTCCAGGTCCTCCAGCGGCAGGACGTGCTCGACGGGGCGGCCCAGCGCCTCGGCCGGGGGCAGTCCGGTGATGCGGGCGGCGGCCGCGTTGAAGCAGGCGACCAGGCCCCGGGCGTCGGCGACGACCAGCCCGTCGGGGAGGTCGTCGGGGTGCAGTCCGAGCCCGTCCGGGCCGAAGGCGGGGTTCCGCGGGCGCTCCGGGGCGCTCCGGGGCGCACCGCCGTCCCGTCCACCGGAAGTCCTCACGTCCACTCCCCGCTCACCCCCTTCGGGCCCCGGTCACGCCACCCTACTGGCCCGGCGTGACGGAGCGGCACCCTCCGGACGCGCGCTGCGCACGGGCCGACGCGTAGAGGCACACGGCCGCGGCGGTGGCGAGGTTCAGGCTCTCGGCGCGCCCGTGGATGGGGACGCGCACCACCTCGTCGGCCAGCGCGCGGGTCTCCTCCGGGAGTCCCCAGGCCTCGTTGCCGAAGATCCAGGCGGTGGGGCCGCCCATGCGCCCCTCGTCCAGTTCGGTGTCCAGGTCCCGTTCGCCCGCGCCGTCGGCCGCCAGCACCCGCACCCCGGCCTCGCGGAGCCCGGTCACGGCCCGTTCCACGGGGACGCCGACGGCGACGGGCAGGTGGAAGATGCTGCCGACGGAGGCGCGCACGGCCTTGGGGTTGTACAGGTCCACCGAGGCGTCGGTGAGCACCACGGCGTCGGCTCCGGCCGCGTCCGCGCAGCGCAGCACGGTCCCGGCGTTCCCGGGGTCGCGGACGTGGGCGAGGACGGCCACCAGGCGGGGGCGGGCGGCCAGCACGCGGTCGAAGGGCAGGTCGAGGAAGCGGCAGACGCCGACCAGCCCCTGCGGGGTGACGGTCTGCGAGAGTTCCGCGATCACCTCGTCGGTGGCGGTGCGGACCCGGGCGCCCGCCGCCCGGGCGGCGGCGACGATGCCGGCGTGCCGCTCGGCGGCCTCCGGCGTGGTGAACAGCTCGGTGAGCGTGGGCTCGCCGCCGCTGCGGTGGCCGACCGCCTCGCGCACGGCCTGGGGGCCCTCGGCGAGGAAGAGGCGTTCCCGGCCCCGGGTGTTGCGGCGGGCCAGCCGCCGGACGGCGGCGACGCGGGAGGAGCGCGGGGAGGTCAGTTCCGGTGCGGCGGCCATGGCGCGGCGTTCTCGCTTCTGGGCGTGGTTGTCTGCGGCGTGATGGTCTGCGGGGACGCAGGGCGGGGCGGGGCGGGGCGCGGTGGGGCGTGGCGCGGTGGGGCGGGCAAACGCCGGACCCGCGGGCGGCGGGGCCCGCGGGTCCGGTGACGTCCCGTGCCGTCGTCAGGCGGCCTTCGGGGCGTTGACGTCGCTCGGCAGCGCCTTCTGGGCCACCTCGACCAGCGCGGCGAACGCGTTCGGGTCGTTGACCGCGAGGTCGGCCAGGATCTTGCGGTCCACCTCGATCTCGGCGGCCTTCAGGCCCTGGATGAAGCGGTTGTAGGTGATGCCGTTGGCGCGGGCCGCGGCGTTGATGCGCTGGATCCACAGCTGCCGGAAGTCGCCCTTGCGGCGCTTGCGGTCGTTGTAGTTGTAGACGAGGGAGTGGGTGACCTGCTCCTTCGCCTTGCGGTACAGGCGGGAACGCTGACCGCGGTAGCCGCTGGCCTGCTCGAGGATCGCCCTGCGCTTCTTGTGGGCGTTGAGCGCCCGCTTGACGCGTGCCACGTGATTACTCCTTGTCGCGGGGCCGGCGCGGTGGTCCGGTCGCCGCTGTCGCGGCGCCGCCGGCCCGGGGGTTCGATGGGGTCCCGGTCTTCGAAGTCCTCCGCCCGCCGGATTCGGGGATCAGCGGGCGGCGGGGCTCACTTGCCCAGAAGCTTCTTGACCTTCTTGGCGTCGGCCGGAGCCATCTCGGTCTTGCCGGCGAGGCGGCGCGTCAGCGTGGACGGCTTGTGCTCGAGAAGGTGGCGGCGGCCGGCGCGCTGGCGCATCACCTTGCCGGAGCCGGTGATCTTGAAGCGCTTGCGTGCACCACTGTGCGTCTTGTTCTTCGGCATGTCGCCGTTCTCTCCTCGTCGGTGCCTCCCCCCGGAGCCGTTCGGCCCGGGGGGTGCCCCAGCATCGCCGACCGCGGGTCGGCGTGCGGAAGCGTCAGCTGTTTCGGTTGCTTCCGGGATCCGGGGATCCCGTGGTGATCCGGCGGCCGGCTCCCGGCCGCCGGATCATGCCTCGGCGCGTTCCTCGGCGGGGGCGTCGCTCTCCTGCCGGCGGCCGGCCTTGCGGGCGGCCTGCGCCTCACGGGCTTCGGCCATCGCCTCGGTCTTCTTCTTGTGCGGACCGAGAACCATGATCATGTTCCGGCCGTCCTGCTTGGGGCTGGACTCCACGAAGCCCAGGTCCTGGACGTCCTCCGCGAGCCGCTGGAGCAGCCGGTAGCCCAGCTCGGGACGGGACTGCTCACGACCGCGGAACATGATCGTGATCTTGACCTTGTCCCCCTGCTTGAGGAACCGGACGACGTGACCCTTCTTGGTGTCGTAGTCGTGCGGATCGATCTTCGGCCGGAGCTTCATCTCCTTGATGACCGTGTGCGCCTGGTTCTTGCGCGCCTCACGGGCCTTCATGGCCGACTCGTACTTGAACTTCCCGTAGTCCATGAGCTTGCACACCGGCGGGCGGGCGTTCGCCGCGACCTCGACCAGGTCCAGGTCGTACTCCTGGGCAAGCTCCAGGGCCTTGGCAAGCGGCACGATGCCGACCTGCTCGCCACTGGGACCGACGAGTCGCACCTCGGGGACGCGAATCCGGTCGTTGATGCGGGGCTCGGCGCTGATGGGGCCTCCTCGGTTGCACCACGCGGTTGCCTGGCGGACAGCCGCGCACGGTCTGTGTTTCGGTGTGACCCACCGGCCCAAGACGCGGAAAACGCCCCGGACGGGACGCAGGCGGGGCTCCACGATGACCGGGAGCACCGCCGCGGTACACCGCGGGGCGCAGCCTGACCGTTGACCCGCCGACCCTCAGGCCGGTCAGGTGGGAGCACTGGAGCCTCCACTTGCGGGCCGGATCGTGCCTCCCTCTCCGCGGGCGGCACGCGCCCACGGCGGGACGCCTGGTCCGGCCGGTCGATATCCCAGCATACCAGGGTCGGCCAGAAGCCCCTTCCGGAGTGCGAGGGGTGCCGTGCGCCCTTCCCGCCGGCGGGACCTAGGCTGGACCGAACCCGTCCAGCAGGAAGCGAAGAACGATGAGCGACACCAGCGGCGTCCCCTCCTCCCCCGAGCCCTCCGGGACCACCGGGAACCCCGGGGACCCCGAGGCCGGGCGGTCCCCCGGTTTCGAGTCGATGACCCGCGACATCGCGGACGTGCCCGCGGTCGAGGTGATCACCACCGTCGCGGTGCACCTGATGAGCTCGGCCGCGGTCAACCTCGGCCTGGCCGAGGGCGGCGAGGAGCACAAGGACCTCGACGAGGCCCGCAAGCTGATCAACGCGCTGGCCGGGCTCGTCACCGCCGCCGCCCCCGACATCGGCACCTACCACGCGGCGCCGCTGCGCGACGGCCTGAAGTCGCTCCAGCTGGCCTTCCGCGAGGCGTCGGTGGTGCCGGACGAGCCGGGCCAGGGGCCGGGCGAGAAGTACACCGGCCCGGTGCTGCGCTGACCGGCGCCCCTGACCGGACGGCCGCCGTCCGGTCAGGGGCGGTCGTACAGCGGCCGGCCCGGCAGGTCGCCGTCCGGCGGCAGCAGGGCCAGGTCCAGACCGCGCACCAGACGGGCCCGGAGCGTCTCGTCCTCCGCCAGCGCCGCCGCCACCCGCCCGGCGACCTCGCGGACCGGGGCCCCCGGGTCCAGACGCAGGGCCAGTACGCCGTCGGTGTCGCGGCCGGGGCCCAGCCGGGCGGCGTTCACGGCCGGCTCGGCGGCCAGGGCTCTGCGCAGCGCCTCGACGACGGCCGGGTCGCCCAGGGGATCGGCGACCTCCGTGCGGCCCTCGGCGAGGGCGCGCAGCGCGGGTCCGGTCAGCTGGTAGGTCACCGGCCCGGCCAGGTCCAGCACCAGGGTGTCGGCCCCCTCCTGGGCGAGGGCCTGGAGCGCCTGCCGCAGGGGCACGGCGACCGGGCGGGCGTCCGGACGCCACCGGGCGAGGCTGCCGGTGGAGGTGAAGGCGGGCAGGGCCCGGCGGCCGCCGGGGGCGTTGAGCGTGGGCACCGCCATGTCGCTGGTCTTCTCCCGGCGCAGCCCCTTCTCGTCGGTCTCCACCTCGCCCAGCACGGCGACCACCGGCACCAGCAGCCGGGCCCCGGCCAGTGCGGCCAGCACCCGGGGCTCGGCCGAGCGGTCCTCGGCCCAGGCGGCGAGCGCCGCGGCCAGCTCGGGGTCGGCGGAGCCGTCGTCGTCGGGGAAACCGGGGTCCGGGATGTTCTTGAGCGCCACGCGACGAGGGTAGACGAGGACGGCCGCCCTCAGCCCAGGGGCTCCCGTCCGGCCCGTCCCGACGTCCGGGCGCCGCGGTACAGCACCCCGGCGCACACCACCAGCAGCGTGCCCGCGGCCGCGGCGGCGGGCGCCAGCCGGCCGCCGGGCACGCCGTCGGAGGCCGGACCCGGGCCGAAGTACTCCCCCGGGTACGCCTCGGCCGCCGGCCGCTGCCGACGCGGCTCGACGCCCGCGCCCAGCTCGATCGCGGCGGCCGGGTTCACGATGCCGGTGCCCAGTTCGTCGCTGCGCCCGCCGGGCGGGGTGTCCCGGGCGGTCCCGGCGATCAGCTCCTTGACCTGGGCGGGGCTGAGGTCCGGGTGCGCGGCCCGGACCAGGGCGACGCAGCCGGAGACGAAGGCGGCCGCGGCGCTGGTGCCCCAGCCCTCGTAGTACTCGCCGTCGGGGTAGGTGATGACCACGTCGTCGCCGGGGGCGCTGACGGTGGCGTACCAGCGGCGGGTGGAGAAGGGCGCGCGGGCGCCGGTGCGGTCCACGGCGGTCACCGCGATCACGCCGGGGTAGGCCGCCGGGTAGGAGACCCGGTCGCCGTCCTCCCCGCCGTTGCCCGCGGAGGCGACCACCACGGCGCCCTTGCCCAGGGCGTAGCGCACGGCGGCGTCCTCTTCCGGGTCGGGGTGGGCGGAGGCGCTGTCGTCGCCGAGGGAGAGGTTGATGACGTCGGCGCCGTGGTCGGCCGCCCAGCGGATGCCCTCGGCCAGCGCGCCGCCCCGCTCCTCGCGGGCCCGCTTCCGCTGTGGGTCGCCGTCCTCCAGCAGCACCCGCACGGGCAGGATCCGCGCCTCGGGGGCGACGCCGAGGACGCCCTGGCCGTCGCCGGGGCCGTGGCCGCGCCCGGCGATGATCCCGGCCATGGCGGTGCCGTGGCGGGCCCAGTGGGGGTCCCCCTCGCGGGCGCCGAAGCCGATGAGGTCCCTGCCCTCCAGCACGCGGTCCCTCAGGTCGGGGTGCCCGGCGTCGACCCCGGTGTCGAGCACCGCGACGGTGACGCCCTCGCCCTTGGTGGTCTTCCACGCCTCGCGGGCGCCCACCGCGTCCAGGCCCCACTGCCGGTCGCGTATGCCGTCGGCGAGCGCCGCGGGGGCGGTGGCCAGGGAGAACGAGCCGAGCACGGCGAGCACCGCCAGGACGGCGAGCACGGCGGGGACCGCGGTGCGGCGGGCGCGGGGACGCCCGGGAGGGTGCGCGGAGGTGTTCGCGGAGATGTTCACGGAGGTGTCCGTCGCCTTCATCGGTCCTGTGCGGTTCCCCGGGCGGCGATGCGGCGCAGACCGCGCTCGACGCGGTCGGCGATGCCGCGGGCCTCGTGGCCGAGGCCGGCCTGGGCGGGGGCGTCGGTCCGGCCCGGGGCGACTGCCTCCTCCGCCGGCTGCGGGTCGCCGACGGTGCGGCCGTCGGCGAAGCCGGAGACGGCGTAGACCACGACCGGGACGTCGGTGAGGGGGCGGATCGTCCAGCTCGCGCGCTGGGCGTCGCCGAAGCGGGCGGCGGCGGTGCCGCGCGCGGGGTAGGGGCGGGGCATCAGGTCGGTGCGCCGCCGGAGGTCCTCGCGGTCGAACCGTTTCCGCAGGGCCCGCATGCCCTTGGCGTCCGCCTCGGTGAACAGCAGGCCGACCGTGGTGACGCTGCTGCTGGTCTCGTCCACGTAGGTGGCGCGCAGCAGGCGGGCGCAGCCCGCCGGTGCGAGCGCCTCGGCCAGCGTCGGGTCGAAGGCGCCCGCGCAGTCGCCGTCGGGGGCGACCGCGACGCGTGTCCAGCGCCGGTCGGCTCCCCCCGGCCCGGCCCCGTCCCCCTTCAGGGTGCGGGGGAACAGCGTGTCGACGGGTGTCTCGTGCCACAGCGAACGCGCCCGGGCGTAGCCGCCGGCGGCGCGCTCCCCGTCCCCGGTGAGCCAGGTCCCGGCCGCGGCCCCGCCGAGCAGCCCGAGGCCGAGGACGAGGCAGACGGCCGCGGCGGCCGTGCGGCCCGGCGGCCGCGCGGGCGGGGGCGGCACCGGGGCGGTGGGTGCGGCGGGAGGCTGCGGCGCGGGAGGCGGCAGGGGGGACCGGAGCGCCGGGGACGGCGGTCCGGTGGGTATGGGAGGCGCGCCGGCCGCCGTGCGCGGCGCCCCCGGCGCGGCGGCGGGCCGCGGTGGTGCGACGGGCGGGAGCGGAGCCCGGACCGGGTCGGCCTCAGTGCTCACCGGCACCCCCTCGTGGTCGAAAAGCCGCCCCGCCGGCTCCCGTGCGGGGCGGGCCATCGGTATTCCGGACATCACGCCCCGACCTGTGGCCGGCGGCGGTGTGCGCGTCACTCTACGGGCAGCGGGCATGGTCACGGCAACCCGCGGCCCGGCCGGGGCGCGGGTCCGGCCCGGCGCGGAACGCCGTACGGGAGGCCGGTACGGGGCTGTTCCCGGCGCGGCGGGCTCTGGCAAGCTGCCGGGGTGTCCGACACCACCGCCGGCACCACCGCCGGCACCACCGCCGACACCACCGCCGACACCACCGCCGACCGGGTCCGCTACGACCGGGCCACCGCCCACCTGGACGCACCGCTCGCCGTCGTCGACCTGGCGGCGTTCGACGCCAACGCCGCCGATCTGGTGCGCCGCGCGGGCGGCAAGCCGGTCCGGGTGGCGAGCAAGTCCGTGCGCTGCCGCGCCCTGCTGGAGCGCGTGCTGGCGCGGGACGGCTTCGCCGGGGTCATGAGCTTCACCCTCGCCGAGTCCCTGTGGCTGGCCCGTTCCGGGATCACCGACGTCCTGCTCGCCTACCCGTCCGCGGACCGGGCCGGGTACGCCGAACTGGCCTCGGACCCGGAACTGGCCGCGGCCGTGACCGTGGTGGTCGACGACCCCGCCCAGCTGGACCTGATCGACGCGGCCCGCGGCGGCGGGCGGGAGGAGATCCGGGTCTGCCTGGAGCTGGACACCTCCCTGCGGCTGCTCGGCGGCCGGGTGCGGATCGGCGCCCGCCGCTCCCCGCTGCACTCCCCCGGCCGGCTGGCCGCGCTGGCCCGCGTGGTGACGCGCCGTCCGGGTTTCCGGCTGGTGGGGCTGATGGCGTACGAGGGGCACGTCGCGGGCGTGGGGGACGCGCTGCCCGGGCGCCCGCTGCGGTCGCGCGCGGTGCGGCTGATGCAGGCCGCCGCGCGGCGGGAGCTGGCCGGACGGCGGGCGGCGGCGGTGCGGGCGGTGCGGGAGGTCGTGCCGGAGCTGGAGTTCGTCAACGGCGGCGGCACCGGGAGCGTGCAGCACACCGCCGCCGAGGATGCGGTCACCGAAGTGGCCGCGGGTTCGGGGCTGTTGATGCCGCGGCTGTTCGACCACTACACCTCGTTCGGGGGCCGGCCCGCGGCCCTGTTCGCTCAGCCGGTGGTGCGGCGGCCGGGCGTGGGCGTGGTGACGGTGCTCGGCGGCGGCTACCCGGCCTCCGGCCCGGCGGGACAGGACCGGCTGCCGGTGCCGTACCTGCCGGCCGGACTCCGCTACGACCCGCGGGAGGGGCCGGGCGAGGTGCAGACGCCGCTGCTCGGTCCGGCCGCGGACGACCTGCTGATCGGGGACAAGGTGTGGTTCCGGCACGCCAAGGCCGGTGAGCTGTGCGAGCGTTTCGACGCGCTGCACCTGGTGGAGGGGGACCGGGTGGTGGCGACGGTGCCGACGTACCGCGGTGAGGGCCGCGCCTTCCTGTGAGTCCCCGCCGGACCGCGGGGAGAGGGACGCGGGAGGTCCCCGGTGCGGCGTCAGACCGCCATGCCCGGACCCCGGGCGGCGCGGACGCCCGCCACGATCCGGTCCATGTCGCCGGTGTCCGGGGCGTCGGCGTGGACGTCGAAGCCCAGCCGCAGCAGGAGCATCGGGCCGCCGTTCCCGGGCGCGGGGAAGACCACCGACTCCACGTGGGCGTCCGGCCCGAGCCGGTTGGCGATCCGCCAGCGGACGCGGTACCCGCGCCGGCCCTCGACGGTGACCTCGCCGGAGGAGACGACCTCGTGGTCCTCGACCCCTCCGTAGGCGTCGGCGCTGTAGGACTCCTCGGCGTTGCGCGCGATGTCCTCCTCGGCGAGCTCCCGGGGGGTGGCGTCCGCCGGGCCGCCGGCGGGACGCAGGGAGACCCCGGCGCGGACGCAGGTGAGGGAGGAGTCGCCCGGGCAGGGGTGGGAGCCGGTCGAGAGCCAGATCCCCTGGCCGGTCCGCGCCTCGCGCCAGCCGTCCAGGAGGGGCAGGCTGACGCCGTTGGCCCGGTCGACCGCCCTGCCGGGGGTGCCGTCCCCGCCCCGGCCCCCGTCGTCCGCGCCGTCCTCCGTGCCGTCCGGCGGCCCGTCGCCGGGGTCCTCGCTCGGGCCGGGGGAGGCGTGGGGACGCGCCCGGTCGCCGTCGGAGCCGCCCGGGCCGCCGGCGCCGCCGAGCAGGAGCAGGCCCCCGGCTATGAGCGCGGTCACCACGACCGCGGCGGTGATGACGGCGGCCACCAGGGGGCCGTGCGACGGGCGTCCCCCGGGGTCGGGGAAGGCGTCCGCCGGCTCGTGCGCGTGCGGGGGGACACGGGTGTGCCCCGTCCAGGCGGAGCCGTCCCACCAGCGGTCGGACGCCGGCCCGGGGCCCGTGTGCCCGGGGTCCGGATACCAGCCGGGCGGTGTCGTCGTGCTCACGCCGTGCACAGTAGCGGCACCCGGTTCCGGGCGGCACGGGTGTGACGGCTCCGGACGGTCCGGCGGGGCGGACGGCCCGGGGTCCGGCGGTCGGGAGGGCGCCGGTCAGCGCGGCGGAACGGCTTCCGCGGCGGCGGCCAGCGCCGCGCCGAGCACGGCGGGCGCCTCGACCAGCGAGGGCCCGTACCAGGTCAGGTGCCGTCCGCTGACGAGCGCGGCGGGCAGGCGGGGGAAGGCCTCGGGGCCGTCGGCGGCGGTGAAGCGGTACGGCTCGTCGGGGAGGACGACGAGGTCGGCGCGGCCCGGCTCGTTCAGCTCCTCCACCGGGACCCGCGGATAGCGCTCGGGGTGCCCGCCGTAGGCGTTGCGGACCCCGAGACGGGCCAGGAGGTCGCCCGCGAAGGTGTCCCGGCCCAGCACCGTCCAGGGGCGCCGCCAGACCGGCACCACGGCGGCGGCGTCGGCGACGGGCCGCGCCTCGCGCCAGGCGGCGCCGGCCTCGTCCAGCCAGGCGGGCCGGGGCAGCCCGCAGCCGGCGGTGAGCACCCGCTCCAGCTCGGAGAGGGCCTGCGGGAGCGTGCGGATCTCGGTGACCAGCACCTCGATCCCGGCGGCCCGCAGCGCGGCGAGGTCGGCGGGGCGGTTCTCCTCCTCGTTGGCGACGACGAGGTCGGGGGCGAGGGCGGTGATCCGCTGCAGGTCGGGGTTCTTGGTGCCCCGTACGCGGACGGCGTCCAGGCCGGGCGGGTGGGTGCACCAGTCCGTGACCCCGACCAGCAGTTCCGGCGCGGTGGCGGCGACGGCCTCGGTCAGGGAGGGGACGAGCGAGACGACACGGCGGACGGTGGTGGTCACCGCGTCACCGTACCGGGACGGGTGCCGGGTTCGAGTGGCGGACCGGCCCGGGCGGCACGACGGCTCCGGTGGCGGCCCGCCGCCCCGCCGGCCGCTCCCGGCGGGGCGGCGGTGGGGTCACGTGCGGTCCGGGGAGGCGGGCGGGCCGAGGAGGGCGCGGTTCTCCAGGTCCGCCTCCATGGCGGCCACCGCCTCCTCGACGATCCGCTCCCGGGCGGCCAGCCGTCTGGCCTCCAGGTACGCCCGGCGCTCGCGGCGGAATTGGACGAGCGTGGCGGCGCACATGCCGATCATCACCACGCTGAACGGCAGCGCGATGATGATCGCCGTCGTCTTGAGCGTGTCGAGCGAGGCGGTGCCGGAACCGGATGCCAGCAGCAGCGCGATGGCGACGAGTCCCGCCGAGGCGGACCAGAACACCCTGGTCCACCTCGGCGGCTCGGGGGCGCCTCCGGAGGCCAGCGCGGCCACCACGTACGAGCCGGAGTCCGAGGAGGTGACGAAGAACAACACGATCAGCAGGATCGTCACGCCGGCCATGAAGGCGCCGCCGGGCAGGGTGTCCAGGAGCTGGAAGAGGGCGTTGTCGGTGCTGACCGCGCCGTCCTCGCCGATCAGCCCCTCGTCGTTGCCGAACATCTGGCCGTGCAGGGCCGAGCCGCCGAACACCGCGAACCAGAAGAAGGTCAGCGCGGTCGGCACCAGCAGCACGCCGGTGATGAACTCCCGGACGGTCCGGCCGCGGGAGATGCGGGCGATGAAGATGCCCACGAACGGCGCCCAGGAGATCCACCAGCCCCAGTAGAAGACGGTCCAGCCGCTCACCCAGCCGGTGCCCTCCTCACCCTGGGAGGCACCGGTGTCGAAGCTCATCCGCAGCAGGTCCTGCAGGTAGACGCCGACGTCCTGCACCAGGCCGCTGAGGATGAACAGCGTCGGCCCGGCGACCAGCACGAACAGCGCCACGACCGCGGCCAGCACCATGTTGATGTTGGAGAGCCACCTGATGCCCCTGGCGACCCCCGTCACCACGGAGACGGTCGCGATCGCCGTGATGGCGATGATCAGAACCACCTGGACGGCCTTGCCCGGGCTGTCCGCCCAGCCGAGGTAGTCCAGGCCGCTGGATATCTGCAGCACGCCCAGGCCCAGGGAGGTGGCCACGCCGAAGACGGTGCCGACGATCGCGACGGTGTCGATGACGTCGCCCCACCGTCCCCTGATCCGGTCCCCGAGGAGCGGTTCCAGCGTCCAGCGGATCGACACCGGGCGGCCCTTGCGGTGCACGGCGTAGGCCACGGCGAGGCCGACCACGACATAGATCGCCCACGGGTGGATGCCCCAGTGCAGGAACGTCTGCACCATGGCGAACTCCGCGCGCTCGGCCTCGCCCTCGCCCACGCCCGGCCTGGGGGAGGAGAAGAAGTTCAGCGGTTCGGCGACGCCCCAGTAGACCAGGCCGATGCCCATGCCCGCGGCGAAGAGCATCGCGAGCCAGGAACCCAGCCCGAACTCGGCCTCCTCACCGTCCTTGCCGAGCCGGATGTCGCCGTACCGGCCGATGCCGACCCAGAGCGCGAAGATCACGAAGAGCGACACCAGCGCCATGTAGTACCAGCCGAGGTCGCCGACGATCGCGGTGTGGACCTCGCCGACGGTCTCCGCCGCCCGATCCTGGCCGACCACGGCGAAGACGACGAAGGCGGCGATGACGGCGGCGGAGGGCCAGAACACCCCCGGAGTGATCCTCCCTCCTCCCCCGGTCTTCGGCGCCCGCTTCTGTCTCTCGCCCTGTTTTCCTGTTGCCTGTTGTGCTGTCACGTGCGCAATTCCTTTTGTTCTCAAGGGTGTTGACGGGCCGGTGGGGGGATGCGGCCCGGCGGGGGTCCCTGCCCGGACTCGGTCGTGTCATGCGTCACGAGTGGGTCTCCGTTCCGTGAAGGGCCGTTATCCGAAGGTTCGGAGCGATCCGCCGCGTCCGCGCGGCACGGCCCGGAAGGGAGGGGGGAGCGTGTCGGTGGGGTCGGCCATGATGTCCCCATGACCACGCCGCGAAAGTGCCTGCTGCTCGACACCGCCTCCCTCTACTACCGCGCCTACTTCGGGGTCCCGGAGTCGGTGAAGGCCCCTGACGGCACACCGGTCAACGCGGTGCGCGGGCTGCTGGACTTCATCGCCCGGCTGGTGCGCGACCACCGCCCCGACGACCTGGTGGCGTGCATGGACAACGACTGGCGGCCCGCGTGGCGGGTGGAGCTGGTCCCCTCCTACAAGGCCCACCGGGTCGCCGAGACCGTCGCCGGGGGCCCGGACGCGGCGGGGGCGCCGGCGGCGGGGCAGGAGGAGACGCCCGGCACCCTGGCCCCGCAGATCCCGGTGATCGAGCGGGTGCTGGACGCGGTCGGCATCGCCCGCGTCGGCGCGGACGGCTACGAGGCCGACGACGTCATCGGCACCCTCGTGCGGCGCGCCTCCGGGCCCGTGGACGTCGTCACCGGCGACCGCGACCTGTTCCAGCTCGTCGACGACGCGCGCGGGGTGCGGGTGCTCTACCCGGTCAAGGGCATGGGGGACCCGACGGTCGTCGACGAGGCGGTCCTGCGCGAGAAGTACGGCGTGGCGGGCGGGGCGGCCTACGCGGACCTGGCGCTGCTGCGCGGCGACCCCAGCGACGGCCTGCCGGGCGTCCCCGGCGTCGGCGAGAAGACCGCGGCCCGGCTGCTGGAGGCCCACGGGGACCTCGACGGCATCCTCGCCGCGGTCGACGACCCGTCCTCGGGCCTCACCCCCGCCCAGCGGAGGAGACTGGACGCGGCACGGGAGTACCTCGCCGTGGCGCCGAAGGTCGTGCGGGTCGCCGGGGACGTGCCGCTGCCGGACTTCGACGCGGCGCTCCCGGCCGAGCCCCTGCACCCGCGGGAGCTGGAGGAACTGAGCCAAACGTGGGGTCTGGGCGGTTCCCTGCGGCGGCTGCTGGACGCCCTGGCGGGCTGAGAGGACGGGGCGGACCGCGGAACCATCGGGTAGGTTGGGTTAGGTATGCCTAACCCAACCTACGAGGGAGTCCCGTGGCAGAGCGTCCGGCCCGTCGCACACCGCGCCTGAACCGGGCCCGGGTGGTCCGCAAGCAGTACCTGACCCCGCGGATGATCCGCGTGGTGCTCGGCGGTGGGAGCCTCGCCGGTTTCCCGGCGGGCGAGTACACCGACCACTACGTCAAGCTGCTGTTCCCGGCCGAGGGCGCGCGGTACCCCGAGCCGTTCGACCTCGCCGCCGTCCGCGCGAGCCTCCCGCGCGACCAGTGGCCCGTCACCCGCACCTACACCGTGCGCGCCTGGGACCCCGAGGCGTGCGAACTGGCCCTGGACTTCGCGCTCCACGGCGACGAGGGCCTGGCCGGACCCTGGGCGGTGCGCGTCGAGCCGGGCGAGGAGGTCCTCTTCCTCGGGCCCGGCGGCGGCTACCGCCCCTCCCCGGAGGCCGGGCGGCACCTGCTCGTGGGCGACGAGAGCGCGCTGCCCGCCATCGCCGCCTCGCTGGAGGCGATCCCCGGCGGGGCTCCGGTGCACGCGTTCGTCGAGGTCGCGGGGCCGGAGGAGGAGCAGGAGCTGTCGCTGCCCCCGAACGCGGAGCTGCGCTGGCTGCACCGCGGCACGGCGCGGATCGGCGACCGGCTGGTCGAGGCGGTGCGCGCCCTGGACCTCCCGCCCGGCGAGGTGCAGGCGTTCGTCCACGGCGAGGCGGGCTGGGTGAGGGAGCTCCGCCGCCACCTCCGCGTGGAGCTGGGGGTGCCGCGCGAGCGGCTGTCCGTCTCCGGTTACTGGCGTCTGGGCCACGACGAGGACGGCTGGCAGGCGTCGAAGCGGGAGTGGAACGCGCAGGTGGAGGCCGAGCAGGAGGGAACGCCGGCCGCGTCCGGCGGCCCGGCGGGACGCTGACCCGGACACGGCGCGCCCCCGGCGGCCACGGCGGAGCCGCGCCGGACGCCCCGCCCCCGGCCGGCGCGCATCCGCCGTGGTCGCACCCGGAGAAGGCCCCGGCCCGGCGCGCGGTCGGTACCGCGCGCCGGGCCGGGGCCTTTCTCGGGCGAGGGGCGGCGTCAGCCGACGGAGCTGTACGCCACCACGCCCCGCAGCAGCTTGTCCACGGCCCGGCGGGCGTTGCGCGCGACCGTGCCGCCCTCCGGGGCGGCCTGGGCGATCTGGCCGAGGACGTCGACGAGCTGCTTGCACCAGCGCACGAAGTCGCCGGCGGGCATGTCGGTCTCCCTCAGCACCGCGTCCAGGCCGTCGCCCTCCGCCCAGCGGTAGGCGGCCCAGGCGAAGCCCAGGTCGGGCTCGCGCTGGCCGACGCCCTCCGCCTGGTTGATCCGGTGCTCCTCCTCCAGGGCGTCCAGCCGGCCCCAGATGCGGACCATCTCGCCGAGGGCGTGCTTGGCGTTCCCCCCGGGGAGGGTCGGCGGCAGCGCGTCGTCGGCGCTGCGGGACTCGTAGACCAGCGCCGAGGCGCAGGCTGCCAGCTCGGTCGGGGACAGGCCCTCCCAGACGCCCTCCCGCAGGCACTCGCTCGCCAGCAGGTCCAGCTCGCCGTAGAGCCGGGCCAGCCGCCTGCCGTCCTCGGTCACCTCGTCGCCGCGCAGGTAGCCGAGGTCGGACAGCACGGCGCAGACCCGGTCGAAGGTGCGGGCGATGGTGTTCGTCCGCCCCTCGATGCGGCGCTCCAGCTGGCGGGTGTCGCGCTGGAGGCGGTAGTAGCGCTCCGCCCAGCGGGCGTGGTCCTCCCGCTGGTCGCAGCCGTGGCAGGGGTGGGCGCGGATGGCCTTGCGCAGCCGGGCGAGTTCGGTGTCATCGGCCGCCTCCGAACGCTGCCTGCGGCGGCCGCGCGCCGGCTCGTGGTGCCCGGCCTTGGTCCGCAGCGCGGAGGCCAGGTCGCGGCGGGACTGCGGGCTGCGCGGGTTGAAGGACTTGGGGATCCTCATCCGCTCCAGCGGCTCGACGGGCACCGGGAAGTCCACGGAGGCCAGCCGCTTGACCTGCCGCTCGGCGGTCAGCACCAGCGGACGGGGGCCGTCGTTGTGCTCCCAGCCGCGGTGGCCCCCCGTACTGCGCCCGGCCGGGACGCCCGGGTCGAGCACCAGCGCCAGCCCGGCGAACTTGCCGGTGGGCACGTGGATCACGTCGCCTGGCCGGAGCTTCTCCAGGGAGTCGGCCGCCGCGGCCCGCCGCTGCGCGGCTCCCCGGCGGGCCAGCTCCGTCTCACGGTCCTTCAGCTCGCGCCGCAGCCGCGCGTACTCCTCGAAGTCGCCGAGGTGGCAGGTCATGGCCTCCCGGTAGCCCTCCAGGCCCTCCTCGTTGCGCTGCACCCTGCGGGAGATCCCGACGACCGCGCGGTCGGCCTGGAACTGGGCGAAGGACGTCTCCAGCAGCTCGCGCGAGCGGTGCCGCCCGTACTGCGAGACCAGGTTGACGGCCATGTTGTACGACGGCCGGAAGGAGGAGCGCAGCGGGTAGGTGCGGGTGCCGGCGAGCCCGGCCAGGGCGCCCGGGTCCATGCCGCGCTGCCACAGCACCACCGCGTGCCCCTCGATGTCGATCCCGCGCCGTCCGGCCCGCCCGGTGAGCTGGGTGTACTCGCCCGGGGTGATGTCGACGTGCTGCTCGCCGTTCCACTTGACCAGCTTCTCCAGCACCACCGACCGGGCGGGCATGTTGATGCCCAGCGCCAGCGTCTCGGTGGCGAAGACGGCCTTGACCAGACCGCGGACGAACAGCTCCTCGACGACCTCCTTGAAGGTGGGCAGCATGCCCGCGTGGTGCGCGGCGATGCCCCTCTCCAGGCCCTCCAGCCACTCGAAGTAGCCCAGGACGTGGAGGTCCTCGTCGGGGATGGAGGCGGTGCGCTCCTCGACGATCTCGCGCACCCGGGCCCGCTGCTCCGCGGTGTTCAGGCGCAGCCCCGCGTACAGGCACTGCTGGACGGCCGCCTCGCAGCCGGCGCGGCTGAAGATGAAGGTGATCGCGGGCAGCAGCCCCTCGGAGTCCAGCTTCTCGATCACCTCCGGGCGGCTCGGCGTCCAGATCCGGCTGCGCTGGCGCCGCTCCCGCTCGCGGTCGGCCTCGCGCACCAGCCGCCCCCGGCGCCGGTCGCGGAAGGCGGGCAGCCGGCTGTTCTCCAGCTGGGCCATCCGCACCAGGTCCGGGTTGACCTCGCGCCGACCGCCCTTCTCCTCGAACAGGTCGTACATCCGCCGCCCGGCCAGGACGTGCTGCCACAGGGGGACGGGCCGGTGCTCGGAGACGATCACCTCGGTGTCGCCGCGGACGGTGTCCAGCCAGTCGCCGAACTCCTCGGCGTTGGAGACCGTCGCGGAGAGCGACACCAGGGTGACCGAGTCCGGGAGGTGGATGATGACCTCCTCCCAGACGGCGCCGCGGAAGCGGTCGGAGAGGTAGTGGACCTCGTCCATCACCACGTATCCCAGGCCGCCGAGGGCCTGGGATCCGGCGTAGAGCATGTTCCGCAGCACCTCGGTGGTCATCACGACCACCGGCGCGTCGGAGTTGATGCTGTTGTCGCCCGTCAGCAGGCCGACCCGCTTCGCGCCGTAGCGTTTGACCAGGTCGTTGTACTTCTGGTTGGACAGCGCCTTGATGGGCGTGGTGTAGAAGCACTTGCGGCCCTGCGTCAGGGCCAGGTGGACGGCGAACTCGCCCACGATCGTCTTGCCGGAGCCGGTGGGCGCGGCGACCAGTACGCCCTTCCCGGCCTCCAGGGCCTTGCACGCCTCGATCTGGAACGGGTCCAGCCCGAAGTCGTACATCTCGCGGAAGGGAGCCAGAGCGGTGGCCTGCTCGGCGGCGCGTTTCCGGGCGGCGGCGTAACGCTCGGCGGGGGACATGTCCTCGGTCATCGTACTTACGAGCCTACCGGCCGCCGCTGACATCACACCCGATCTTCACGGCCCGGCGGGCACGGGCCCGGTCAGCACCCGCACCGCCCGGGGGACCGCCTCGGCCGTCAGGGGCAGGGGGCCCAGCGGCTCGCCGTCGGCGTAGCCGGTCACCCCCGGGGCCTCCAGGGTGACCCTGGCCACCCGGTGCACGGCCACCGCGGGGTGGCCGAGGTGCGTGCCGGAGTAGACGCGCGGGAAGACCCGCAGCAGCGTGGTGCGGCTGCACTCCCCCACCACGGTGACGTCCAGCAGCCCGTCGTCCAGCCGGGCGCCGGAGCAGATCCGCATACCGCCGCCGTAGGAGGGCCCGTTGCCGACCGCCACCAGCGTGGCCTCCACCTCGCGCGCCGGCCCGTCCCCGAGGGCGATGCGGTACGGGACGGGGCGCAGGGAGGCCAGCTCGGCCAGCATCGCCAGGTCGTAGCGGAGCCGGCCGGCGGGCCACCGCATGCGGTTGCCCCGGTCGTTGACCCGGGAGTCGAAGCCCGAGGCCAGCACGCTGCCGAACCAGCGCCCGCCGACGCGGCCGAGGTCGACGGTCCGCCCGTGCCCCGCCCTGAGGGCCTCGGCGATCACCCGGCCCGCGGCGGCCGGGGCGCGGAGCGGCAGGCCGAGGGTGCGGGCGATGTCGTTGCCGGTGCCGACCGCGACGACGCCCAGCGGGGTGCCCGTCCCCGCCACCGCCTGGAGGGCGAGGGAGACCATGCCGTCCCCGCCGACGGCGACCAGTGCGCCGGTGCCGCCGCGGACGGCCTCGCGGGCCCGCTCCAGCGCGTCGCCGGCGGTGGCGCCGACGACCGTCCGCACGGCGAAGCCCGCCTCCCGCAGGACGCGGGCGGCGGGCCGGGCGGCGCGCGCACCCCTGCCGCGGCCCGCGGCGGGGTTGACGAACAGGGTGATCTCACCGGTCACGCGCGGACGATACCGCTCAGGTGGCGTCGTCGTAACCGTTCCGCCTGGCCGGACCGTCCTCCGGGGTGCTCTCGGGCAGGGCGGCGGTTTCGACGGGCTCGGCCGTGCCGACCGTCTCCGGGGTGTGGTCGAGCGGGGACGCCTCGTCGTCGCTCAGGCCGGCGTAGGGGTCCTTGCGCTTGCGCCGGCGGTCGTTGAGGAGGCAGATCCCGACGGCGATGAAGTACAGCAGCACGATCGGCAGGGCCAGGGCGCCCATGGTCAGCGGCTCGCCGCTGGGGGTGGCGACGGCGGCGAAGACGGCGATGGACACCACCATGCCCCGCCACCAGCCGAGCAGCTTGCGACCGGTGACGACACCGCCGAAGTTCAGCAGCACCAGCACCAGGGGCAGCTCGAAGGCCAGGCCGAAGACGACCACCATCCGCGTGATGATGTCGAGGAAGTCGTCCAGCGGAACGAGGTTGCCGGTGCCCTCGGGGGTGAACTCGATCAGGGTCGAGGCCATCGTCGGCAGGACCAGGTACGCCAGGTAGGCGCCGCTGAGGAAGAGCGGCACACCGGCCGCGACGAAGCCGCGGGCGTACTTCTTCTCGTGGCTGTGCAGGCCGGGCGCGAGGAAGGCCCACAGCTGGTAGAGCCAGACCGGGCAGGCGAGCACCACACCGGTGGCGAGCCCCACCTTGAGCATGACCGTGAAGGGGGCGATCAGACCGTTGAGGGTGATCTCGGCGCAGGCCTCGCCCTCCTCGGCCGCCCTGCCGAAGCCCGCGGTGCAGCCGACGGAGTCGCGGAGGGGCTCGGTGAGGAAATCGGCGATCTGCTTGTAGTAGACCAGCCCGACGACGGTGACGGCCAGGATGGCCAGCACCGACTTCATCAGGCGGTTGCGCAGCTCCCGCAGGTGCTCCGCGAGCGGCATGCGCCCTTCCGGATCCTTCTGCGGTTTCCCCTGTGTGCGGGCGGACTTGAGCAACCCACGTCCTCGGTCGGTGTCAGTGGTCTGGGAGTGTGCGAGCGGCGCCGGCGGCGGCTCGGTCAGTTCTTGCCGGCCTGCTGGTTGGGCTCGGTCACCGGGCGCGAGCTGGTCACGTCACCGGGCGCGGCCTGGATGGTCTTGGGCGCGGGCTGCTGGGCCGAGGTGTCCTGCCGGGCCGCCGCCTCGTCCTCGCTCTCCTTCTTCATGGCCTTGGCCTCGCTCTTGAGGATGCGGGCCGACTTGCCGAGCGAACGAGCCATGTCGGGGAGCTTCTTGGCGCCGAACAGCAGCAGGATGACGAGGAGGATCAGAACGATCTCCATGGGCCTCAGGTTGCCAAGCATGTGCCACTACCTTCTCGCCGGGGCGGCGGTGTCCGTGCCTGCCCTACTGATGCGGACGGGCTCCTCTGCGTGTGCGCTGGCAGCGATCGTAACCCTGGGGGGTGAACAGGGGGCAATGCCTCTGCGTCATCCCGGTGCCGGGCACGGTCGCCGACCGCGCGCCTTTTGAAGAGTACAGTCCCCGCGCCGGGGTATGGAGGGCTCGCCCGTCGCGGTGTCCTCCCGGAGCACGGCCCGGGACACCGCGGAGGTCAGCGGTCGGTCCGCCCCGCCCGTGCCGCCAGCGGGGTCGCGGCCCGCTCCAGGTCCTCGGCGGCGCGGGCCAGGCGCTCGCAGCCGTCGCCGACCGCGCGGGCCAGGCGCCGCACCTCCAGCCCGACCCGTACGGCCAGCACGCCGAGCACGGCGATTCCGCAGAAGGCGAGTGCGAGGAAGAACATCGGCCAGGCCATGGGGCGAGCGTAGTGGACGTCCCGGTTCCGCGACGCCCCGGTACCGCCCCGGCGCCGGTCAGTCCGCGTCGTACGCGGCCAGGGCCGCCCGCGCCGCGTCGCGGGCGCTGTCGGCCAGTTCCTCGGGCGCGACGATCCGGCCGTCGCGGCCCAGCCGGAGGGCGAGGCGCTTCAGGGAGGCCGGGTCGGGGGTGCGCAGGGTGATGCGCAGTCCGCCCTCGGGAAGCTCCTCGGCGCTGTCGTGCGGGTAGTACTCGGCGACCCAGCGTCCGCCCGGCCCCACCTCGACCACCACCTCGGGGTCCGAGACGGAGGGCTGGACCAGCCCCTCGGACAGGTCGCGCAGCTCGATGGGCGGCGGGTCGGAGGGCTCGTCGAGCAGCTTGATCTCCGCCACCCGGTCCAGCCGGAAGGTGCGGCGCGCCTCGCTCAGCCGGCACCACGCCTCGACGTAGGTGTGGCCCACGGCGAACAGCCGGATCGGGTCGATCTCCCGCTCGGTGAGCTCGTCGCGCGCCGGCGAGTAGTAGCGGATCCACAGCCGCCGCCGCTCGGCGATGGCCCGGTCCACGTCGGCGAAGACCCCGCCCTCGGACTCGAAGGTGACCGACAGCCGGGAGCTGGCCCCGGCGCTCTCGCCCGCCGCCGCCTCGATCTTGGCGGTGGCGCGCTGGAGGGCGTCGCGGTCGCTCTCGCGCAGCCCCGGCAGGGTGGCCACGGCCCGGGCCGCGACCAGCAGGGCGGTGGCCTCGTCCGCCGCGAGCCGCAGCGGCTCGCCGGTGCCGGAGCCGACCGCGTCGGCGTTGTGCCACCAGATGCGCTCGCCGTCGGTGTCGATGTCCAGCAGGTCCCCGCCGCGGAAGCTGGTGCCGCACATCGGCAGGACGTGGAGGTCGGAGATCAGCTCGTCGGTGGTGATGCCGAAGGCCCGGGCGACGTCCTCCACGCGGGCGCCGGGGCGTTCGCGCAGATAGGTCACCAGGGACAGCATCCGGCGGGTCTGGTCGATGGCGTTGGTTGCCATGTCGGTGGTCCCTTCTCAGCCCTTGGCCACGGCGCGCAGCCGGTCCACCACGTCGGCCCGCAGCTCGGCGGGCTCCAGCACCACCACGTCCGGCCCGAACTCCACGAGCCAGGCGTCCAGCCCGTGGCCGTAGGGGATCTCCAGTTCGTCCCAGCCGTCCCCGGCGTCCCGCACCTCGGTGGCCCTGGCCCGCAGCGGGTAGCCGGCGCCCTGCCGCAGCCGGATGCGGGCGGTGGCGGTGGCGATCTCCCCCGCCCAGCGCTCCACGGTCTCGCGCACGGTGACGTGGTCGGGAACCTCGGCGGTGTAGGCCCCGGCGCGGGACCGGACCGGGCCGGTGATGCGGGACAGCCGGAAGACGCGCTCGGCGCCCCGGTCGCGGTCGAAGCCCGCCAGGTACCAGTGGCCGCGCCAGCACTCCAGGGTCCACGGCTCGACGTGCCGGGCCTCGGGGCGGGCGGCGTTGGACTTGCGGTAGGCGAAGGTGACCGGGCGCCGGTCGCGGCAGGCGAGCATCAGCGGCTCGAAGGCGGGCTCGCGGGCGGGGATGCGGGGCTCCAGGGCGCTGTGGCCGCCGTAGGGGTCGCCGCCGCCCTCGGTGTCGGCCAGCGGCATCCCGGCGGCGCGCAGCTTCTGCAGGGCGCCGCTGGCGGCGCCGGCGAGGCGGGCCTGCTGCCAGACCTTGGCGGCCAGGGTCAGGGCGGCGGCCTCCTCGGCGTCCAGGGTGATGGGCGGGAGGCGGTTGCTGTCGCGGCGGGCCTGGTAGGCGATCTCGCCGTCGAGGTTCTCCACGGTCTCGATGACCATGCCGAGCTCGCGCAGGTCGTCCTTGTCGCGCTCGAACATCCGGTTGAAGGCGTCCTCGCTCCCGGCCCGGCCCGGTCCCCCGCCGACCTCCATGTACGCCTCGATCGACGCCCGCAGCTCGCGCTTGGTCAGCGGACGCCGGGCCCCCAGCAGGCACAGCGCCAGGTTCATCAGCCGCTCGGCCTTGGCAATGGCCATCGACGCCCTCTCTCGTGCTCGTCCCGACCGTCGACCGTACCGCTCCGGGGACGCCCGGTACAAAGCCGGGGCCCGTGCCGTGCGGCACGGGCCCCGGTCGCGGTGTCCGGTGCTTCGGAGTCCGCGCCTTCACCGGCTCCCGCACGGAGCCGGAGGGGTCAGACGGAGACCAGGTCGCAGACGAAGATGAGCGTCTCGCCGGGCTTGATCCGGCCGCCGGCGCCCCGGTCGCCGTAGGCCAGGTGCGGCGGGATGGTCAGCTGGCGGCGACCGCCGACCTTCATGCCCTGGACGCCCTGGTCCCAGCCGGGGATGACCTGGCCGACACCGAGCTGGAAGCGCAGCGGGGTGCCGCGGTTCCAGCTCGCGTCGAACTCCTCGCCGGTGGAGAAGGCGACACCCACGTAGTGGACGGAGACGGTGTCCCCGGCCTTGGCGACCGGTCCGTCGCCCTCCCAGATGTCCTTGATCTCCAGGTCCGCCGGGGGCTCGCCGCCCGGGAAGTCGATCTCGGGCTTGTCGATGCTCACGAAGTTGCTCCTACGCAGTTCTTTCGGTCAACCGTGCCAGTCTCGCAGACCCGGCGCCGTGGTGATCGCCGAAGCCGTCAGACCTTGCCGACGATGTCGACCACGAACACCAGGGTGTTCCGGGCCAGCTCGGACTGCGGGTTGCTGCCGTAGGCCAGCTCCGGCGGGATGACCAGGAGCACGCGGTCGCCGACCTTCTTGCCGACCAGCGCCTGGTCCCAGCCCTTGACGACCGAGCCCGTGCCGATCTGGAAGGCGGTGGCGCCCCCGTGGTCCCAGGAGGAGTCGAACTTCTCGCCGTCCTCCCACTTGACCCCGGTGTACTGCGCGATCAGGCCGTCGCCGGCCTTCACCTCGGGCCCGTCGCCCTCGATCAGCACCTGCTGCCTGAGCTTCTTCGGGGCCTTCTCGCCCTTGGGGACGGTGATGGCGGCGGCCTTCTGCTTCCTGGCCTCCACCTCGGGCATGCCCTCCTCGACGGGGGCCTGCTCACCGCTGACCTCGGCCTTGGCGTCGGTCTTGGCGGCGGCGACGGCGTCGACCACCCAGACCATGCTGTCCGACTCGTTGATCCCGAGCTGCGGGTTGATCTCGCCGCCCATGATCGACTTGGCGGTGCCCTCGATCAGGACACGGCCGCCGGCCCGCTCGCCGATCAGGGCGTCCATGACCGGGGCGGGGAGCCCCTGCTGCTCCCCGTCGAGCCGGACGATCTCCTGGCGCTGCGCGCCGCCCTCGGGAGCGCCCTGCGGCTGCTGCTTCCAGGTGTTGATCAGCTCCTGGCCGTTGTTGGTCATGAGGACGTTCATGCGGACGAAGTCGCCCTTGGCCATCTTGTCGCCCTTGCCCTCGGCGACGACCTTCGTGGCGGCCTCCTCGGGAGCCTCCGCGTCCTCCGGGACGGTGATCTTCGGCTCCTCCCCGACCTTGCCGGTGACCTTCGTGGCGGTCCCCGAGGGACCTTCCTCGTCGCCGGAGCCGCACGCCGCGGTGAAGAGCAGGGCGGGGACGACCAGGGCCGCGGCGACGCGACGGCCGACCGTCCTGAGGGAGCGGGTGTGGGGGGGACGTGCCCCGGGATTCTGCTGCATCAGTCCAACTCGTGGTAGGGGGTGTCCGGGCGTTCCGGGCGCGTGTCGGCCACTCTACGGGCCGCCCGGCTCACCTCCCACAACTCGCGGAAGAACCGGTTTCGTTCCCGGTTCGCCTCCCGCTCACATTCCGGCGATGAGTTTCTCCACCCTCTCGTCCACCGAACGGAACGGGTCCTTGCACAGCACCGTGCGCTGGGCCTGGTCGTTCAGCTTCAGGTGCACCCAGTCCACGGTGAAGTCGCGGCGCTGCTCCTGGGCCCGGCGGATGAAGTCGCCGCGCAGCCGGGCGCGGGTGGTCTGCGGCGGCACCGACTTGCCCTCGAAGATCCTGACGTCGTTGCAGACCCTGGCCGCCTGCCCCTTGCGCTCCAGCAGGTAGTACAGCCCGCGGCGGCGGTGGATGTCGTGGTACGCGAGGTCTATCTGGGCGACCCTCGGGTGCGACATGGTGATGTTGTTCTTGGCCCGGTACCGCTCGATGAGCTGGTATTTCATCACCCAGTCGATCTCGGTGTTGACCTTGTCGAGCTCCTGGGTGCGGACCGCCTCCAGGGTGCGCCCCCACAGCTCCAGGACCCGGTCGACCACGCCCGTGCGGATGCCGCGGCGCTCGCAGAAGTCGGCGGCCTTCTCGTAGTACTCCTGCTGGACCTCCAGCGCCGAGGCCTCGCGCCCGTTGGCCAGCCGGACCTTGCGCTGCCCGGTGATGTCGTGGCTGACCTCGCGGATCGCCCGGATCGGGTTCTCCAGGGTCAGGTCGCGCATGACCGTGCCCGCCTCGATCATGCGCAGCACCAGGTCGGTGGCGCCGACCTTGAGCAGCATGGTCGTCTCGGACATGTTGGAGTCGCCGACGATGACGTGCAGGCGCCGGTAGCGCTCGGCGTCGGCGTGCGGCTCGTCGCGGGTGTTGATGATCGGCCGGGAGCGGGTGGTGGCGGAGCTGACGCCTTCCCAGATGTGCTCGGCCCGCTGGCTGACGCAGTAGACCGCGCCGCGCGGGGTCTGGAGCACCTTGCCCGCGCCGCAGATGAGCTGCCGGGTGACGAGGAACGGGATGAGGACGTCCGCCAGGCGCGAGAACTCCCCGTGCCGGGCCACCAGGTAGTTCTCGTGGCACCCGTAGGAGTTCCCCGCCGAGTCGGTGTTGTTCTTGAAGAGGTAGACGTCGCCCGCGATGCCCTCCTCGTGCAGGCGGCGCTCGGCGTCGACGAGGAGGCCTTCGAGGATGCGCTCGCCGGCCTTGTCGTGGGTGACCAGTTCGACCACGTTGTCGCACTCCGGGGTGGCGTACTCCGGGTGCGAGCCCACGTCGAGGTAGAGGCGTGCGCCGTTGCGGAGGAAGACGTTGCTGCTGCGGCCCCATGACACGACACGGCGGAAGAGGTACCGCGCCACCTCGTCAGGAGACAGGCGCCGCTGCCCCCGGAACGTACACGTGACGCCGTACTCGTTCTCCAGTCCGAAGATTCGGCGGTCCATCAGACTCCTAACGAGGGAACTACCGGTTTTGGCCGGTGGAGAAGTTCATTCCCTGGTTCGTGCTGGTTTACGTCAGTCCCGCAGGGGATCGTTCGGCGGGACCGCGACCCCCGGGTCGGAAGCCTCCTTCCTCGGACGGGGAGCGGAGTCACGATGGAACCTTACGCCTGCCGCCCGGCCGTGAAACCGGCTTCGGCGTCTCCGGCCCGGTCGCTTTTCACCCGGGTGAGGGCTCCCGGCCCGGAGACCGGGGGCGCCAGGACCCGGCGGGTGGCCAGCAGGACGAGCAGCGCGGCGAAGCCACCCGCGCCGGCGACGGAGAAGCCCGCCGCCGGGCCGCCCCGCTCGATGACCGGGCCCACCACGGCCGTGCCCGCCGCCGCGCCGACGCCGAAGGCCGTCACCAGCCAGGAGAACGCCTCGGTGACCGTGCCGGCCGGGGCGTGCCGGTCCACGACGACGAAGGCGCAGGCGATCGAGGGGGCCAGGAACACCCCGGAGACACCGGCCAGGAAGGTCATCGCCGCCGGCCCCGGGACCAGCACCAGCGGCAGGTAGCCCACCGCCAGGGCCGCCACCAGCACGCGCAGCCTCGTCTCCGGCTCCCCCGGCCACTCCCGTCCCCCGTAGACCAGGCCGCCGACCAGGGCGCCCGCCCCCAGCGCCGAGAGCAGCCAGGTGGAGATCAGGCTGTCGCCGTGGGCGTCGGCGTAGGCGACCGCGGCCACGGAGATCGTCCCCAGGGCGAGGCCGACGAAGAAGAAACCGCCGAGCAGGGCCAGCAGGCCGCCGGAGCGCAGGGCGCCCAGCCAGTGGGCCTCGCGCGGGGCGGAGCGCCACCGGCGGGAGGGCGGCGAGACCACCACGGACAGGGCACCCAGGACCCCCAGGGCGTTGACCACCAGCAGGGCGGCGGCCTCGTTCCAGACGGCCACCAGCACGGTCACGGCCAGCGGCCCGAGGGTGAACATCACCTCCTGGGCGACCGCGTCGAGCGCGTAGGCGGCGTGCACCCGGTCGGGCCGCTTCAGGACGCTGGGCCACAGGGCGCGCAGACCTCCCTCCAGGGGCGGGGTGAACACCCCGGCGACGAGCGTCGCGGCGCAGGCGACGGGCAGGGAGGCGATCCCGGCGAGGGCGAGGACGGCCATGCCCGTCCCGGAGAGCAGCGCGGCGGGCAGCATCACCCTCGGCTGGCCCCACAGGTCCACCGCGCGGCCCAGCAGCGGCTGGCCGACGGCGTTGGACAGGCCGTAGACGGCCGACAGGACGCCCGCCAGCGTGTAGCCGCCGCCCTCCGCCCGGACGAACAGCACGATGGCCAGGGCGGCCGTGGCGTTCGGCAGTCGTCCGACCAGGGTGCCCACGAGGAGCCGTACCGCGTGTCTGGCCCGCAGCAGTTCGGCGTAGCCCGTCGCCATGTGTCGGCCCCTCTTCCGCCGGTTCTCCCCGGCACTCGTGGAGTGTTACGTATAACGTGCTCCGTCATACGTACCATGAGGCAGCCCCGCGGTCCATGCCTGACCGCCCGCCCCGTCCCCTTCCCCGAGGAGTCCGCCCGTGACCAGCGACCGTTCCCGGCCGACGAGCCGGGACGTGGCCCGCGCGGCCGGGGTCTCGCAGGCGGCCGTCTCCCTGGTGCTGCGCGGCAAGTGGCGCGGCAGGGTGTCGCCGGGGAAGGCGGAGGCGGTGCGCGCGGCGGCGCGCGAGCTGGGCTACCGGCCCAACCAGGCCGCGCGCAGCCTGCGTCTGGGCCGGACCCGCACCGCCCTGCTGGTCGTTCCGGCACTCACCAACGAGTTCTTCGCCCGCCTCCACGCGGGCACCGCCCGGGTCGCCGCCGAGCACGGCTTCGGCGTGGTGCTCTACCCGTCCCCGGAAGGGGTCGGGCCCGCGCGGGACCCCTTCGACTCCGCGAGCGCCGCGCTGGACGGCGTGATCGCCTCCTCGATGGCCTCCGAGGCGCTGGCCGCCCTGCACGCCGGCGGCGACCTGCCGCTGGTCATGCTCGACAGCGAACCGGAGCGGACCCGGGCGGCGGCCACCGTCAACCTCGACATCGCCGACGGCATGCGGCAGGTGGCGGCCCACCTGCTCGGCCTGGGGCACCGGCGGCTGGCCCACATCTTTGCGGACGTGGACTCCTGGACCTTCCGGGTGCGGGCGAAGGCCCTCGCCGCGGCGGTGCGCGCGGCCGGGTGCGAACCGCCCCTCGCGCGGCCGGCCGCGCTGACCGTGGCCGGCGGGATGCGCGCCGCCCGGGACCTGCTGGCGGCCGACCCCCGCCCGACCGCGCTGGTGTGCGACGACGACCTGCTCGCCGCGGGCGCCTGCAAGGCGGCGCGGCGGCTGGGACTGCGGGTGCCGGAGGACGTCTCCGTCACCGGCTTCGACGACCTCTCCCTCGCCACCGCGCTCGAACCGGAGCTCACGACCGTGCGGCTGCCCGCGGAGGAGGCGGGCGCGGCCGGCATGCGGGCCCTGCTGGCCGCCCTGGGCGCCACCGGGGTGCCCGGTGGCGCCCAGGGCGGCCCGGCGGAGGTCACCACCCTTCCGGTGGCACTGACCGTGCGGGGCTCCACCGCCCCGCCTCCGGACACGCCCGCGCGCCCCGGCGGGCGCTGAGGCCGCCGGGGCGCGCGGGCGTCGGAGCGGAGGTCACTCGCCGGAGGCGTCGTCCCCCGGGGTGCCCGGAGAGCCGGAGGACCCGCCCCCGGCTCCCTCGGCCGCGGCGCCGCCGGCGGGCGCGCCGCCCTCCTCCAGCAGCCGGGAGAGCTGGCCGCCCAGGATGCGCCTGAACTTGCGCTGCCGGGGCCGGGTGCGGTCCAGGACGGCGACCTCCAGCTGGTCGGCGGTGAGGGTCCGCTCACCGCCGTTGGTGTCCCGGCTCAGGGACTCCACCGCCAGCCTCAGCGCCTCGCCCAGGGTCATCCCGTCCCGGTGGCGCTGGCCGAGGTAGCTGCTGATCTGGTCGGCGTTGCCGCCCACCGCCACCGAGCCGTGCTCGTCGACGATCGAGCCGTCGTGCGGGAGCCGGTAGATCTGGTCGTCCTCGGGGCCCTCCCCGACCTCGGCGACGATCAGCTCCACCTCGTACGGCTTCTCCGCCACGCTGGAGAAGATGGTGCCCAGGGTCTGGGCGTACACGTTGGCCAGGCCCCGCGCGGTGACGTCGGTCCGGGCGTAGGTGTAGCCCCGCAGGTCGGCGTAGCGGACGCCGCCGATGCGGAGGTTCTCGAACTCGTTGTACTTGCCCACCGCCGCGAAGGCGATCCGGTCGTAGATCTCGCTGACCTTGTGCAGTGCGCGAGAGGGGTTCTCGGCGACGAACACGATGCCGTCGGTGTACTGCAAAACGACCACGCTGCGACCGCGCGCGATGCCCTTGCGGGCGTACTCGGCGCGGTCCGCCATCGCCTGCTGGGGTGAGACATAGAACGGCGTCGACACCGGCTATCCGTCCCTTTCTTGTGTTAGAGCACCGGGGCCTGGGGCCCGTTGGGCGACTGGAGCCGGCCGTCGTGCACCGAACGGGCGATCTCGGCGACCTCGTCCTCGGCGAGCTTCCTGAAGCCGTCCTCGGTGATCACCGTGACCACGGGGTAGATGCGGCGGACGAGGTCGGGACCGCCGGTCGCGGAGTCGTCCTCCGCCGCGTCGTACAGCGCCTGGACGACCACCGTGGTCGCCTCCCGCTCGGTGAGGTCGTCCCGGTGGAGCTTCTTCAGGGAGCCGCGCGCGAAGACCGAACCGGAGCCGACGGCCGCGAAGCCCAGCTCCTCCGAGCGGCCGCCGGTGACGTCGTAGGAGAAGATGCGTCCCTTCTCCCGGTCGATGTCGTACCCGGCGAACAGCGGGATCACCGCCAGGCCCTGCATCGCCATGCCGAGGTTGCCGCGGATCATCGTGGACAGACGGTTGGCCTTGCCCTCCAGCGAGAGGGTGGTGCCCTCCACCTTCTCGAAGTGCTCCAGTTCGAGCTGGAAGAGCTTGACCATCTCCACGGCGATCCCGGCGGTTCCGGCGATGCCGACCGCGCTGTACTCGTCGGCCGGGAAGACCTTCTCGATGTCGCGCTGCGCGATCATGTTGCCCATCGTCGCCCGCCGGTCGCCGGCCAGCACCACGCCGCCGGGGAAGGCGACCGCGACGATCGTCGTGCCGTGCGGCGCCTCGACGGCGCCCTTCACGGGGGGCAGCGGACGGTTGCCGGGGAGCTGCTCGGGCGCATGCTCGGACAGGAAGTCCAGGAACGAGGACGAGCCCGGCGTCAGGAAGGCAGCCGGCAGACGCCCTGAGCTACGAGTGTTGGCTTCCACACGTTTCCTTCCACGAGATCATGAAAGCAGATCATGGAACACTGCACGGACCTTACCCCCGGCGGCCGATGTCATCCGTCCCGCACCCCCGCGGTCGCGGGGGCGCGGGACGGGGAGACATCCTTACTCGCCGCCCTTCTGGACGAAGGACCGCACGAAGTCCTCGGCGTTCTCCTCGAGGACGTCGTCGATCTCGTCCAGGACGGAGTCCACTTCGTCCGACAGCGCCTCGTGGCGCTCCTTGAGGTCCTCCGAGACCTGCGCGTCCTGCGCCTGCTCGTCGACCTCCTCGGTGGAGCGCGTCGCCTTCTGCTGACCGCCGCCGGTGTCCTTGGTCGCCATATACCTCACCCCGCTCGGTTGGACGGTACAAGATCGGACCCTACAGGCCGGGTCCGACATCGGCCCTTCTCTCCTGTCTCCGACGATTCACTGCCACTCGTCGCCGCAACGCCCGGAAGCCACCTCCATGATTCCCCGGCACGGCGGTGTTCAGCCGTCCGCCGCGGCAGGGATCAGCGCCCGGAGAGCGTGCGGACCAGCTCCTCGGCCGTGCGGCAGCGGTCCAGCAGCCCCTCGACGTGCGCCCGCGTGCCGCGCAGCGGCTCCAGGGTGGGCACCCGCTGCAGGGAGTCGCGGCCGGGCAGGTCGAAGATCACCGAGTCCCAGGAGGCGGCGGCCACCGCGTCGGCGTACTGCTCCAGGCAGCGGCCGCGGAAGTACGCCCTGGTGTCCTCCGGAGGCTTGCTGCAGGCCCGCTCCACCTCGGCCTCGTCCAGCAGCCGCTTCATCCTGCCGCGGGCCACCAGGCGGTTGTACAGGCCCTTGTCGGGGCGCACGTCGGCGTACTGCAGGTCCACCAGGTGCAGCCGGGCGGCGTCCCAGTCGAGGCCGTCGCGGCGCCGGTAGCCCTCCATCAGCTCTCTCTTGGCCACCCAGTCCAGCTCGCCCGCCAGGCTCATCGGGTCGTTCTCCAGACGGCCCAGGACGTCCTCCCAGCGGGCCAGGACGTCCCTGGTCTGCTCGTCGGCGTCCGTGCCCCAGCGCTCCTCCACGTACTTGCGCGCCAGCTCGTAGTACTCCATCTGCAGCTGCACCGCGGTGAGCCTCCGCCCGCTGCGCAGCGTGACCAGGTGCCGCAGCGACGGATCGTGGCTGACCTCGTGCAGGGTGCGCACGGGCTGGTCCACGGCCAGGTCGACGGCGATGAAGCCGTCCTCGATCATGGACAGCACCAGGGAGGTGGTGCCGAGCTTGAGGTAGGTGGAGATCTCCGACAGATTGGCGTCCCCGACGATCACGTGCAGCCGGCGGTACTTCTCGGCGTCCGCGTGCGGCTCGTCGCGGGTGTTGATGATGGGCCGCTTGAGCGTGGTCTCCAGGCCGACCTCGACCTCGAAGTAGTCGGCCCGCTGGCTGATCTGGAAGCCGTGCTCCGAGCCGTCCTGGCCGATTCCGACCCGGCCCGCGCCGGTGACGACCTGGCGGGAGACGAAGAAGGGCGTCAGGTGGCGCACGATCTCCGAGAAGGGGGTCTCCCTCTTCATCAGGTAGTTCTCGTGCGTCCCGTAGGAGGCGCCCTTGTTGTCGGTGTTGTTCTTGTAGAGGTGGATCGGACGGGCGCCGGGGGTCTCGGCCGCGCGGCGGGCGGCCTCCGCCATGATCCGCTCGCCCGCCTTGTCCCACAGCACCGCGTCGCGCGGATTGGTCACCTCGGGGGCGCTGTACTCCGGGTGGGCGTGGTCGACGTACAGCCGCGCGCCGTTGGTGAGGATCACGTTCGCCAGGCCGATGTCCTCGTCCGTGAGCTGGCTGGCGTCGGCGGCCTCGCGCGCGAGGTCGAATCCGCGGGCGTCGCGCAGCGGGTTCTCCTCCTCGAAGTCCCAGCGGGCGCGGCGCGCCCGGTGCATCGCCGCCGCGTAGGCGTTGACGACCTGGGACGAGGTGAGCATGGCATTGGCGTTCGGATGGCCGGGCACGGAGATCCCGTACTCCGTCTCGATGCCCATTACTCGCCGTACGGTCATGCGGCCCTCCTTGCCCGGCGGCGGCCCGCCGTCGGGCCGCCGCTCAAGTCCCGCTGCGCCTCCGCCGGCCCGTACCCGGTCCTCGGGCCCGCACTGCGCGAGGCGGCAGTACGGACGAGCCTAGGACGGTCGGACCGCGGTTGGGAGATCATCGCCGACCTCCCCGCCTTCCTCGGAAAAGATCCGGCTGCGGATGCCATTCCCCTCCCGGCGGGAGGGGAACCCGGACATCCGCAGCCGGACGGTGACTTCTTACAGGTACTGACCGGTGTTGGCCACCGTGTCGATGGAGCGTCCGGTGTCCGCGCCCTGCTTTCCGGTGACGAGGGTGCGGATGAAGACGATCCGCTCGCCCTTCTTGCCGGAGATGCGGGCCCAGTCGTCGGGGTTGGTGGTGTTGGGCAGGTCCTCGTTCTCCTTGAACTCGTCCACGCACGCGGCGAGCAGGTGGGAGACCCGCAGACCCTTCTGGTTGTGGTCCAGGTACGCCTTGATCGCCATCTTCTTGGCCCGGTCGACGATGTTCTGGATCATCGCGCCCGAGTTGAAGTCCTTGAAGTACAGGACCTCCTTGTCACCGTTGGCGTAGGTGACCTCCAGGAAGCGGTTCTCCTCGGACTCCGCGTACATGTGCTCGACGACCGACTGGATCATCGCGGCGACGGTCGCCTCGGGGTCGTTGTTGTGCTCCGCGAGGTCGTCCGGGTGCAGCGGGAGGTTGGGCGTCAGGTACTTCGAGAAGATGTCCCTGGCGGCCTCGGCGTCCGGACGCTCGATCTTGATCTTCACATCGAGGCGGCCGGGGCGCAGGATCGCCGGGTCGATCATGTCCTCGCGGTTGGAGGCGCCGATGACGATGACGTTCTCCAGGCCCTCCACACCGTCGATCTCCGAGAGCAGCTGCGGGACGATGGTGTTCTCCACGTCCGAGCTGACGCCGGAGCCGCGGGTGCGGAAGAGGGAGTCCATCTCGTCGAAGAAGACGATGACGGGCGTGCCCTCGCTCGCCTTCTCCCTCGCGCGCTGGAAGACCAGCCGGATGTGCCGCTCCGTCTCGCCGACGTACTTGTTGAGCAGCTCGGGACCCTTGATGTTGAGGAAGTAGCTCTTCCCCTGGGGCCGCCCGGTCACCTCGGCGACCTTCTTGGCCAGGGAGTTGGCGACGGCCTTGGCGATGAGCGTCTTGCCGCAGCCGGGCGGCCCGTACAGCAGGACGCCCTTGGGCGGACGGAGTTCGTGCTCCTTGAACAGGTCCGGGTAGAGGTAGGGCAGCTCCACCGCGTCGCGGATGAGCTCGATCTGCCCGCCCAGGCCGCCGATCCTGGTGTAGTCGATGTCCGGGACCTCTTCGAGGACGAGCTCCTCGACCTCGCTCTTGGGGACGACCTCGTAGACGTACCCGGAGCGCGGCTCCAGCAGCAGCGCGTCACCGGCGCGCAGCGTGGTGTTCAGCAGCGGCTCGGCGAGCCGCACCACGCGCTCCTCGTCGGTGTGCCCTATCACCAGGGCGCGCTCGCCGTCCTCCAGGACCTCCTTGAGGGTGACGATGTCCCCGGCGCGCTCGAAGTCCATGGCCTCGACCACGTTGAGCGCCTCGTTCAGCATGACCTCCTGGCCACGCTTGAGCTCGCCGAGGTCGATGCTGGGGCTGACGTTCACCCGGAGCTTGCGCCCGCCGGTGAAGATGTCGGCCGTGCCGTCCTCGTTCGCCTGCAGGAAGACCCCGAAGCCGGCCGGTGGCTGGGCCAGCCGGTCGACCTCCTCCTTGAGGGCCACGATCTGGTCGCGGGCCTCGCGGAGTGTGCTGGCGAGCCGCTCGTTCTGCGCGGACACGCTGGCCAGGTTCGTCTGCAGCTCGACGATCCGCTCCTCGAGAATCCGAGTGTGCCGCGGAGAGTCGGCGAGCTTGCGGCGCAGGACGGCGATCTCCTGCTCGAGATGGGCAACCTGGCCGGCCGGGTCGTCGGTACCCCGCTCGGGCCGGATGCCGCGGTTGATGTCGTCGTCGTGGGCTGCCACGGTCCTCACCTCCTCCAAGGGGAGCTGGACGCTTCCTGACCCTACCTGGCGTGCCGGGGGTTGAAACCCCTAGATCACGAAGACGGTCGGGCCTTGTCCGATCTTCACCCTTGCGCACTCCCTTACCCCGGGTGAATACCCACCCAACCCTCCCGGAAAGAGGTCGGTTGTATCGTCGAGACCGCCAACCCCCGTCACGGGTGGCTCTATTTCGCCAAGATCACATCAGGTTTCCGGTACACAGTCCGGTCACGAGGGCAGGAACGGCAGGCAGCGGCATGGGTGCGCAGAAGGAACAGGCCGAGGAACTGGAAGTCTGGATCGACCAGGACCTCTGCACCGGGGACGGCATCTGCGCCCAGTACGCGCCCGACGTCTTCGAGCTGGACGTCGACGGGCTCGCCTACGTCAAGCCCCCGGCCCCCGACGGCGGTGAGGCGGAGCTGCTGACGGAACCGGGAGCGGCCGCCCCCGTGCCGCTGCCGCTCCTCGGCGACGTGGTGGACTCGGCCCGGGAGTGCCCGGGCGAATGCATCCACGTACGACGGGTTTCGGACAAGACCGAGGTGTACGGCCCCGACGCGCGGTAGCGGGTCACACGCTCCGCGCCGTGGGCGCCGCCTCCAGCACGAACGTCCCGTCCCGCCAGTCCCACTCGACGTCCCTCATCCGGTCCGGACAGCAGCGGGGCACCTCGTCCGAGGAGTAGCCGAGCAGGCGGGCGCGGACCGTGCCGTCGCGGGCGGTGAGCCTCTGCACGGTCATGCCCTCCTCCGGGTCCACCAGGGTCTCGGCGATCCTCGGCCGGGCTCCCTCGCGGGTGGGGTGCGCCAGGACGTACACCCCGCCGGGCGGTGTGCCGATCCCCGCGGGACAGCGGACCGCCGCGACGGTCTCGGCCCGCCCGTCGCCGTCGAAGTCCACCGCGGCCCGGTCGGTCACCTCGGGCCGTTCGCGTCCGCAGTCCAGCGGGTAGCGGGCCTCCTCCGCGTCCGGGCCGGGGGCCACCGCGGCGTCCGGGGTCGGCGTGGCCGTGGCGCCGGCGGGCCGCAGGAGCGCGGCGCCGCCCAGCACGGCGCCCAGCGCCGCGGCCGTGACGATCCAGTGCACCGCGCGGGCGCGGGTGTGCGGAAGCGCGGGACGGGAAGGCGGCGGGGAGGACGGCGCCGCCGGGGCGGGCTGGGGAGGGACGTACGCGGAGGGAGCGGGACGGGACCCGGAAGGGGACGACGCGGAGGGGGACGGCGCAGAGCCTGCCGGAAGCTGCACGCGGGTCGACTCCTGTGAGTGCGGGCGGCCGGGGGTGTCCAGCATCGTGCCACACATCACACGGCGGCGGAACGGCCGGGTCCGGCCCGCCCCGCCGGGCGGCACGGCGGCGGCGAGCCGCCGTGCCGCCCGATCAGCTCCGGCCCGAGCCGCCGCCCGGTCCGGTGTAGTCCTCGCCGTAGGCGCCCTTGGCGGGGCGGCGGCGGCGCATCGGGGGCTCGACGCCGTCGGCGAGGCGGCGGGCGGTGAGCAGGAACCCGGTGTGCCCGACCATGCGGTGGTCGGGGCGGACGGCCAGTCCCTCGACGTGCCAGGTGCGGAGCAGGTTCTCCCAGGCCGTCGGCTCGTTGAAGGTGCCGTGCTCGCGGATCGACTCCACCGTGCGGGCGAGCTGGGTGGTGGTGGCGACGTAGGCGCACAGGATGCCGCCGGGCACGAGCGCCTTGGAGACCGCGTCCAGGCACTCCCAGGGGGCGAGCATGTCCAGGATGACCCGGTCGACGTCGGTGTCCGACAGGTTGTCCTGGAGGTCGCCGACGGTGAGCCGCCAGGCGGGGTGGGGGCCGCCGAAGTAGCGCTCGACGTTCTGCCTGGCGATGTCGGCGAAGTCGGCGCGGCGCTCGTAGGAGTGCAGCATGCCCTGGTCGCCGACGGCGCGCAGCAGGAAGGTGCTCAGTGAGCCGGAGCCGACGCCCGCCTCGACGACGCGCGCGCCGGGGAAGATGTCGGCCATCGCCAGGATCTGCCCCGCGTCCTTGGGATAGACGACGGCCGCGCCGCGCGGCATGGACAGGACGTAGTCGGGGAGCAGGGGGCGCAGCGCGAGGTAGGCGACGTTACCCGTGGTACGGACGACCGTGCCCTCGGGAGCACCGATCAGCTCGTCGTGGGGGAAGGCTCCCTTGTGGGTGTGGAAGCTCTTCCCTTCCTCGAGCGTGAAGGTGTAGTGGCGTCCCTTGGGGTCGGTGAGCTGGACCTGGTCCCCGACCTGGAAGGGCCCGCGACGGCGGGCGGCACCGGTCGGTTCGGACATGGGGGCAAGCCTAGTCGAGCCGGGCCCCGGTCCGTAATCGAGGCCCCCTCGGCCCCGCGCTCCGGGGGTCGCGGCCTCAGGAGGCGGGCTTGGCCATGGCCGCCACGAAGGCCCGCTCCACGTCGGCGGCGGAGAGCACGCCGTAGATCTCGCCCGTCTCCTCCACCACCAGGTACTCCGTGGCCGGGGTGGCCCTCAGGTACTCCAGGAGCTCCTCCCCCGCCAGCTCGGCCCACACCCGCATGCCGTCGGTGATGTCCTGGGCGAGGGTGCTCACCGCGACCCAGGGGCGGCGGTGCTCGGGCACGCCGACGATGGCCGCCTCGCGCACGATGGCGACCGGGTCGCCCTGGCCGTCCACGACCACCAGCGCGCGGGCCCCGGCCTCGTTGGCGCGGCGCAGCCCCTCCGACAGGGGGGTGTCGGAGGCGACGGGGACGGCCCGGCGGGTGAGGGCCCGGGCGCTCAGCTCGGGCAGGCGCTCGCGCAGCCGGGCCATCCGCAGGCTGTTGCCGGCGCCGGTCCAGATGATCGCGGCGAGGATCGCGGCGAGCAGGGCGTCGATGAGCGACTCCTGGCTGCCGAACCCCTCGTCGGCGTAGCCCCCGGCGTAGCCGAGCAGCGGCATCCCGACGAGGACGGCGACGGCGAGCGCCCGCCCGGTCCAGGCGGCGGCGACGGTGCCGGTCATGGCCCTGCCGCTGATCTTCCAGATCACCGCGCGCAGCATCCGGCCGCCGTCCAGGGGCAGGCCGGGCAGGAGGTTGAAGACCGCGACGATGAGGTTGGAGACCATCAGCCCGGCGAGCAGCACGGCGGGCACCGTGCCGTGCTCCACCACGAGCAGGCCCAGGTAGAACACGCCCGACAGGAGCAGGGAGAGCAGCGGCCCGACGAACGCCAGGACGAACTCCCGGCCCGGCGTCTCGGTCTCCTTCTCGATCTCCGACACCCCGCCGAAGAACTGCAGCTGGATACGGCGCACGGGGAGCTTGAAACGGAGCGCGGCCACGGTGTGCGCCAGCTCGTGGACCAGGACGGAGGCGTAGAAGGCGACCGCGAAGAACAGGGAGACCAGGTAGCGGGCCGCGCCCAGCTCCGGCAGCACGCGCTCCAGCTGGCCGCCGAAGACCCAGGTGATCAGGGCCGCGATGACGAACCAGCTCGGCGCCACGTAGACGGGTACGCCGAAGGGGCGGCCCATCAGGATGCCGCCGCCGCTCTCCCGCGGGCGACCCGGCCCGTTCCTCGCCGGTTTGCCGGAGCCGGGCTCCCGCCGCCCGTTGTTGTCCGTGTCCGCCACGGGTTCCCCTCGTAGAAAGTGCCCTCGCACCCGCCGGTGGCGCCCCCGCGGTCGTGCGGCGCGGGGGAGGTGCGAAGGGGTACGCCATCGATGGTAAGCGGCAGTGTGTCGGTACCGGGCCGTAGGGTCTTCACCATGGTCTCCCGATCGGCATCCGGCAAGGCGCCCTCTCCGGCGTCGCCGCCCAACTCCCTGTCACCGTCGCGTGCCGCCGACTTCATGCAGTGCCCGCTGCTGTACCGCTTCCGGGTGATCGACAAGATCCCCGAGAAGCCGACGCCCGCCGCCACCCGGGGAACGGTGGTCCACGCGGTGCTGGAGCGGCTCTTCGACTCCCCCGCGGCCGAGCGCAGCGTGCGGCGGGCGAGGTCGATGGTGGTCCGGGAGTGGGAGCGGCTGCTGGCCAAACGCCCGGAGCTGGCCGAGCTGTTCACCGGGGACGGCGAGGACGGCGGCGAGGGAGCCGCCGACGGCGCCGAACTGGCGCGGTGGCTGGCCCAGGCGGAGGAGTTGGTCGAGCGGTGGTTCTCCCTGGAGGACCCGGCCCGGCTGGAACCCGCCGAGCGCGAGCTGTTCGTGGAGGCGCGGCTGGAGTCGGGGCTGCGGCTGCGCGGCATCATCGACCGGGTGGACGTGGCGCCCACCGGCGAGGTGCGGATCGTCGACTACAAGACCGGCAAGGCCCCCCGTCCCGAGTACGCGGCGGACGCGCTGTTCCAGATGAAGTTCTACGCCCTGGTGCTGTGGCGGCTGCGCGGCACGGTGCCGCGCCGGCTGCAACTGGTCTACCTGGGCAGCGGGGACGTGCTCAGCTACGACCCGGACGAGGCCGACCTGCGCGGTGTGGAGCGCAAGCTGCTGGCCCTGTGGGACGCGATCCGGCGGGCGACCGAGACCGGCGACTGGCGGCCCAGGCCCGGGCCGCTGTGCGGCTGGTGCGCGCACCGGTCGCTGTGCCCGGAGTTCGGGGGCACCCCCCCGCCGTATCCGCTGGTGGTCCAGCCCCGGCTGCCCGACGGCCTCCCGGACGGGGGCGGCGCGGCCTCTTAGGCGAGAATGGGGTCCGTCCCGAGCCCCAGGCCCCGTGAGGAGTTTCCGTGGCAATCCGCGTCCTGCTGGTCGACGACCAGCCACTGCTGCGCACCGGTTTCCGGATGATCCTGGAGGCCGAGGGCGACATCGCCGTGGTGGGTGAGGCCGGGGACGGCCAGCAGGCACTGGACCAGGTACGGGCGCTCCAGCCGGACGTGGTGCTGATGGACATCCGGATGCCCCGCATGGACGGGGTGGAGGCCACCCGCCGGATCACCGGCCCGGCCAAGGACGGCGCCGCCAGGGTGCTGGTGCTCACCACCTTCGACCTGGACGAGTACGTGGTGGAGGCGCTGCGCGCGGGCGCCAGCGGCTTCCTCCTCAAGGACGCCCCGGCCGCAGAGCTGGTGCAGGCGATCCGGGTGGTGGCCGCGGGCGAGGCGATGCTCGCGCCCAGCATCACCCGCAAGCTGCTCGACAAGTACGCCGGGAAGCTGCCCTCGGGCGAGGAGCGGGTTCCGGACAGCCTCCACACCCTCACCGAGCGCGAAGTGGAGGTCCTCAAGCTGGTGGCGCGCGGGCTGTCGAACGCCGAGATCGCCGCGGAACTCTTCGTCAGCGAGACGACGGTGAAGACCCACGTGGGGCATGTGCTGACCAAGCTGGGCCTGCGCGACCGGGTGCAGGCGGCGGTGTACGCGTACGAGAGCGGACTGGTCCGCCCCGGCGACCGGTGAAGGCGGGGCGGGGCGGCCTTCCGCCGCCCCGCCCCGCCCGGACCCCCGCCGGTTCCTGCCGTCAGTCCCCGGCGCCCTTGCCGATCTCCCAGAAGCGGAAGACGGTGGAGGCGTCCAGCGTCCACTCCAGCCCGGAGACGTCCTCGCGCGCCACGGCGTACTGCTTGCCCTGCCAGACGGGCAGGATCGGCAGGTCCCGGGCGACGATGTCCTGGATGGCGCCGAAGTCCTCGACGGTGGCGGCGCGGTCGCTCGTCGAGGCGGTGCGCGGCAGCAGCTCGGAGGTGATCCGGCCGGCGTCGTAGCCGTTGCGCAGCACGTTGTCCTCGCCGAAGAACGGCGCGGTGAAGTTGTCGGCGTCGGGGTAGTCGGGCACCCAGCCCTTGACGTACACGCCGTACTTCCCCGCGTCGATGTCCTTCTCGTACTGCTCCAGCTCGACGCTCCTGACCGTGGCCCGGAACAGGCCGCTGGCGTTGAGCTGCCGGGCGATCTCCCTGAACTCCCGGACGGTGTCGGGTCCGTAGCGCACCGGGGTGGCCCACAGGGTCAGTTCGACCTTGTCCTTGATGCCCTCGGCCCGCAGGGCGTCCCTGGCCTTGTCCGGCTGCGGCCGGTCGCCGTAGGTGTCGAAGAAGGCGGTGTTGTGGCCGGTGATCCCGGCGGGGACGATGGAGTACAGCGGCTCGGCGGTGCGCCGGTAGACGTCGCGGACCAGCGCGGAGCGGTCCAGCAGGTAGGCGATGGCCTGGCGGACGCCCTTCTTGCCGGTGACCGGGTGGTCCGTGTTGAACACCAGGTGGTGCACCTCGGCGCTGGAGCCGTCGACGACCTCGATCCCGGTGTCCTCGGACGACGTCTCCAGGTCCGCGATGTCGTCCGTGGCCAGTCCGCGGTAGGCGAGGTCCACCTCGCCGCTCTGCACGGCCTCCTTCAGCGCCTTCTGGTCGCCGTGGAAGAGCCGCATGGTCATTCCGGAGTTCTTGACCTCGGCGGGCCCGGTGTAGTCCGGGTTGACGGAGAAGACGGCCTCCTTCTCGCCGAAGGAGTCCAGCTTGTAGACGCCCGAGCCGACGGCCTTGCCGTCGGTGCGCAGCTTGTCGGCCGGGTACGCGCGGTGGTCGACGATGGACCCCGCGCCGGAGGCGATCTTCTGCGGGAAGGTGGCGTCCGGCCGGTCGAGACGGAAGACGACGGTCCGGTCGTCCGGCACCTCGATCTTCTCGATGGTCGACAGCAGCACGGCCGGCCCGTTGGGGTCGTTGATGCGCAGCGTCCGCTCGAAGGAGAACTTCACGTCCTCGGAGGTGAGCGGATTGCCGTTGGTGAACTTCAGCCCGTCCTTGAGCGTGCACCGGAAGACCCGGCTCTCGCCGTCGGTGAACTCGCACTTCTCCGCGGCCTCGGGCTGCGGGGAGGTCCCGCCCCGGGGGAAGGCGAGCAGCGACTGGAAGACGTTGTTGAAGACCAGCCACGAACCGGGGTCGTAACCGGAGGCGGGATCGGTGGCCAGGACCTCGTCGGTCATCCCCATCACGATCCGCTCGCCCACCCCGGCACTCGCCGCGTCCTGCTCACCGCATCCGGTGAGCAGGACGGCGATCAGGGCCGTACCTGCCGCAAGCGTCCGCCCACGCCTTTTCCTCACGTATCCGTCCTCGATCCGTCTCTGTCCGGGTATCTGCCCTTGCGCCCCCGTTCCGCGGAACCGCGCCGCCCCTCGGGGGCGGCGCGGTTCCGCTCCGTTCAGCCTTGCGTGCCCCGGCCCAGCTCCCACAGCTGGAGCACCGAGGAGGAGTTGAGCGCCCACTCCACTCCCGTGACGCCCTCGCGGGCGGCGACGTACTGCTTGCCCTGCCACAGCGGCAGCACGGGCACCTCGTCGGCGACGATGTCCTGGGCGCGGACGAAGTCCTCGACGGCCCCGTCCCGCTCCTCCTTCACCCGGGTCCGCGGGATGAGCTGGTTGCGGATCTCGTTGTTGGCGTACCGGGAGCCCAGGAAGTTGTCCTTGCCGAAGAACGGGGCGATGAAGTTGTCCGGGTCCGGGAAGTCCGGGAACCAGCCCATGCCGTAGATCTCGTACTGCTGCTTCCTGGCGGTGGGAAGGTACGTCTTCCACGGCACGCCCTCGGCGGTCGCCTTGAACAGCCCCGAGTCGTTGAGCTGCCTGGCGAGCGTCGTGAACTCCTTCTCCGTGGCCGGACCGTAGTGGTCGGTGGTGTAGGTGAGCCGGACGCGGACCGGGGTCTCGACGCCGGCGCTCTCCAGGATGTCGCGGGCGGCCTCGACGTCCGGCTCGCCGTAGGTGTTGAAGAAGGAGTTGCGGTGGCCGGTCAGCCCGCTGGGGACGATGGAGTACAGCGGCTCGGCGGTCCGGTCGTACACGTCGCGGACCAGTTCGCCGCGGTCCACCACCTGGGCGATGGCCTGGCGCACGGCCTTGCGGCCGACGGTCTTGTCGTCGGTGGCGAAGGCGAGGTAGCGGATCTCCTGGCCGGACATCTCGAAGACCTCGATGCCGTCGCCCTCCTCGCCGGTCAGCCGCTGGATCTGCTCGGGCGACAGGCTCCGGTTCATCACGTCGACCTCGCCGTCGACCATGGCCTTCTCCATGGCCTCGGAGTCGTCGAAGAAACGCAGCTCGACCTTGTCGTTGTTCAGTTCCAGGTCGCCCTGGTACTGCTCGTTGCGGGCGAGGACCGCCCTGCCGCTCTCGGCGTCGAAGGACTCCAGGACGTAGGGACCGGAACCGGTGATCTCGTAGCCCTCGAGGACCTTGTCGGCCGGGTAGACCTCGCTGTCCACGATCGCCGTCGCCGGGGTGGCGAGCTTGTGGGGGAAGGTCGCGTCGGGCTGCTTGAGGTGGAAGACCACCTCGTGCTCGGAGGGGGCCTCGACGCGGTCGAGGGTGTCCAGCAGCGACGCCGGGCCGCCGGGGTCGGCGATGCCGATCATGCGCTCGATGGAGAAGACGACGTCCTCCGCGGTCAGTGCGTTGCCGTTGGAGAACTTCAGGCCCTTGCGGAGGGTGCAGCGGTACTGCTCGCTGCGCTGGTCGGTGAAGCCGCACTTCTCGGCGGCCTCCTCCTCCGGCTGGGTGCCCGCCCGGGGCAGCCGCATGAGGGTCTGGAAGGTGTTGCGGAAGACATTCCAGGTGGTGACGTCGTAGACGGCCGCCGGGTCGAGCGGAGCGGGCGCGTCCGCCGTCGCCTCGATCCGGTCGGTGGTACCGACAACGATCGTTCCGCCGTTTTCGCCCCCGCTCTCGTCGCCGCACGCGACGAGAGCCGGAGCGAGCAGTCCCACCACGGCGGGCAGTACCAACAACTTACGGTTCATCGGTGACGGTCTCCTCGTCCGGCCGTTGTTGCGGAATGTATGGCCGGGGCACAGACATTAGTAGCCGAGGCACATGCCTCCCGTCCGGGTCGGCGGCAAGGAAATATCACGTCCCGATAACGGGCAAGCATCATCCGATAAACGGACGCCGGAGCGATCGGCGCGAGCGGGCACCAACCGGGACACATGGACGCCCCGAAAAAGGGCGAAGACGACCCGCGGCCACAGCGGGATTCACCCACCGGGCCGCACCGACGTGACGAATGTCACGCCCTCAACTGGCAGACGAAAAGCGAGAATTCGGCCACCGCATTAGTCACGGAAAATAAGCGCGCCAATGCCCACAGTTTTCCGTGTATTCGCCGCGCGGCGAACGGCGCACTCTCAGTGTACGGGCGTGATCAGAGAGCGCAGAAAAGGCAGGTCCACTTCTTCCAGAGACGTCACGACGGTCCGCTTCTCCGCCGGTTCGATGCACGTCACCGACGGCACCGCCACCACCGGGCAGCCGGCCGCCTCCCCCGCCGCCACACCCGTCGCGGTGTCCTCCACCACGACACAGCACGCCGGGTCCGCCCCGAGCCGGGAGGCCGCCAGCAGGTACGGGTCCGGGTACGGCTTGGTGCGCTCCACCTCGTCCCCCGCCACGGTGAGGGCGAAGTGCTCCGGCCCCAGGGAGACCAGCATCCGCTCCATCACCCTGCGGTGCGAGGCCGACACCAGCGCCGCGGGCACCCCGTGCGCGACCAGTTCCGTCAGCAGCCGCCGGGCGCCGGGCATCAGGGAGACACCCCGCCCGATGCGCTCGATGAACCTGCTGTTCAGCAGGACTGTCAAGTCCGCCAGCGAGATGTCCGCCCCGGTGGCCTGAATGAGGTAGGTGGCGCTCCGGCTCATCGGCCCGCCGACCACCACCTCCCGGTGCTCCTCCGCCAGCTCGTACCCCAGCTCGGCGAACACCTCCACCTCGGTCTCCCACCAGAAGCCCTCGGTGTCCACCAGAGTGCCGTCCATGTCCAGCAGGACGGCCTGGAGACCCGTGGCCGCGGGAGCCGCGTGGGCGACGCCCGGAGAGGGGGCCCGCCTGCCGAGGACGGGAAGGGACACCCCTCCGTCGAAGGCGGGCTCGGCGGCCCCTCCGTCGAGGGCGGGGGACATCTCGGTGCGGGAACGGGGACGGGTCATCCGATACCTCCTGCAAGGGGCGCGAAGGCCGGTCGCCCGACCCCCGCGGGATCGGGCAACCGGCCTCTACCGGACAGAACAGTGTACGGCGGACCGCCGGCTACCGCGCGTTGAAGTACTTGGCCTCGGGGTGGTGGACGACGAAGGCGTCGGTGGACTGCTCGGGGTGGAGCTGGTACTCCTCCGACAGCTTCACCCCGATCCGCTCGGGCCGGAGCAGCTCGGCGATCTTGGCCCGGTCCTCCAGGTCGGGACAGGCCCCGTAGCCCAGCGAGAAGCGGGCCCCCCGGTACTTCAGGGCGAACATGTCCTCGATCGCGTCCGGGTCCTGCCCGGCGAAGCCGAGCTCGGCGCGCACCCGGGCGTGCCAGTACTCCGCCAGGGCCTCGGCGAGCTGGACCGACAGGCCGTGGAGCTCCAGGTAGTCGCGGTAGGAGTCGGCGGCGAACAGCTCGGCCGTGGCCTCGGAGATCCGGTTGCCGACCGTGACGACCTGCAGCCCGACCACGTCGGTCTCACCGGAGTCGGCGGGTCGGAAGAAGTCCGCCAGGCACAGCCGGCGTCCGCGGCGCTGCCGGGGGAAGGTGAACCGGGTGCGCTCGGTGCCGTCCTCGGCCAGGATCACCAGGTCGTCGCCCTCGGAGACGCAGGGGAAGTAGCCGTAGACGACCCCCGCCTCCAGGAGGTTCTCGGTGTGGAGCCGCTCCAGCCAGCCCCGCAGCCTGGGGCGCCCCTCGGTCTCGACCAGCTCCCGGTAGCTCGGCCCGTCACCGGTGCGGGCCTGCTTCAGCCCCCACTGGCCCTTGAACAGCGCGTCCTCGTCCAGCCAGGAGGCGTACTCCTTGAGCGGAACGCCCTTGACCACCCGGCTGCCGAAGAACGGCGGGGTGGGGACGGGGTTGTCGACCGCCACGTCCGAACGGACCGGGCCCTCCTCGGCGCGCTCGGCCACCTCCACGGTGGCCGCCCGCACCCGCCGCTGCCGCAGCTCGGGCAGCTTCGCCCCGGGCACCCCCCGCTTGACGGCCATCATCGCGTCCATCAGCCGCAGCCCCTCGAAGGCGTCGCGGGCGTAGCGGACCTCGCCGTCGTAGATCTCGTGGAGGTCCTGCTCGACGTAGGCGCGGGTCAGCGCCGCGCCGCCGAGGATGACCGGGTACTTCGCGGCCAGCCCGCGGGCGTTGAGCTCCTCCAGGTTCTCCCTCATGACCACCGTGGACTTCACCAGCAGCCCGGACATGCCGATCACGTCCGCGCCGTGCTGCTCGGCGGCCTCCACGATCGCCGACACCGGCTGCTTGATCCCGAGGTTGACCACCGTGTAGCCGTTGTTGGACAGGATGATGTCCACCAGGTTCTTGCCGATGTCGTGGACGTCGCCGCGCACGGTGGCCAGCACGATCGTGCCCTTGCCCGCCTCCCCCTCGACCTTCTCCATGTGGGGCTCCAGATGGGCCACCGCGGCCTTCATCACCTCGGCGGACTGGAGCACGAACGGCAGCTGCATCTGTCCGGAGCCGAACAGGTCGCCGACCACCTTCATCCCGGCCAGCAGCGTGTCGTTGACGATCTCCAGCGCCGGACGGGACGCCAGCGCCTCGTCCAGATCGGCCTCCAGCCCGTTGCGCTCGCCGTCGATGATCCGCCGCTGCAGCCGCTCCTCCAGCGGCAGCGCCGCCAGCTCCTCGGCCCGGGAGGCCCGCACGCTCTTGGCGTCCACCCCCTCGAACAGCGCCAGGAACCGCTGCAGCGGGTCGTAGCCCTCCCGCCGCCGGTCGTAGATCAGGTCCAGGGCCACCTCGACCTGCTCCTCGGGGATCCGGGCGATCGGCAGGATCTTCGCGGCGTGCACGATGGCCGAGTCCAGCCCGGCCTTGACGCACTCGTGCAGGAAGACGGAGTTGAGCACCATGCGGGCGGCCGGGTTCAGCCCGAAGGAGATGTTGGACAGCCCCAGCGTGGTCTGCACCGCCGGGTGGCGCCGCTTGAGCTCGCGGATCGCCTCGATGGTCGCCACCCCGTCCTTGCGGGACTCCTCGGTGCCGGTGCAGATGGTGAACGTCAGGCAGTCGACGAGGATGTCCTCCTCGCGGATGCCCCAGTTCCCGGTCAGGTCGGCGATCAGCCGCTCGGCGACCGCCACCTTCCGCTCGGCGGTCCGGGCCTGGCCCTCCTCGTCGATGGTCAGCGCGATCAGCGCCGCCCCGTGCTCCCTGGCCAGCCCGGTGATCCGCGCGAACCGCGAGCCGGGACCGTCGCCGTCCTCGTAGTTCACCGAGTTGATCACCGCCCGGCCGCCCAGCTTCTCCAGCCCGGCCGCGATCACCGCCGGCTCGGTGGAGTCCAGCACGATCGGCAGCGTGGAGGCCGTCGCCAGCCGCCCGGCCAGCTCGGACATGTCCGCCACGCCGTCGCGGCCCACGTAGTCCACACACAGGTCGAGCAGGTGCGCGCCCTCGCGGATCTGCTCGCGCGCCACCTCCACGCAGTCGTCCCAGCGGCCCTCGAGCATGGCCTCGCGGAACTTCTTCGACCCGTTGGCGTTGGTCCGCTCCCCGATCGCCAGGTACGCGGTGTCCTGCCGGAACGGCACCGCCTGGTACAGCGACGCCGCCCCCGGTTCCGGGCGCACCTCCCGCCGCGCCGGGGCCAGGTCCCGCACCCGCTCCACCACCTGCCGCAGATGCTCGGGAGTGGTGCCGCAGCAGCCGCCCACCAGGGACAGCCCGTAGTCGGCCACGAACGTCTCCTGCGCGTCGGCCAGCTCGCCCGGGGTGAGGGGGTAGTGGGCCCCCTCCGCTGTCAGCTCCGGCAGTCCGGCGTTGGGCATGCACGCGATCGGCACCTTCGCGTGCCGGGCCAGGTAGCGCAGGTGCTCGCTCATCTCGGCCGGGCCGGTGGCGCAGTTCAGGCCGATCATGTCGATGCCCAGCGGCTCCAGCGCCGTGAGCGCCGCGCCGATCTCGCTGCCCAGCAGCATGGTGCCGGTGGTCTCCACCGTCACCGAGCAGATCACCGGCAGCTCCAGCCCGGCCTCCGCCAGCGCCCGGCGGGCGCCCAGCACCGCGGCCTTGGTCTGCAGCAGATCCTGGGTGGTCTCGATCAGCAGCGCGTCCGCGCCGCCGGCGATCAGCCCCTCGGCGTTGCGCCGGTAGGCGTCCCGCAGCGCGGCGTACTCCACATGCCCCAGGGTGGGCAGCTTGGTGCCCGGCCCCATCGAGCCCAGCACCCACCGCGGCCGGCCGTCGGAGGCGGTGAAGGAGTCCGCCACCTCGCGCGCGATCCGCGCCCCGGCCTCGGACAGCTCCACGATCCGGTCGGCGATCCCGTACTCCCCCAGCGCCGACAGGTTCGCGCCGAAGGTGTTGGTCTCCACGCAGTCCACCCCGACCGCGAAGTACGCCTCGTGCACCGAGGCCACGATGTCCGGGCGGGTGACGTTCAGGATCTCGTTGCAGCCCTCCAGCTGCTGGAAGTCCTCCAGGGACGGCTCCGCGGCCTGCAGCATGGTGCCCATCGCCCCGTCGGCCACCACCACCCGCGAGGCCAGCGCCTCGCGGAGGGCGTCGGCACGGGGGTTCTTCGACGGGCCCGCCGGGGCGGACGGGGGCAGGGGGGCGGACGGGGACTGCGAGGCTGCCATGAAGGGCTCCCTGGGGTGCGACGGCTGTCGGCTATGCGTCTTCCGTGCGGAAGCGCACCCAGTCAGGGTATCCGCCGGCGCTCCGGGGCCAGGGGGTGTTCCGAGGAGTGGACGGCCGCGGGCCGGACGGCTACCACGGCATCGTCATGATCCGATAGCGTTCGACATCGCCGAATCCCTTTTCCGGTCTGCCGGAGCGAGAACCGAACAGAGAAGAGGTGCGCGATGGCCCGGACGATCCAGTCGCTGGAGCGGGCGGCGGCGGTGCTGCGGTTGCTGGCCGGGGGCGAGCGCCGTCTGGGACTGTCCGACATCGCCTCCGCCCTGGAGCTGGCCAAGGGCACCGCCCACGGTCTGCTGCGCACCCTCCAGCAGGAGGGCTTCGTCGAGCAGGACCCGGTCTCGTGCAAGTACCAGCTCGGCGCCGAGCTGCTGCGCCTGGGCAACAGCTACCTGGACGTGCACGAGCTGCGGGCCCGGGCCCTGGTATGGACCGACGACCTGGCCCGGTCCAGCGGCGAGAGCGTCTACCTGGGCGTGCTCCACCAGCGGGGCGTGCTCATCGTGCACCACGTCTTCCGTCCCGACGACAGCCGCCAGGTGCTGGAGGTGGGGGCGATGCAGCCGCTGTACAGCACAGCCCTGGGAAAGGTGCTGGCGGCGTACGACCCGGTGGCGCGCAGCGAGGCGATGGGCGTCGAGCGCGAGGCCCTGACGGCGCGCACGGTCACCGGGCGGGAGGCGTTCGAGGGGGTCCTGGAGCTCACCCGGGCCCGCGGCTGGGGCTCGGACGTGGAGGAGACCTGGGAGGGCGTGGCCTCCGTCGCCGCCCCGATCCACGACCACCGGCGGATGCCGGTGGGCGCCGTGGCGGTCACCGGCGCGGTGGAGCGGGTGTGCGTCGGCGGGTCGATCCGGCCGCGCCTGGTGGCCGCGGTGCGGGACTGCGCCCGGGCGGTCTCGCGCGACCTGGGCGCGAGCCGCTTCTGAGACCGCGGGCCCCCCGCCGGGCCTTTCCCTTCCCGGCTCCCCCCTTCTCTGCTCCCCCTTCCCTGCTTTCCCTTCCCTGCTCCCCCTTCCCTGCTTTCCCTTTCCGGCGGGTCCCCGCGACCGCCTCGGTGGGGCGCCTGTTTTCGCTTGGCACACTTTTATCCTGTTCTCCCGCCTGTTCCCCGGTCCGCTTCCGTCCACGGGGTCGTGTTCGGCCGGCTCGGGGCGGGCTGTGCGGGCGGGTGTTTTCGGGTTGTTCGTTCTGCTTCTTCCGCGCGGGGCCGTTCCCGGGTTCTGTTCCGTCCGTCCATGCCCTTGACGGGATGTTCGCCGCGCATAAAACTGCCGTTCGGCGGTCGACAATGTCGAACACCGAACGGAACTCCGTCCGCCTGCCCCACATCCTCCATCCGGCTCCCCGGACACGAGCAAAGGAGTCGCGGGTGTCCAGCTCCGACATATTCCTGGGCGAGACCATCGGCACCGCCGTCCTCATCCTGCTCGGCGGCGGCGTGTGCGCCGCCGTCACGCTCAAGCGCTCCAAGGCGGTGGGCGCGGGCTGGGTCGCCATCACCTTCGGGTGGGGTTTCGCCGTCCTCACCGCCGCCTACATCTCCCTGGGGCTCTCCGGGGCCCACCTCAACCCGGCCGTCACCGTCGGCATCGCCGTGCAGAGCGGCGAGTGGGGCGACGTGCCCCTCTACGTGGCGGGCCAGATGCTCGGCGCCATGGCCGGCGCCGCCCTGGTGTGGGTCTGCTACTACGGCCACTTCCAGGCGCACCTGACCGACCGCGAGACCGCCGGCGGCCCCGGCGCGGAGCCGGTCCCCGCCGGCGGGCGGCGCTCCGGCGCCCCCGGCCCGGTGCTCGGCGTCTTCTCCACCGCGCCCGAGATCCGCCACCCCGTGCAGAACCTGGCCACCGAGACCGTCGCCACCACCGTGCTGGTCCTGGCGATCCTCACCCAGGGCCTCACCGAGGGGCTGGCCCTGTCCGGCACCGGCGTGCTCGTCACCGCCCTCGTGGTCGTCGGGCTCGGCCTGTCGCTGGGCGGCCCCACCGGCTACGCCATCAACCCGGCCCGCGACCTGGGACCGCGCATCGTCCACGCCCTGCTGCCGCTGCCGAACAAGGGCGGCTCGGACTGGGGCTACGCCTGGGTTCCGGTGGCCGGCCCCCTGCTGGGCGGGGTCCTCGCGGGCTGCCTCTACCGCCTCGCGTTCACCTGAGCGCCCTCCCCGACGCCCCTTCCGAAGAAACCCGCGATCCCGCGCCCTCTTGGAGCACCCACCATGAGCGACACCCGCCGCGAGTTCATCGCCGCCATCGACCAGGGCACGACCTCCAGCCGCTGCATCGTCTTCGACCGGGACGGCCGCATCGTCTCCGTCGGCCAGAAGGAGCACGAGCAGATCTTCCCCGAGCCGGGCTGGGTCGAGCACGACGCCGCCGAGATCTGGACCAACGTCCGGGAGGTGGTCGCCGAGGCCCTCGACCGGGCGGGCATCACCCGCGAGGACGTCCGGGCCCTGGGCATCACCAACCAGCGCGAGACGACGCTGCTGTGGGACAGGACCACCGGCGAGCCGGTCCACAACGCCATCGTCTGGCAGGACACCCGAACCGACGCCCTCTGCCGCGAACTGGGGCGCAACGTCGGACAGGACCGCTTCCGCCGCGAGACCGGCCTGCCCCTGGCCAGCTACTTCGCGGGCCCGAAGATCCGCTGGCTGCTGGACCACGTCGAAGGACTGCGCGAGCGCGCCGAGGCGGGCGAGATCGCCTTCGGCACGATGGACTCCTGGCTGATCTGGAACCTCACCGGAGGCACCGACGGCGGCGTGCACGTCACCGACGTCACCAACGCCTCCCGCACCCTGCTGATGAACCTGCGCACCATGGACTGGGACCCGAGGATCTGCGACTCCATCGGCGTGCCCATGGCGATGCTGCCCGAGATCCGCTCCTCCTCCGAGGTCTACGGCGAGGCCCGGGGCGTCCTGGAGGGCGTGCCGGTGGCCTCCGCGCTCGGCGACCAGCAGGCCGCGCTGTTCGGCCAGACCTGCTTCTCGCCGGGCGAGGCCAAGTCGACCTACGGCACCGGGACCTTCCTGCTGCTCAACACCGGCTCCCAGGTCGTCAACTCCTACAACGGCCTGCTGACCACCGTCGGCTACCGCATCGGCGACCAGGACCCGGTGTACGCGCTGGAGGGCTCGATAGCCGTCACCGGCTCGCTGGTGCAGTGGATGCGCGACCAGATGGGGCTGATCAACAGCGCCGCCGAGATCGAGACGCTGGCGAGCTCGGTCGAGGACAACGGCGGCGCCTACTTCGTCCCCGCCTTCTCCGGGCTGTTCGCCCCCTACTGGCGTTCCGACGCGCGCGGGGTCATCGCGGGCCTGACCCGCTACGTCACCAAGGCGCACATCGCCCGGGCGGTGCTGGAGGCCACGGCCTGGCAGACCCGCGAGATCGTCGACGCGATGGCGAAGGACTCCGGCGTCGAGCTGACCGCCCTGAAGGTGGACGGCGGCATGACCAGCAACAACCTGCTGATGCAGTGCATCTCGGACGTGCTGGACGCCCCGGTGGTGCGGCCCATGGTCGCCGAGACCACCTGTCTGGGCGCCGCCTACGCCGCCGGCCTGGCCGTCGGGTTCTGGCCCGACACCGACGCGCTGCGCGCCAACTGGCGGCGGGCGGCGGAGTGGACGCCCCGCATGGCGGCGGACGTCCGCGAACGCGAGTACGAGAACTGGCTCAAGGCCGTGGAGCGGACCATGGGCTGGATCGAAGAGGAGAAGTGAACCGCATGAACACCCTGCGAGGCGTCCCCACCCTCGGGACGCGCCCGGCCCCCGGACCCGCTCCGGGCCGCGCCGAGACCAGGGAGGTGCTGTCGGGCGCCGTCTTCGACCTGCTGGTCGTGGGCGGCGGCATCCTGGGCACCTCGGTCGCCTGGCACGCCGCGCAGGCGGGGCTGCGGGTGGCGATGGTGGACGCCGGGGACTTCGCCGGCGCCACCTCCTCCGCCTCCTCCAAGCTCGTCCACGGCGGTCTGCGCTACCTGCAGACCGGCGCGGTGAGGCTGGTCGCCGAGAACCACCACGAGCGGCGGGTGCTGGCCAGGGACGTGGCCCCGCACCTGGTCAACCCGCTCACCTTCTACCTGCCGGTCTACCGGGGCGGCCCGCACGGCGCGGCCAAGCTCGGCGCGGGCGTCTTCGCCTACTCGGCCCTGTCGGCCTTCGGCGACGGGGTGGGGCGGCTGATCTCCCCCGCGAGGGCCGCCGCCGCCAACCCCGCGCTGCGCACCGAGAACCTCAGGGCGGTCGCGGTCTACGGCGACCACCAGATGAACGACTCCCGGGTCGCGGTGATGACCGTCCGGGCCGCCGTGCACAGCGGCGCCGTGGTCCTCAACCACGCCGAGGTCACGGGCCTGCGCTTCACCCACGGCCGGGTCACCGGCGCCGAGGTGCGGGACCGGCTGGACGGCACCGAGTTCGGCGTCGACGCCCGCCTGGTGCTCAACGCCACCGGCCCGTGGGTGGACCGCCTGCGGCGGATGGAGTACGCGGGCGCGGCTCCCAGCGTCCGGCTCTCCAAGGGCGCCCACCTGGTGCTGCGGCGCAAGGCGCCGTGGAAGGCCGCCATGGCCACGCCCGTCGACAGGTACCGCATCGCCTTCGCCCTCCCCTGGGAGGACCACCTGCTGCTGGGCACCACGGACGAGGCGTACGAGGGCGACCCGGCCGACGTCGCCGTCACCGAGGCCGACATCCGGCAGATCCTGGACGAGGCCGCGCTCTCGGTGCGGGACGAGCACCTGGACCGCGGCCTGATGACGTACGCCTTCGCGGGCCTGCGGGTGCTGCCCGGCGGCCCGGGCGGCGTGGAGTCCGCCAAACGGGAGACGGTGGTCACCGAGGGCCGCGGCGGGATGCTCTCGGTCGCGGGCGGCAAGTGGACCACCTACCGGCACATCGGCCGCACGGTGCTGCGGAAGCTGGCGAAGCTGCCCGGCGTCTCGGCCGCCGGGATCACCGAGGACGCCGTGCCGGTCTCCGAGCTGGTGCGCCGGGTGCCGCTGCCGGGGGTGGCCAACCCCGACGCGGTCGCCCACCGGCTGCTGGTGGACCGCGCGCCGGGCGTCCCGCTCGATCCGCCGACCGCCCGGCACCTGGCCACCCACTACGGGGCGCTGGCCTTCGACATCGCCCGCCTGGTCCACGAGGACCCGGCGCTGGGCGAGCGCGTCCACCCGGACGCCCCGGAGATCTGGGCCCAGGTGGTCTACGCCCGGGACCACGAGTGGGCGGCGACGGCGGACGACGTGCTGCGCCGCCGCACCACGCTCACCGTCCGCGGCCTGGACACCGAGGAGGTCCGCGCCGGGGTCGAGGAGGTGCTGGCGGCGCGCCCGCGGTGACGCCCGCGCCCGCTCAGCGTCCTCAGCGTCCCCCGCGTCCCGCGGGCCCGTACGGCACCGGCCTCCCCGCCCGTACGGGCCCGCGCCCGTGAGCGGCGCCGGGCCCCGCGCCGGGGAACGCCCGCCGGCGCCGGGCAGGACCGGCGTGGCCCGCCGAGCCCTCCGGACCGTCCCGCCCGCCCCGCCCGGCTCACCCCGCCGTCGGCAGCGGAAGGCCCTCCGGCAGCAGCCCGCGCCCGGTCAGCTCGTGCCACAGCCCGTCCGGGACCTCGTGCGCGAACATCCGCGCGTTGTCCCGCACCTCCTCCGCGGTGGCGCAGCCGACCACCACCGAGGCCACCGCGGGGTGGCCGAACGGGAAGCGCAGGGCGGCCGCCCTCAGCGGCACCCCGAACTCCGCGCACACCTCCCCGATCCGCCGCGCCCGCTCCAGCAGCTCCCGCGGCGCCTCGCGGTAGTCGAACGTGGCGCCGGGACGGGGGTCGGCGAGCAGCCCCGAGTTGTAGACCCCGCCGACGACGACGGAGGTGCCGCGCCGGGAGCAGACCGGCAGCAGGTCGGCGGCGGCCCGGTGGTCCAGGAGGGTCCAGCGGCCCGCGCACAGCACCACGTCGACGTCGAGGTCGGCGACGAACCGGGCGAGGTGGTCGCTGTGGTTCATGCCGAAGCCGATCGCCCCCACCGCTCCCTCCGCGCGCAGCTCGGCCAGCGCCGGGAAGCCCGTCTCGTACACCTCGCGGACGTGGTTCTCCACGTCGTGCAGGAGCAGGACCTCCACCCGGTCGGTGCCCAGCCGCTCCAGGGACGCCTCGACGGTGGCCCGGATCCCGTCCCGGGTCAGGTCCCACACGCGGGCGCGCGGCGGGGTGTCGACGAAGCCCTCGCCGTCGGGCGGCTCCTCGCCCGGGGCGAGCGGGCGCAGCCGCCGGCCGACCTTGGTGGAGACGGTGAGCGCGGCGCGGTCGCGGCCGGCCAGCGCGCGGCCGATGCGCTCCTCCGAGAGGCCGACGCCGTAGTGGGGCGCGGTGTCCAGGTACGTCCAGCCCTCCTCCAGGGCGGCCCCGACCACCGCGCGGGCCTGCTCCTCGCCGACGGGGCGGCGGAAGTTCCCGATGGGGGCGCAGCCGAGGCCGAGGGGTGTCACCCGCACTCCGGTGCGGCCCAGCGTCCGTGTCGCGGACTGTCTCGTCATGGTGGCCGTGGCTCCTTCTCCGTGTCGTCCCTGTGCTCGTCCCTGTGTTCGTCCCCGCGCCGTTCCCGTACCGTACGCGTGCCGTGCGGGGGGTGTCCCGCCGGCCGGTCCTGCCCCGCCGGCCGCTCCCGGGCAGCCGCGGCGTCCGTGCCCGCTCCCCGGTCCCGGCGCGGTCCTCGCGCGCCGCCGTCCCGAAAGGCGTGCGGAGGCTGCGGAGCGGGCACGGTCACGCCGTAGGCTGGGGCCGCACGGTAATGAGGACGTCAGCCGGTACGGAGCCAGGTGCTCCGCGTCGGCCGGAAGGAGGCACTGGGTGATCGAGCTCGAGGGGGTTCCCGAGCTGGTTGACCCGGTCATGGTGGCCGCGTTCGAAGGCTGGAACGACGCCGGTGACGCCGCCTCCGCCGCGGTCGCCCATCTGGAGCGGGAGTGGAAGGGGGAGGTGTTCGCGGCGCTCGACGCCGAGGACTACTACGACTTCCAGGTCAACCGGCCCCAGGTGTGGCTGGAGGGCGGTGCGCGCAGGATCACCTGGCCCACGACCCGCTTGTCGGTGGTGCGGCTCGGCGAGGCCGACGGCCGGGGCCGGGCCCGCGACCTGGTGCTGGTGCGCGGCATCGAGCCGAGCATGCGCTGGCGTTCGTTCTGCAACGAGATCCTGGGCTTCGCCCACGAGCTCGGCGTGGAGATGGTCGTCGTGCTCGGCGCCCTGCTCGGCGACACCCCGCACACCAGGCCGGTCCCGGTCACCGGAACGACGTCCGACCCGGACCTGGCCCGCACGATGGATCTGGAGGAGTCCCGCTACGAGGGGCCCACGGGCATCGTCGGCGTCCTGCAGGAGGCGTGCGCGCACGCGGGCGTTCCGGCCGTGAGCCTGTGGGCCGCGGTGCCGCACTACGTCTCGCAGCCGCCCAACCCGAAGGCGACCCTCGCCCTGCTCAACCGGCTGGAGGACCTGCTGGACGTGCGGATCCCGCTGGGCGAGCTGCCGGAGGACGCCCGGGCCTGGCAGCTGGGCGTGGACCAGCTCGCGGCCGAGGACAGCGAGGTGGCCGAGTACGTGCAGTCGCTGGAGGAGGCGCGGGACACCGCGGACCTGCCGGAGGCGACGGGCGAGGCGATCGCCAAGGAGTTCGAGCGCTACCTGCGGCGGCGCGACGGCCACACCGCCGGCGGCGGCACGGCCTCCGAGAGCGGCTCCTACCTGCGCGACACCTCCGGGGACCTCGGCGGTGGCCGGGGCCGGACGCCGAAGCCCCCGGAGGAGGGGGACGAGGGCGGGGACGGCCCGGAGGAGCCCGGCGAGGACGGACCCGGCACCGGGACGCCCGGCGAGGACGCCTGACCCGGACGACGGCGCAGCGCCCCGGCCGGCCCGTGAGGGGCCGGCCGGGGCGCTGCCGTGTCCGGGGTCCGTGTCCGGGACGTGTCAGAGGGCGACGCCCAGCAGGGCGTCCACGGCACGGGTCACCAGGCCGGGAGCCCCGGTGTCGGTGCCGCCGGCCTCCCGCTGGCGGTCGGCCCAGCGGTCGACGGCGGCCAGCGCGGCGGGGGCGTCGAGGTCGTCGGCGAGGGCCTCGCGGATCTCCTCCACCAGGTCGTCGGCCGGCGGGCCGTCGGGGCGGGAGACGGCGGCGCGCCAGCGGCCGAGCCGTGCGACCGCCTCGTCCAGGACGGCGTCCGTCCACTCCCAGTCCGAGCGGTAGTGGTGGGCCAGGAGGGCCAGGCGGATGGCGGCCGGGTCGGTCCCGTCGCGGCGCAGTCTGCTGACGAAGACCAGGTTCCCTCTGGACTTGGACATCTTCTCGCCGTCCAGGGCGACCATCCCGGCGTGGACGTACGCCTTGGCGAAGGGGTGCTCGCCGGTGAGCGCCTGGGCGTGCGAGGCGCCCATCTCGTGGTGGGGGAAGGCCAGGTCGGAGCCGCCGCCCTGGACGTCGAAGCCCATGCCCAGGTGCTCCAGGGCGATGGCGACGCACTCGATGTGCCAGCCGGGGCGGCCGCGGCCGAGCGAGCCGCCGTCCCAGGAGGGCTCGCCCTCGCGGGCGGCCATCCACAGGATCGGGTCGAGCGGGTTCTTCTTGCCGGGCCGGTCGGGGTCGCCGCCGCGTTCCGCGGACAGGTGCCGCATCGTCTCGGCGTCCAGGCGGGAGACCCCGCCGAAGCGGGGGTCGGCGGAGACGGAGAAGTAGACGTCGCCGTCGATCTCGTAGGTGGCGCCGGCGTCGCGCAGCCGCTCGATGAGCGGGACGATCATGGGTATGGCCTCGACGGCGCCGACGTAGTGCTTCGGGGGGAGCATGCGCAGGGCGGTCATGTCCTCGCGGAAGAGGGCCGTCTCGCGCTCGGCCAGTGCGGTCCAGTCGTCGCCGGTGGCCGCGGCCCGCTCCAGCAGCGGGTCGTCGACGTCGGTGACGTTCTGCACGTAGTGGACCTGCCGCTTGGTGTCGAGCCACACGCGCTGCACGAGGTCGAACGCGTTGTAGGTCGCCGCGTGCCCGATGTGGGTCGCGTCGTACGGCGTGATGCCGCAGACGTACAGGCGGGCGACGGGACCGGGGGCGAGGGTCACCCGTCCGCCGGTCGCGGTGTCGTGGAGGCTGAGGTCGCGGCCCTGACCTGGCAGGGCGGGCACCTCGGAAGCGGGCCAGGCATGCATGGTCATGAGCGTAACCGGCGATCGGCGGTCCCCACGAGCGGGATCCGCGCAGTGGCCGGAACACGCGGTCGCCCGGGACCGGCGGGGCGGCGCCGGACGGCCGCCGGGCCCGGCCCCGTCCGGCGCCCGCCGGGCCGCCGTCAGACGGGCGGCCAGGGGATGGCGGGCCAGTCCCCTCCGGGCAGCGGGTGGCGGCCGGTGGCCAGGAGGCCGTCGACCCGCCCGCGCAGGGCGTCCAGTTCGGCGGGGGTGATCAGGCCGGCCAGCCGGGCGGTGAGCGGGGCGCCGTCGGCCAGTGCGGCGGCCAGGCCGCGCAGCGGCCCCAGCGTCTCGCCGGGCAGCGGCTCGCCCGCCCAGCCCCACAGCAGCGTGCGCAGTTTGTCGTCGGTGTGGAAGGTCACCCCGTGGTCGATGCCGTACAGCCGCCCGTCCGGGGCGGTCAGCAGGTGCCCGCCCTTGCGGTCGGCGTTGTTGATCACCGCGTCGAGGACGGCGAGGCGGCGCAGCCGCGCGTCGTCGGCGTGCACCAGCAGCGCGGTGCGTCCCTCCCCCACGCCGACCAGGCCGATGGCCTTCCAGCCCTCTCCGGGCTCGTCGCCCTCCACGAGCGCGAGGAGGCCGCCGGCCGCGTCCGCGCCGGCCCCTCCGTCCCCGTCCTCCCCGCCGCCGGGACGCTCCTCCCCGCCGTCCGGCGGCGGTCCGATCCACAGCTGGCACATGCCCTCGCCGTACGGGCCGTCGCGGAGCACGGTCGGCGGCACCAGGTGCCAGCCGAGCGCCTCGGACACCTCGTACGCCGCCACCTCGCGCTGCGCCAGGGTGCCGTCGGGGAAGTCCCACAGCGGGCGCTCGCCGCGCACCGGCTTGTAGACGCAGGGCACCTCGCGCCCGGCACGGGAGACCGTGCAGTACAGCACCGCGTTGGAGGCGTCGCGGAGGCGTCCGCGCACCGTCAGCTCGCCGTGGGCCAGCAGCCCGGCCGTCCCGTCCGGCGCCTCCCGGGCCGCCGGCGTCCCCGGCGTCACGACTGGCGGCGGTATCCGTTCTGGCGCGGGCACACGTGTCCTTCCGGGTCGAGGGGCAGGCTGCACAGCGGGCACGGCGGACGGCCCGCCCTGACGACGTCCATGGCGCGTTTGGCGAAGGCCCGGGCCATCGCCCCGCTGATTCTCACGCGCAGCACCGGAGGGCCGTTCTCGTCGTCCCGCAGCAGCCGCTCCTCGGCCTCGACGAGGTCCTCCTCGGACTCCACGTCCAGCTCGACCAGGGCCTGGGCCTCCACCACCACGCACTCCTCCTCGCCGTCCCAGGCGAGTGCCATGGTGCCGACCCGGAACTCCTCCTCGACGGGGGTCTCCAGGGGCGCGGTGTCGGCGGTGTCGGCGGGCGCGACGGCCGGGACGGGGGCGCTGCCGCCGGTGCGCCGCACGACCTCGTCCAGGAGTTCGTCGATGCGTTCGGCGAGCGCCTCCACCTGTGCCTTCTCCAGGGCGACGCTGGTGGTGCGGCCGGCCGCGGACGCCTGGAGGTAGAAGGTGCGGCGGCCAGGCAGCCCGACCGTACCGGCCACGAAGCGTTCCGGGGGGTCGTAGAGGAACACCTGACGGGACACGTCCTGCTCCATCGGGTCGACTGCTGGGTCACTGGCACCCTACTGCGCCCGGCGATCACCGTGCCGACCGCCGTGCTCCGTCGGGGCCCTCCCTCAGGCCCCGCCCCCCACGGCGGCGGTCCCGCCGCCCCCGGCCTGCGGCACGCCGGTGCCCGCGTCCTCCCCGCGCGGGGCGAGGGAGGAGAGGTCACCGGTGTCGCCCAGCCGCAGCAGGAAGGGCCGCAGCGGGGTGTAGCGGATGACGGTGACCGAGCAGGGCTCGACGTGGACGCGCTGGAAGAGGTCGAGGTGCATCCCCAGGGCGTCGGCGACCAGGGCCTTGATGACGTCGCCGTGCGAGCACATCAGGTAGGCGGCGTCGGCTCCGTGCTCCTTCTCGATGCGCTCGTTCCAGTCGCGCACGGCCTCCACCGCTCTGGCCTGCATGCCGCGCATCGTCTCGCCGCCGGGGAAGGCGACGGCGGAGGGGTGCTGCTGGACGGCGGCCATCAGCGGCTCGTCGTTCAGCTCGGCGAGTTTGCGGCCGGTCCAGTCGCCGTAGTCGCACTCGTTGATCCGCTCCTCGGTGTGCAGCGGCAGCTCCGGCCGGGCCTGTGCCAGCGGGGCCAGGGTCTGGCGGCAGCGTTCCAGCGGGCTGTGGACGGCGGCGGCCAGGGGGAGCGGGGCCAGGCGGCCGGGGAGCGCGGCGGCCTGGGCGGTGCCGTGCTCGTCCAGGTGGACGCCGGGGGTGCGGCCGGCGAGCAGCCCGGAGGTGTTGGCGGTGGACCGGCCGTGCCGGACGAGGAGCAGCGTGGGCATGGCAGCCAGCGTAGGCGAGGACCGCGGAACCGTCCTCACCCGTACGGCGTCCCCGGTCGGGCACGATGGGCCTGTGACAGTGGACTGCGCCATCTACCGCGACGGGCTCCGCACCGAGGGCCCCGCGGACCCGGCCGGGGCGGTCTCGGCGGCCCGCGCGGCCGGCGACGCCTTCCTGTGGATCGGCCTGCACGAGCCGTCGGAGGAGGAGTTCGGCTCGGTCGCCGAGGCGTTCGGGCTGCACCCGCTGGCGGTGGAGGACGCCCTCTCGGCCCACCAGCGCCCGAAGCTGGAGGTCTACGACGACTCGCTGTTCCTGGTGCTCAAGCCGGTGGGCCACGACGGCGCGGCGGACACGGTGGAGACCGGGGAGCTGATGCTGTTCCTCGGCGACTCCTTCGTGGTGTCCGTGCGCCACGGCGGCATCGACCCCCTGGGCCGGGTGCGGGAGCGCCTGGAGCGGGATCCCGGGGTGCTCCGGCACGGTCCGGCCGCCGTGGTGTACGCGGTGAGCGACGCGGTGGTCGACCACTACGTGGAGGTGGCCGCGGAGCTGCACGCGGCCCTCGACGCGCTGGAGGAGCGGGTCTTCACACCGGGCGGCCCGGACGGGCGCGGCGCCGCGGGCCGCATCTACGCCTTCAAGCGCCGGGTGCTGGAGTTCCGCCGGGCCTGCGGGCCGCTGGTGGAGCCGATGGAGCGGCTGGCGGGCGCCGGGGTGCCGTTCGTCCCGGAGCGCTCGCGTCCGTTCTTCCGCGACGTCCACGACCACCTGGTCCGGGTGAACGACCAGGTCGAGGGGCTGGACCGGCTGCTGTCGGACATCCTGTCGGCCCATCTGGCGCAGGTGGGCGTCCGGCAGAACGACGACCTGCGCAGGATCTCGGCGTGGGCGGCCGTGGCCGCGGCTCCGACCATGATCGCCGGGGTCTACGGGATGAACTTCTCCCGCATGCCCGAGCTGGGCCATCCGCTGGGCTACCCGGCGGTGACGGTGCTGATGGCCGCCGTGAGCGCCGGCCTGTACCTGCTGTTCAAGCGCCGGGGCTGGCTGTAGCGGCGGGGCCGGGCGGCACGCCGGCGCCGGCGGTCCGGTCGGGCGGGGCGGGGCGTTCGAACGGGACGAGGCCCGCGGTGCGGTACCGGCCGGTCAGCCGCTCCAGCGCGTACACCGCGTGGACGCGCGCCTCCAGGACCACCGACCTCGCCATCCGCCAGCCCAGCAGGTGGCCCAGGTGGGCCAGCAGGGCGAGGGCGGCGTCGTGGTGGGCGCGGGCCTCCGCCAGCGCGTTCTCCCGCAGCAGCAGCCGGACGGCGGCGCCGTGCCCGGTGCGGACGAACCGCAGCAGGCCCTCCCGGCAGTAGGCGAGGTGGTCCCGCTTGGTCCGGGCGACCTCCCGCACCAGGCGGGCGGCCTCCGGGTCCCCGGGGAGGCGTTCGGCCACCGGCGCGAGCCATGCGGCGGCCCGGCTCTCGGCGGCGTACGCGTGGGCCAGGTGGGCGATGACGTCCCGCTCGTTCAGGGGTTCCCCGCGGTCCAGTTTGACGTGCGCCGGGCAGGCTCCCCGCCGTTCCAGGAGCAGGGCGTGGTCGGCCTCGGGCGGCACGGCGACCGTCTCCAGGCCGCGCCTGCCGGGCAGTTCGCCCAGCAGGCGGGCGTTCCTCTCCTGCCGGGCGCCGTGGCGCGCCATGCCGGGCGCCAGATCGCGCCGGGCGGGGGGGACGGACGCGGCGACCCTGCCGTTCCCGCGGCCGTTGCGGGCCTCGGCGCCGACGGCCAGGGAACACAGCAGACGGAAGGAGGCGTCGTCGTCGAGGGCTTCGCGCAGCAGGTCTTTTGTCCAGGGCATGACCGGTACCTCCGTGGACGTGTCCGCAGAAGTCGAGTCAAACGGGACGCCCGGTCCGCGGCAACAGCTCACCGCGCCCCTTGGGCCGAACGGAGGGTTCCCCGCCGGGGCCGTAACCCGCGGCGGAGCCGGGCGTTGTGCCCTGCGACGGCCGTGGCGGGGAGGACCCCGAGCCCCCACCACGGCCGTGAACACGTCCCGGGGACGCCCGGCGCGGGCGCGTCCCTCAGGAGGCGACTCCGGAGCGCTCCAGCGCCTCCACGCCGGCCCGCAGCGCGGCGATCCGCTCCTCCAGGGTGAAGCCCGCGGGCGAGAGCGACAGGGTGGTCACCCCGGCCTCGGCGTAGGCCCGCATCCGGTCGGCGATCCGGTCGACCGGCCCGAGCAGCGCGGTGGAGTCGATGAGCTGCCGGGGCACGGCCGCCGCGGCCCCCTGCTTGTCGCCGGACAGGTACTTGTCCTGGATCTCGGCGGCCTCCTTCTCGTACCCCATCCGCTGGGCGAGCCGGTTGTAGAAGTTCTGCTTGCGGCTGCCCATGCCGCCGACGTACAGCGCGGTGTACGGGCGGAAGGTGTCGGCCAGCGCGTCGACGTCGTCGCCCACGGCCAGCGGCACGGTGGGCGCCACGTCGAAGCCGTCGAGGGTCTTGCCCGCCTTCTCGCGTCCGGCGCGCAGCGCGCCGAGCGTGGTCTCCTCGGCGTGCTCGGGCGAGAAGAAGATCAGCAGGGCGCCGTCGGCGATCTCGCCGGTCTGCTCCAGGTTCTTCGGCCCGATGGCGGCGATGTACAGCGGGATGTGCTCGCGGACCGGATGCACGGTGAGCTTCAGCGGCTTGCCGGGGCCGTCCGGCAGCGGCAGCGTCCAGTGCTCGCCGGAGTGGGTCAGGCGCTCGCGGGACATCGCCTTGCGGATGATCTCCACGTACTCGCGGGTGCGGGCGAGCGGCTTGTCGAACCGCACCCCGTACCAGCCCTCGGAGACCTGCGGTCCGGAGACGCCGAGGCCGAGCCGGAAGCGCCCGCCGGAGAGGGTGTCGAGGGTGGCGGCGGTCATGGCCGTCATGGCGGGGGTGCGGGCGGGGATCTGGAAGATCGCCGATCCCACGTCGATCCGCTCCGTCTGCGCGGCGACCCAGGCCAGCACGGTGGCGGCGTCGGAGCCGTAGGCCTCCGCGGCCCAGCAGACGGAGTAGCCGAGACGGTCGGCCTCCCTGGCGACCGCGAGATTGTCCGCGTCCATCCCGGCTCCCCAGTAGCCGAGGTTGATCCCGAGCCGCATCCGCGTCCCCTTACCGATCAGTAACGTTCTTGTCCCCGGGACTCTAGCGCGCGGCCGCAAGTACGCTCAACGCCCATGGAGCACAGGCACGTGGGCCGCACCGGCCTCCGCGTATCCCGGATCGGGCTCGGCACCCTCACCTGGACGCGGGACACCGGGGAGAGGGAGGCGGCCGGCCTGCTGAAGGCCTTCTGGGAGGCGGGCGGCACCCTGGTGGACACCGCCGACGTGTACGCCGACGGAGGCGCCGAGTACCTGCTGGGGCGGCTGATGGCCGATCTGGTGCCCCGCCGGGACCTGGTGATCGCCACCAAGGCGGGCGGCGTGCCCGACCCGGACCGCCGCTTCGACTGCTCGCGCGGCCACCTGCTGGCCGCGCTCGACGCCTCGCTGGAGCGGCTGGGCACCGACCACGTGGACCTGTGGCAGATCCACGCCTACGACCCCTTCACGCCCCTGGAGGAGACCCTCCAGGCGATCGACACCGCGGTGAGCAGCGGCCGCGCCCGCTACGCCGGGGTGGCGGGCTTCTGCGGCTGGCAGCTCGCCAAGGCCGCCGCCTGGCAGCTCGCCTCGCCCGGGACGCGCACCCGGCTGGCCAGTACGCAGATGGAGTACTCGCTGCTCCAGCGCGGGGTGGAGCGGGAGGTGCTGCCCGCCGCGCTGGACCTGGGGGTGGGGCTGCTGCCGTCCTCGCCGCTGGGGCGGGGCGTGCTCACCGGCAAGTACCGCGACGGCACGCCGCCGGACTCGCGCGGGGCCTCGGAGCACCTGGCGCCCTTCGTCGCGCCCTACCTCGACGACGCGGCGGCGCGGATCGTGGACGCGGTCGCCACGGCGGCCGACGGGCTGGCCGTCACCCCGCTCCAGGTGGCGCTCGCCTGGGTGCGGGACCGGCCCGGGGTGGTCGCGCCGATCGTCGGCGCGCGCACGTCGCGGCAGCTCGACGAGGTGTTGTCGGTGGAGAGCCTTACTCTTCCTGACGAGATCCGCCGGGCGCTGGACGACGTGTCGGCCCCGGTGCACCGCTATCCCGACCACGACTGGAGCACGCTGTGACCGCGTCCGGTGCCGAGGACCCAGACGACGCCAGGGGCGGAACCGCCCGGGACACCCCCCGGACCGCCGCCGGGGAGGCGTCCCGGAGCGGAGACGCGAACGAGACCGGCGGGGCCGCCGGGGCGGGCGCGGCGGGCAGGGCGGACAAGGCCGCCGAGCTCATGGCCGCCGTGCGCGCCGTGGAGAGCGGCGAGCGCTCCGCGGCCGAGTTCTTCGCCGAGCCGAAGCCCGCGCCCCGGCGTCCCGCACCCGCGCGGCCCGCGCCCGCGCCCGGTGCGCGTCCGGCGCCGGCCGGTCCCGTGGCGGTGCCCGCGGGCGTCACGGCGCTGCTCGCCGGGGGCGGCGCGCCCGAGGCCCTGGGCGAGGGGGCCGTGGAGGTCCTGGGCGAGGGGGCGGAGGAGGTGCTGCGCGCGGACCCGTGGCAGCTCCTGGCGGTCCCCGGCGTGCGGCCGGAGCAGGCGGACGGCTTCGCCCGCGCGCTGCTGGGCGCCGAGTGCGGACCCGGCGACGAGCGGCGCACCCGGGCCCTGGCCGTGTGGCTGCTGGAGCGGGCCGCGCGGGCCGGGCACACGGTCCTGCCGCTGGAGGCCCTCGTCCGGGAGCTGGCCCGGCACACCGTGCCGGATCCGGAGGAGGCGGTGCGCGAGGCGGTCGACTCCGGCGCGGTGCTGGCCTTCGAGGACACCGGGAACACCGAGAACACCGGGAACACCGGGGACGCCGGACGCTCCGGCGGCGGGGACGCCGGGGAGGAGGGGGACGAGCGGCCGGTGCGGCTGCTGCTGGGCCTGGACCGCCACGCCCTGGCCGAGGAGAGCCTGGCCGAGGGCCTGGCCCGGCTGGCCGGCACCTTCGCCGCGCCCGGCGGCGAGGAGGCGGAACGCTGGGAGGCGGCCGCGGCCGCGGCGCCCGTCCCGTCGGCGGCCGAGCTGGTCCGGGCGTCCGCGCGCAGCGCCCTGGTCGTGCACACCGGCGCCGAGGCCGCCCGAGCCGAGCCCGCGGCGCTCGTCGCGGCGGCCCGGTCGCTGGGTCTGCGGGCGTACGCGGCGGCCCACGGCGAGGACGGCAGGCGGCGGCTGGCGGAGCTGCTCGGCAACGGTGACGGCGGGGATCCGGCGGCCGTGACCGTGGACGGGCTGCTGACCGGCCAGGAGGGCCCCGGGCGGGACGAGGAGGGCGCGTACGCGCTGGACCTGCTCGCCGTGCTGGACGCCCCCCAGCTCGACACCGAGCGGGCGGCGGCCCTGGTGGAGGCGATGCCGGACGGCGCGCGGCTGGTGCTCAGCGGGGACCCCCACCTGCTCGGCTCGGCGGGGCCCGGCCAGGTGGCCGCCGACCTGGCCGCGGCGCGCTTCTGCCCGCAGGTGGTCTCCCGCACGCCGGACCCGGGCCCGATCGGCGAGCTGGTCTCGGGCGTCGGGATCGGCGAGCTGGGCGAGGTGGAGGCCCCCGGCCGGGAAGTGGTGATCGTCCCCGTGCGCGACGCCGGGGAGGCGGTGCACCGCACCGTGCAGCTGGTCGCCGACTCGGTGCCGAGGGCCATCGGGGTGCCCGCGGAGCGGACCCAGGTGATCACCCCCGGCCACGGCGGCGCCGTGGGCACCCGGGTGCTCAACGCCGCGCTCAAGGAGCGGCTGAACCCCGGCCCCGGCCGGTTCGGCGGGTTCGACCCCGGTGACCGGGTGGTCCACTCCCCCGCCCCGGGCCGCGCCGCGTTCGGCACGGTCGTCTCCGCGGACGCCGAGGGGCTGCACCTGGAGTGCGCCGGGCGCAGGGTCACCGTCCCCCGCGAGCGGGTGGCCCGCGCCGTGCGGCACGGCTGGGCGGTCACCGCCCACCAGGCCGTGGGCACACGCTGGCCGGCGGTCGTGGTGGTGCTGCCGGGCGACGCGGTCCCGGCCCTCGACCGGGCGTGGGTGTACACCGCGTTCGGGCGCGGCGAGCGGCACCTGTCCGTGGTGCACGGCGTGGGTCCGGCGCTGCCGAAGGCGGTGGCGGAGGTACCGGCCCGGCAGCGCACGACCCGCCTGCGCGCGCTGCTGCGCGCGCAGGCGGCGGTGCGGGAGCCCGGAGCGGCGGACTAGCCGGCCGCGGTCCCGGAGGGGCCGCGGCCCGGGCCGTCCCCGTCCTCCTCGGGGGCGGCCTCCTCGAACTCGTCCTCTTCCGGTCCGTCCTCTTCCGGCTCGTCCTCTTCCGGTCCGTCTTCCTCCGGCTCGTCCTCCTCGAGCGCGAGGCCGTCCTCGGGTTCCTCCACGGCCATGCCGTAGAAGCCGTCCTCCTCGTCGAAGACGGCGCTGACGTCGAAGCGGCACACGACCCGCTCCGGATCGGCCGACTCGAAGGGGGCGCCCAGCCACTCCCCGGGCTCGGGGGGCTCGTCGCCCGCGATCACCCACAGGGTGGAGTCGCCCTCCTCCAGGCCGAACTCCCTGTGGCGGGTGGCGATCTCGTCGGGCTCGTACTCGCCGAACAGCACTCCGAGCGCGGCGTGCACGCCGCTTCCCGCGAAGGGGCCCTCCAGCGCCTCCGTGTCGCCGTCCACCGAGTCCGGGTCGAGTTCGGTGACCCGCTGTGCCTGGGCCATCAGCCGCTGCGGCTCGGCGACGGTGTAGTCGCGGCGGATGAAGACGCTGAGGGTGCTGGGCTCCTCCGGTCCGGTGTAGGCGGGCATGCTCTCCCCGCCGGGGACCTCGAAGGGGGTGACCTCGTCGTAGACGTCGTACAACAGCTCGTCGTAGGCCTCCCCCGCCGCGGCGAGTTCGTCGAACGCGGCGAGGACGGCGGCATCCGCCCGGGCGGCCTCGGCGGCCGTGCCTCCTCCGGCGGACCGTCGCTCGACGGCTTCGAGGTGACGGTCCAGCGCGGTCTTCAGCGCTTCGGCGGCGGCTCGTACCTCGGCAGCGCTGGGCTGCGCAGCATCAGACATAGTGCAGACGCTATCCGTACCGGGGCCCTGCCCGCACAATAGATGTGATGCCGGAATACGAATTTCGCGATGTGTACGTCCCTCGCGGGGTTTCCCGCAAGGCCGCCACACGCCTGCTGACCGAACACGCCGAGTACGGACACTGGGAACTGGACCGATTGAGGCTGAACTCCGACGGCAGCCGCCAGGTGCGGCTGCGGCGGCGGATCATCCGCCAGTTGCGCGCCACCTGGTGACGCGGCCCGTACGAGGAGCGGGCCCCGGCCCCCGGCAGGGGGCGGGACCCGCTCCTCGTGCTGTGTCTCCGTTCGCCCCGCCGGCGGTCAGCGCCGTGCGGTGCGGGCGCGCCGGTAGAACAGGGTGCCGCCGAGCAGCGCACCGGCGCCCAGCGGGAGGAGCGTGCCCAGCGCGGGTGCGCCGGTGTCCGCCAGCACGCCCTCGGGCGCGTGCGGAGCGGGCCGCTCCGGAGCCCGGGTGTCCGGCCCGGGCTTCTCGCCGCCCGGCTTTCCGGGCTTCTCGGGCTTCCCGCAGTCGTCCCCGTCGCCCTTGCCGTCCTCCTTCTCGCACTCCGGGTCGTCGGGCGTGCCCGGCTTCCCGGGCTTGCCCGGCTCCTCGGGGTCGCCCGGCTTCTCCGGCTCCCCGGGCTCGCCCGGCTCGCCGGGTTCGTGCCCGGAGTCGCCGTTGGAGCATCCGTTGCCGGTGGAGGGGTTCAGCGCCCCGATCACACTGATCGTGTTGCCGCAGGCGTTCACCGGGACGTCCACGGGGATCTGGACGGTGTTGCCGCTGGCGATGCCGGGGGAACCCGCGGCGACGCCCCGGGCCCCGGTGTCCTGCCCGTGTCCGCCGTCGTGCTCCCCGCCGTTCCCGCCGTGGTGTCCGCCGTCGTGCTCCCCGCCGTAGCCGCCGTCGTACCCTCCGTCGTGGCCGCCGTCCCACTCGTGGCCCCCCGGGTACCAGTCGTGGCCGGGGTTCTCGTACCCCCCGTCGTGACCGCCGTACCCGCCGTGGTGGCCGCCACCGTGGTAGTGGTGGGAGCCGCCGTTGGCGCACGCGTTGCCGGAGGAGGAGTTGAGAGCGCCCACGCCCGTCACGGTGTTGCCGCAGGCGTTCACCGGCGCGTATACGGGGGCCTGGACGGCGTTCCCCGAACCGATGCCCGGGGAGCCGACGGCGGCGCCCCGGGCGCCGCTGTCCGCGTGGGCGTAACCGCCCGACACGGCCAGCACTCCGCCGGCCGCGGCGATGGTGATCAGGCCCTTCCTGGTGACCTGTCGCATGTGTACTTCCCTGCCCTCTGCTGATGGGGTGCCTTGCGATCTGCGCCGGGCCGCGACCGGAGGGCGCTTGGGCCTCTCCGTCCGCCGAAACAGCGGCCCCGGAGCGCATGGCGCGCACTCCGGGGCCGCCGTGCGCCGGACTCACCGGCCCGGCCGCGACGTCAGTGGTTGACGCAGACGTTGCCGAAGGCGGGGTTCAGCGCCCCGATCACGCTGATCGTGTTGCCGCAGACGTTCACCGGGACGTGGACGGGCACCTGGACGACGTTGCCCGAGACGATTCCGGGGGAACCGAAGGCGGCGCCCTGGGCGCCGGAGCTGGCGGAGGCCACGCCCGCACCCGCGAGCACGAGACCGCCCGTGGCAGCCGCGACAGCGACGACCTTCTTGATCATTCTTCCTCCTTGTTGGCAGTGCGATCCCAGCCGCGGACCGCACTCCCTGTAACGACAACGGAGGAACCGGGCTACGGCCCATGGACGCTTTCACCCGTCCCGGTGACGGCCGCACACGGTGGCGAATTACCGGGGCACCCGGCGCGGGGCGTCAGCAGTGGTCGATGAAGCGGTCCAGGACCCGCACGCCGAACCGCAGCCCCTCCACCGGGACCCGTTCGTCCACGCCGTGGAACATCCCGGCGAAGTCCAGCTCCGGCGGCAGCTTCAGCGGGGCGAAGCCGAAGCAGCGGATGCCCAGGTCGTCGAAGGACTTGGCGTCGGTGCCCCCGGAGAGCATGTACGGCACGGCGCGGGCGATCGGGTCCTCGGCCCGCAGCGCGGTCTGCATGGCGTCCACCAGGGCGCCGTCGAAGGTGGTCTCCACCGCCTTGTCGCTGTGCACGTCCTCGCGCCTCACCCGCGGGCCCAGGATCCGGTCGAGGTCGGCCAGGAACTCCTCCTCGTGGCCGGGCAGGAAGCGGCCGTCGACGTGGGCGGTGGCCTGGCCGGGGATGACGTTGACCTTGTAGCCCGCGCCGAGCATCGTCGGGGCCGCGGTGTTCCGCAGGGTCGCTCCGATGAGCTTGGCGATGCCGCCCAGCTTCTCCAGCGTGGTGTCCATGTCCTCGGGGTCCAGCTCGACGCCGAGGGCGTCGGAGAGCTCGTCGAGGAAGGAGCGGACCGTCTTGGTCACCCGCACCGGGAACCGGTGCCGTCCCAGGCGCCCGACGGCCTCGCACAGCTCGGTGATCGCGTTGTCGGTGTTGGTCATCGAGCCGTGCCCGGCGGTGCCCTCCACCGTCAGGCGCATCCAGTGCATGCCCTTCTCGGCGGTCTCCACCAGGTACAGCCGCAGCTTCTCGTTGACGGTGAAGGAGAAGCCGCCGACCTCGCCGATCGCCTCGGTCACGCCCTCGAACAGCTCCGGGTGCCGGTCCACCAGGTACCGCGCGCCGTAGGTGCCGCCCGCCTCCTCGTCGGCGAGGAAGGCCAGCACGATGTCGCGCGGGGGCCTGCGGCCGCTGCGCAGCCGGTCGCGGACGACCGCCAGCGTCATCGCGTCCATGTCCTTCATGTCGACGGCCCCCCGGCCCCACACGCAGCCGTCGGCGATCTCGCCGGAGAACGGGTGGTGGGTCCAGTCGCCGGCGTTCGCCGGGACGACGTCGGTGTGGCCGTGGATGAGCAGGGCGGGCCGCGAGGGGTCCTCGCCCTCGATCCGGGCGACGGTCGAGGCCCGTCCGGGGTGCGACTCGATGATCCTGGGCTCCAGTCCCACCTCCGCGAGTTTCTCGGCCACGTACTCGGCCGCGGCCCGCTCCCCGGGCCCGGAGTGGTCCCCGTAGTTGCTGGTGTCGATCCGGATGAGATCGCGGCACAGGCCGACGACCTCGTCCTCGCCCCTGACGGTGTCCGCCGCGGTCGCGCTCGGCTCGCTCACACTGCCTCCTCCTGTAGCGGGATCGCCCCATCCTCCCGCCTCGGGGCCCCTCCGCGCAGCAGCGGGTGTGATCGCCCTCCCCCGCTCCAGTGCTATGGTTTACACGTCGCCGCGGCAGTGACCGGCGGCGCACACCTCGTCCGGGTGGCGGAATGGCAGACGCGCTAGCTTGAGGTGCTAGTGCCCTTTATCGGGCGTGGGGGTTCAAGTCCCCCTCCGGACACCGATGACGCAGCGTCCCCCGTGGGTCTCCCACGGGGGACGCTGCGTCGTGCGCGGAATCCTCCGGGCCGCGGCGGGCGTCGTGCGGGCCCGGACGCCGGAGGTGCGCGGCGGAAGGCCCCGGCCTGCCGCCGCGCTCCCGCCCGGCCGTGCTCCCCGGAGCCCCGCCCGCGGCGCGGCCCGCCGTCCGCGTCCCCACTCCCGTGCTCCCTCGTGCGCCGCCGGCCGGCGGTTTCCGGCCATGCGTTCCCCGCCGCAGACGGTTCCGGCGGCGGTCGCGAATGCGGGTCGGGGCGCGGGCGGGCCGCCCGCGCTCAGCCGACGGCCTTCGCCGCCGCGCGGCCGGCGGTGCGGCCGGAGAACAGGCAGCCGCCCAGGAAGGTGCCCTCCAGGGAGCGGTAGCCGTGCATGCCCCCGCCGCCGAAGCCGGCCGCCTCGCCCGCGGCGTAGACGCCGGGCAGCGGTTCGCCGCCCTCGGTGAGGACGCGCGAGGACAGGTCGGTCTCCAGGCCGCCGAGGGTCTTGCGGGTCAGGATGTTCAGGCGGACGGCTATCAGCGGGCCCGCCTCGGGGTCCAGCAGGCGGTGCGGCGGGGCGACCCGGATCAGCCTGTCGCCGAGATAGGCGCGGGCGCCGCGGATGGCGGTGATCTGGAGGTCCTTGGTGAAGGGGTTGCCGATCTCCCGGTCGCGGGCGGTGATCTCGTGCCGGAGGGCCTCCTCGTCGATCAGGCCGTCGCCGGTCAGCGCGTTCATGCCGCGCACCAGGGCGGACAGGTCGCGTTCGACGACGAAGTCGGGGCCCTTGTCCATGAAGGCGCGCACCGGTCCGGGCGCCCCGGAGCGGGCGCGGCCGAGGACCTGGCGGACGCTGCGGCCGGTGAGGTCGGGGTTCTGCTCGGAGCCCGAGAGCGCGAACTCCTTCTCGATGATCTTCCGGGTGAGGACGAACCAGGTGTACTCGTAGCCGGTCCGCATGATGTGCTCGAGGGTGCCGAGGGTGTCGAAGCCGGGGAAGAGCGGCACCGGCAGCCGCTTCCCCGTGGCGTCGAGCCACAGGGAGGACGGGCCGGGGAGGATGCGGATGCCGTGGCGGGCCCAGACGGGGTTCCAGTTCTCGATGCCCTCGGTGTAGTGCCACATCCGGTCGCGGTTGACGATCCGGCCGCCGGCCCGCTCGGCGATGCCGAGCATCGCGCCGTCGACGTGGGCGGGGACGCCGGAGAGCATCCGCCGGGGCGGGGGGCCCAGGCGCTCGGGCCAGTTGGCGCGGACCAGGTCGTGATTGCCGCCGATGCCGCCGGAGGCGACGATCACGGCCTGCGCGCGCAGTTCGAAGGTGCCGGCCACCTCGCGGCTGCTGGCGGTGCCGCGTTCGGCGCCGCTGGGGGCGAGCACCTCGCCGGCGATGGTGTCCACGGCGCCCGCGCTGCGGGCCAGGGAGGTGACGCGGTGGCGGAACCGCAGGTCCACCAGGCCCTTCGCGGCCCCCTGCCGCACCCGCCGTGCGAAGGGCTCGACCAGGCCGGGCCCGGTGCCCCAGGTGATGTGGAAGCGCGGCACCGAGTTGCCGTGGCCGGTGGCGTCGTAGCCGCCGCGCTCGGCCCAGCCGACCACGGGGAACAGCCGCACGCCCCGGGAGCGCAGCCAGGCGCGTTTCTCGCCCGCGGCGAAGTCGACGTACGCCTCGGCCCAGCGGCGCGGCCAGGCGTCCTCCTCCCGGTCGAAGCCGGCCGTGCCGAGCCAGTCCTGCCAGGCCAGTTCTCGGCTGTCGCGGATGCGCAGGCGGCGCTGCTCGGGGGAGTCGACGAGGAACAGGCCGCCGAAGGACCAGTGCGCCTGGCCGCCGAGCGACGCCTCGGGCTCCTGGTCCAGCAGGATCACCCGGCGTCCGGCGTCGGCCAGTTCGGCGGTGGCCGCGAGTCCGGCCAGGCCCGCCCCGATCACGATCACGTCGGCGTCGTACGCCATCTGCCCACCCGTCCCTCGGCTCGTCCGCGCTGGTGAACCGGAGAGTAACCCCCCGTCCGGGCGGGCGGCACCCCTGTGGGAGGCCCGGATGCGTTTGGATGGCCGTATGACCGACGAGACGGCGGGCAGGGCCGCGGACGAGCTGCTGGACATCGTGGACGAGCACGACCGGGTGGTCGGGCAGGCCCCGCGCGGGGTGGCCACCGCGCGCCGGATGCGGCACCGGAGCGTCTCGGTCCGGGTGCGGGACGCCGAGGGGCGGATCTTCGTCCACCGCCGCACCCCGGAGAAGCTGGTCTTCCCCTCGATGTACGACGTGGTGGTCGGGGGCGTGGTGGGCGCCGGCGAGAGCTACGACGAGGCGGCCCTGCGGGAGGCCGAGGAGGAGCTGGGGGTGAGCGGGCTGCCGCGCCCCGAGCACCGGCTGACGTTCCTCTACGAGTCGCCGGAGCACACCTGGTTCCTGTCCGTGTACGAGGTGCGGTGCGAACTGCCGGTGGCCCCGCAGCCGGAGGAGGTGGCCTGGTGGGCGTTCCTGCCCGAGGACGAGGTGGAGCGGCGGCTGCCGGAGTGGGACGTGGTGCCCGACGGCCTGGAGTGCCACCGGCGGCTGCGGGAGTGGCACCGGGCGCACGGGGGCGGGGAGCCCCGCCCGGGTTCGGCGTAGGGTCGGAGCGTGATCGACAGGTTCCGGACGGCGGCGCGGCTGTGGTGGGCGCCGGAGCGCCTGCGGGCCGAGGGCACCACGCCCGACTACCGGTTCTCCCTGGCCAACGAGCGGACGTTCCTGGCGTGGATCCGCACCGCTCTGGCGCTGGTCGGCGGCGGGCTCGCGGTGGACCAGTTCCTGACCGGGATGCGCCCGGGTGCGCGGACGGCGATCGCCGTGGTGCTCCTGGCGGGCGGCGCGCTGTGCGCGGTGCGGGCGGTGAACCACTGGCTGCGCACCGAGCGGGCGATGCGGCGCGGCGAGGACCTGCCCCTGTCCCGCTTCCCCGTGCTGCTGGCGCTGGGCACGGCGCTGGCCGCGCTGCTGGTGGTGGCCGGTGTGGTGCTGGGAGGGCTCGGCCGGTGAGCCGGGGGCGGGGGCCCGGGGCCGGGACGGGCGCCGGGGGCGTGCGGGACCCGGCCGTACGGGATCCGGCCGCGCAGCCGGAGCGCACCCGGCTGGCGTGGCGGCGCACGGCGCTGGCCTTCGCGGTGGTCGTGGTGCTGGCGGTCCGCCGGGCGGTCCGGGAGGGGGGCGTGCCGGCCGGGCCGGCCGTGCTCGCCGCGTCGGCCGTGCTCGCGTGGGCGGTGGTCCTGGCGGTGGCCGGTCTCCGCGTCCGCGCCCTGGCGGTGCCCCGGCCCGGCCCCCTGGGCGTTTCCGCGGTCGCCGCGGTGGCCATCTGTACGCTGACGGTGCCGATCTGTGGGGTGGTGGTGTGGCTGTGGTGAGCCCGCTCGTCGTGGTGATGGGTGTGTCCGGTTCCGGCAAGACGACGGTGGGCACGGCCCTGGCCGAACGGCTGGGCGTGCCGTACGCGGAGGCCGACGACTTCCACCCGCCGGAGAACGTGGCGAAGATGGCCTCGGGCGTTCCGCTGACCGACGAGGACCGGCGTCCCTGGCTGGACGCGATCGCCGCCTGGCTGGAGGAGCGGGGGGACGGCGGCGGCGTGGTCACCTGCTCCGCCCTCAGGCGCCGGTACCGCGACCGCCTCCGCCGGGCCGCTCCGGAGCTGTTCTTCGTCCACCTGCACGGCTCGCCGGAGCTGATCGCCGGGCGCATCGCGCGGCGCAAGGGGCACTTCATGCCGCCCGCGCTGCTGAGGTCCCAGATCGAGACGCTGGAGCCGCTGGGGCCGGACGAGAGGGGCGCCGTGGTGCCCGTCGACGGGACGCCCGAGGAGACCGTCGCGCTGGCCTACGCCGCCGTGCCCCGCTGACGCCGCGCCCGGCCGCTTCCTCAGGGGTGCCTCGCCGCCGCCCCGACGCCGCCTCGCCGACGCCTCGGGCGGCGGGCGGGGGGGCGGCCGCCTCACCGGCCCTCCGGTTTTCCGGCCCCGCCCTGGACTCCATACCGACTGGTCGGCATCATGACGGGGAACGTCACGCCCCCTCTCCCCGCGAGGAGCATCCGATGAACGAGCACCATCCACCGGGCCTCGACCCCGTGCGGCTGCGCGCGCACCTGGACCGCGAGCGTCCCGGACTCGTACGGGGAGAGCTGAGCGCGGAGCTGATCGAGGGCGGGCGGTCGAACCTCACCTACCGGGTGACCGACGGGACGTCCCGCTGGGTCGTCCGGCGTCCGCCGCTGGGCCACGTCCTGGCCACCGCCCACGACATGGCCCGCGAGCACCGGGTGATCAGCGCGCTGGACCCCACCGGCGTCCCCGTCCCCCGCGCGGTGCTGCTGTGCGAGGACGAGTCCGTCCTGGGGGCGCCCTTCTACGTGATGGACCACGTGGACGGCACGCCGTACCGCACTGCCGAGCAGCTCGTCCCGCTCGGCCCGGAGCGCACCCGCGCGCTGGTGCTCTCCCTGGTGGACACGCTCGTCACGCTGCACTCGGTCGATCCCGCCTCGGTGGGGCTGGACGGCTTCGGCCGCCCCGAGGGCTTCCTGGAGCGGCAGCTGCGGCGCTGGGGCAAGCAGCTCGGCGCCTCCCGCAGCCGCGACCTGCCGGGCATCGACGAACTCCACGCCGCGCTCGGGAGGCGGCTGCCGGCCTCTCCCGCCCCCGCGATCGTCCACGGCGACTACCGGCTCGACAACGTGCTGGCCGACGCGGACGACCGGATCGCCGCGGTCCTGGACTGGGAGATGTCCACGCTCGGCGACCCGCTCACCGACCTCGGGCTGCTGGTGATGTACAGCGCCCGGCGGCACCTCCCCGGCTCGCCCGTCGCGACCACCGGCGCGGCCCCCGGCCACCCGGAGCCGCGGGAGCTGGTCGAGCGGTACGCGGCCGGCTCGGGCCGCGACGTGTCGGACATCGCCTGGTACACCGCCTTCGCGTACTTCAAGCTCGCCGTGATCCTCGAGGGCATCCACTACCGCTACACCCTCGGGCAGACCGTCGGCGCGGGCTTCGACCGCATCGGCGACCTCGTCCCGGTCTTCGTGGACAGCGGCCTCACCACCCTTCAGGAGGGCTAGCCATGGACTTCGGATTCGACGCCCGCACCGAGGAGCTCCGCAAGAGGCTGCTGGCCTTCATGGACGAGCACGTGTACCCGGCGGAGGCGGTGGCCGACGAGCAGCGCGCGGCGCTGGACTCGCCGTGGCAAACGCCCCCGGTGGTGGAGGAGCTCAAGGCCGCCGCGCGGGAGCGGGGGCTGTGGAACCTCTTCCTGCCCGACTCCGAGTACGGCGCCGGGCTGACCAACCTCCAGTACGCGCCGCTGGCGGAGATCACCGGCCGCAGCCCGCAGCTCGCCCCGACCGCGACCAACTGCGCCGCCCCGGACACCGGCAACATGGAGGTGCTGGCGCAGTTCGGCAGCGAGGAGCAGCGCGAGCGGTGGCTGAAGCCGCTGCTGGCCGGCGAGATCCGGTCGGCCTTCGCGATGACCGAGCCGGAGGTGGCCTCCTCGGACGCCACCAACATCGAGACGCGGATCCGGCGCGAGGGCGGCGAGTACGTCGTCACCGGCCGCAAGTGGTACATCTCCGGGGCGATGAACCCCGACTGCGCGGTCTTCATCGTGATGGGCAAGACCGACCCGGACGCCGCCGACATCCGCCGCCAGCAGTCGATGGTGCTGGTGCCGCGCGACACGCCCGGCGTGGAGGTCCGGCGCGCCATGAAGGTCTACGGCTACGAGGACCACTGGCACGGCGGGCACGCCGAGGTCGTCTTCCACGACGTGCGGGTCCCGGCCTCGAACCTGATCGGCGAGGAGGGCGGCGGGTTCGCCATCGCCCAGGCGCGGCTCGGTCCCGGCCGCATCCACCACTGCATGCGGCTGATCGGCATGGCCGAGCGGGCGATCGAGCTGATGTGCCGCCGCGCCGTCTCCCGCACCGCCTTCGGCAGGCCGCTGGCCGCGCAGGGCGTGGTGCGGGAGTGGATCGCCGACGCGCGGGTGACGGTGGAGCAGCTCCGGCTGCTGGTGCTCAAGACGGCGTGGCTGATGGACACCGTCGGCAACCGCGGCGCGCACACCGAGATCCAGGCCATCAAGATCGCGGTACCGCGCGCGGTCGTGGACATCCTGGACCGGGCGGTGCAGCTCCACGGCGCGGGCGGCGTCAGCCAGGACTTCCCGCTGGCGGAGCTGTGGGCGTCGGCCCGCACCCTGCGCCTCGCGGACGGTCCGGACGAGGTGCACCAGCGCTCCCTGGCCCGCCGCGAGCTGAAGCGGTACGAGCGGGGCTGAGGAGCGCCCGGGCGCGGTGCTCCGGGGGACGGGCCGGTCCTCCTGGGCCGGGGGACGGTCAGCCGCTCACCGTGATGTTGGAGTTGCCGCTGCTCTGGTAGCCCTCGGTCGCCATGATCATGTAGTAGTTGAAGCTGCCCAGGCGCATGCCGGCCCGGGACCAGGCGTCGAAGTGGTTGCCGGTGGTGATGGTGCCGCCGGTCCGCTTCTGCTGCCGGACGCTCCAGTACTGGTTGAAGGTCCTGGTCCCCTCGACGGAGGGGGCGTTGTACCGCGTCGTCTGGTAGATGTCGTACGTGCCGCCGTCGCTGTAGACGGTGCCCTTGTACGACCCGGTGGGCCGGTAGGTGCCCCAGTTGTCGACGATGTAGTACTCCACCAGCGGGTTCGAGGTCCACCCGTAGAGGCACAGGTAGGCGTTGCCGGAGGGGTTGAAGCTGCCCGAGTAGTACACCGTCCTGCGGCTGCCGTTGCTCCAGCCCTTGCCGATGACGAAGTTGCCGGTGTTCCGCCACGAGGTGCTGTAGTTGCCGCCCGATCCCAGGGTCGCGGAGACCGTGCCGGGGGCGTCGGTCCAGAACGAGTAGAAGAACCCGTTGTGGGTGCCGGTCTGGTTCGAGGTGATGGTCTGTGCGTGGGCGATGCCGGTGCCGGGGAGCATCAGCCCGGACGTGGCCACCGCCAGGGCGCCGGCGCGGCCGATGAAGCCTCTGCGGCTCATCTGCCGGGGGGTGGGGGCGTCGTTCCTGTGCATGCTTCCTCCTTGCGAAGGCCGGCCGGGGGCCGGACAGCGTGATGCGGCGCGGCGGAGCCGTCGGCGGCCTGGGAGGGCCGCCGCGCGCCGGCGTCGCATCGACGACGGTGGGGGGATGGCCGGTCGCCATGCGGCGGGCGACCGGAGAACCGGGGCACCACGGCGCCCCGGATCGACAGCGTTGGGGTCTGTCGATGGCGACAGTTTTGGGTCGGCCCACCGGGTTGTCAACGGTTCTCGCAAGGATTACGGAAACCCGATCACGGCTGAAAATCTCCCGCGGGGTCATCTCCCCTGTTCACAGACCTGCCTGACTGACTTCCCCATCGAATCGCCCTATGGGAGCCCTGGCTTGGGAGCAAAGGGCCGGGCCGAAAGTATCGGAAGTTCCGGAGAGCTTCCGGAACGCATGGCACGGGATGTGACGGGCCGTCCGCGGCCGCGGCGTCCCACCGGGGCACCGCGCGCGGCCGGCGCACGGCGTCCCGCCACGGTCTCCGCGGGCCGGGACCGGAACCGGGGCCGGGCGCTCGCCCGGCCGGCGGTGCCGCCGGCGACACGCCGGACCGCGCCGGCCGCCGCCTCCGGGGGACACGCGCTCCCACCAGGGGGCGTGCCCCCTCGGCGCGGACGTCCGGCCCCGCGACACGGACCGGCGGGTGTGAACCAGTGGCACGGACCGGCGGCGGACGCGGCGGGCCGGGACGCGGCGGCCGTCCCCTCCCGGCCGCCGCACGGCCCGCCCGGGCCTACGGCCGCAGCGCCCGCAGCAGCAGGTCCGCCAGGTGGTCGGCGACCTGCTGGGGGGTGAGGCGTCCGCCGGGGCGGTACCAGGTGCTGAGGTGGTGGACGGAGCCGAAGTGGTAGTCCACCACCAGGTCGGCCGGGGTGGCCGTGCTGAACACCCCCGCCTTCTGCCCCTCCTCGATCAGGGCGCGGAACCGCTCGTGGTAGCGGCGCCGCTCGGCCCGCACCTGCTTCTGCTTCTCCTCGCTGAGCTGGTGCATGGAGCGGAAGAAGATCGACGCGTCGTCGAGGTTCTCGATGGTGGTGACGACGACGTCGGCGGCGGCGTCGCGCAGCCGCTGCTCCACGGGGGCGTCGGCCTCCGCGAAGGCGTCCAGGCGCTCCTGCTGGAGGCGCAGCACGCGGCCGTAGATCTCGTGGAGCAGGTCGTCCTTGGAGCCGAAGTAGTGGTAGAGCGCGCCCTTGGTCACCCCCGCCGCCTCGACGATCTCCTGGACGGAAGTGCGGTCGTAGCCGCGGTCGGCGAACAGCCGGGTGGCGGCTGCCAGCAGCCGCTGCGGAACCGGCTGGGTGGTGCTGCCCTGCCGCCTGGTCGCCGGGCTCGTCATGGCGCTTCCTCCTGATGCTGGTGCTCGTCCTGGTGCCCGCCGTCTTCTCGGCGCTGCCGCTGGATTGTCTCCAGCTTCCGCTGCACACGGTTCATCGCACCCAGCCACGCGTCCGTGTCGGACGCCCGGGCGACCGCGTAGCGGCCGACCTCCGGGTGCGGCAGGACGAGGAAGCGCCTCTCGGCGATCGCCTCCAGCACGGCCCGGGCGACGTCCTCCGGTTCGATGGCCGTGTCCTTCAGGACCAGCTCGCCGGCGGTGGAGGCGGAGGCGAGCATGTCGGTCCGCACGCCCTGCGGGCACACCGCGTGGACATCGACGCCGCGGTGGCGGTAGGTGACCGACAGCCACTCGGCGAAGGCGAGGGCGGCGTGCTTGGAGACACTGTAGGGGGCGGAGCCGACCATGGTGAGCATCCCGGCGGCGGAGACCGTGGCGACGAACCGGCCGCGGCCGCGCTCCAGCCACTCGGGCAGCAGTTCGCGCGCCGCCCGGACGTGGGCCATCACATTGACGTCCCAGGCGGCGCCCCAGACGGCGTCCCCGGCCTCGGGGCCGCCGGAGGGGGCGATGCCGGCGTTGGCGCAGAAGGTGTCGACGGTGCCGCCGAGGGCCTCGCGGGCGGCCGGGACGATCTCCGAGGCGTCGCCGGGGACGGCCACGCCGCCGATCTCCTCGGCGACGGCCCGCGCCCGGCCCGCGTCGAGGTCGTTGACGGCGACCCGGGCGCCGGCTGCGGCGAAGGCCCGGGCGAGGGCGGCGCCGATGCCGCCGCCCGCTCCGGTCACCACGACCGCCGTGTCCCGCAAGCTCTCCATGTGCCCACCCCTCGGCTCGTGCCGGTCGCCGGAGCCGGCCCGCGGGGGCCGGTGACCGGTGATCCACGGATTTCTCCACAGACTAACCAGTCGGTATGTGGCATCGGAAGATTCGGGGGCACACGGATCCATTGGAGGGTCCGGTACGTCCCAGCGATGACGGCTGTGGTCGCTTACGTCGGAGGTGGTACGCGTTGGCCGGTTTCAACGCCCTGGCGGAACAGGTCCGCGATTCCCGGAGAGACCCGTCGCAGCGCCGGCAGGCGCTGCGCAAGTGCCTGGAGCGCTTCGCGCCGTACGGGCACCGTGCCACCTGGCACCACCTGTGCGCCCGCGCGGGCATCTCCCCGGACGACCGCAGCCCCGACCCCGAGCGGCTGGTGTCCGCGCTGGAGGAGCTGGAGGAGGCCCGGGAGGTCTGGCTGGCGTACGAGCGCGACTTCGCGCGGCGGCGCAGGGAGCAGAAGTACGAGGGCGTCCGGCAGCCGCCGGGCGACGCCTGGCACCGGCGCTGCTGGGGCGGTCGCGGGCTCCTGCCCGTCGAGGACCCCGAGGCGGCGCCGCCCGCTCCCCTGGCCGACGTCGTGCGCCGTCTGGTCCGGGAGGCGGAGGTGCGCGAGGCGCAGCGCGCGGCGCAGGCGATGCACACCGCCCGGCAGGCGCAGCAGGCGGCGGGCCGCTCCGCGAATTCCGTGGGGAGGATGGCGGTCAGTCACTGACGGCCGGAGGTCCGGCCGCCGGGCCGGCTTCCGTACGGGCCGGGCGCCGTCCGGTTCCCGGCCCGGGCCGTTCCGGAAGGCCGGGAGGACCGAGGGCTCCGGCACGGGCGGAGCACGGTCTCGGGCACGGGAGGAGCACGGCGTGTCACGGCGAGTCCCGGATGCACCGGGGCCCGCCGTGACACGCCGTGGCGCGCCGTGGGCGGCGGGGTGGCCGGGAGCGGGACGGCCGTTGACATGTCCGAGCCTCCCCAGCATGCTGAGCAAGCGCTTAGTCGCGCACAGGGACACCACGGTCACACGGTTGGGGAGGAGAGCTTCGATGGCGGAGCCGCGGGTTTTCGCGTCGGTCGACGAGCTTCGGGCGGCGGTCGGCGAGGAGTTGGGCGTCAGCGACTGGCTGGAGATCGACCAGAAGCGGATCGACCTCTTCGCGGACGCGACGGGCGACCACCAGTGGATCCACGTGGACCCCGGGAAGGCGGCGGCCGGGCCGTTCGGCACGACCATCGCGCACGGCTACCTGACGCTCTCCCTGCTGCCGGTGCTGGTGCCCCAGCTCATGCGGGTCGAGGGGGTGCGGATGGGCATCAACTACGGCGTGAACAAGGTCCGCTTCCCCTCCCCCGTGCCGGTCGGCTCCCGGCTGCGCGCGACCGGCGCCGTCCTGGACGTCGCCGAGGTGTCGGAGGGCTGCGCGCAGCTCACGATGCGGGTGACGGTCGAGCGCGAGGGCGGCGAGAAGCCGGTGTGCGTCGCCGAGAGCGTCGTCCGCTACTACCTCTGAGGCCCCTGCCGCTCCGGCCGGCCGTCCCCGCGGGGAGCGCCGGCCGGGGCGCCGACCATCCGCAGGACGAGGTCGGCGTAGAGGGCGCCGATCTCCCCGGGGGTGCGCGACCCCCCGGAGCGGAACCAGCGGGCGACGTCGATGCAGAGCGAGAGCACCGCCAGGGCGGTGCCCCGGACGTCCGCGACCGCGAACTCCCCGACGGCCACCCCGTCCTCCAGGATGCCGCGCAGGATCTCCTCGCTGCGCCGCCGCAGGGCGACGATCTCGGTGTAGTGCTCCTCGGCGAGGGCGTTCAGCTCGTACTGCACCACCCGGGCCGTGGTGTGGCGCTCGGCGTGCCAGCGGACGAAGGCGCGGACGGCCGCGGCCAGCCGGTCGGCGGGGCTCGTCGCGCTGTCGTTCGCCTCGGTGAGGATGCGCACCGAGCGCTCATGACCGACCCGGCTGATCTGGTAGAGCAGCTCCTCCTTGGTGCGGTAGTGGATGTAGAGCGCGGCCGGGCTCATCCCGGCGCGCGAGGCGATGTCCCGGGTGGTGGTGGCGTGGAAGCCCCGCTCGGCGAACGCCTCGACCGCCGCCAGCAGCAGCCGCCGGGCGGCGTCCGGGGTCACTCCGCCCCAGGCGTCGTCCGGCTCCCTCGCGTCGGCGCCCCCCGCGCCGGGGGCGGCGCCGTCCGCCGCGCCGCCCGGGGACTCGTCCACGACTTCGGGCTCCGCCCCGGGCTCCGTCTCCGCCGTCATCCGCACCTCGCCCCGCTCCGTCTCGTCGGCCGGGCGAACACCATACATCGACTGCTGAGCAGCCGCTTAGGGGGAGCGGGGCGAAGGGGGCGGGGGCTCCCGGCGGACGGGCCGCCGAGGGGCCTCAGAAGGCGGAGACCCCGGTCAGCGAGCGTCCGATGAGCAGCTTGTGGATCTGGCTGGTGCCCTCGTACAGCGTCATCACCCGGGCGTCGCGCAGCAGCTTGCCGACCGGGTACTCGTCGATGTAGCCGTAGCCGCCGAAGACCTGGAGGGCGTTGTTGGCGGCCCGCACGGCGGCCTCGGAGGCGTAGAGCTTGGCGACGGAGGACTCCGTGGCGAAGGGCAGGCCCCGGTCGATGTGGTCGGCCACCCGCCAGGTCAGCAGCCGGGCGGCGTCGACGTCCACGGCGATGTCGCTGATCAGCTCCTGGACGAGCTGGTGGTGGGCGATGGGCTTCCCGAACTGCTCGCGTTCGCGCGCGTACCCCACCGCCGCGTCCAGCGCCGCCTGCGCTATGCCGACGCATCCGGCCGCCACCGACATGCGCCCCTTGGCAAGGGCGGACATGGCGACGGAGAATCCCTTTCCCTCGGGGCCGATCCGGCAGCCGTCCGGCACGCGGACGCCCTCGAACGCCAGCTCGGCGGTGGCCTGTCCCCGCAGTCCGAGCTTGCCGTGGATCTCCCGGCGGGTCAGGCCCGGGGTGTCGGTGGGGACGAGGAAGGCGGTGATGCCCTTGTGGCCCGGCTCGGCGCCCGTGCGGGCGAAGAGGAGGACCACGTCGGCCCAGGTGCCGTTGGTGATGAACATCTTGGCGCCGTCGATCACCCAGTCGCCGCCGTCCCGCCGGGCGCGGGTGGTGAGGGCGGCCGCGTCGGAGCCGGTGCCCGGCTCGGTCAGGCCGAAGCAGCCGATGGCCTCGCCGGAGCAGAGCCGGGGCAGCCACCGCCGCTTCTGCTCCTCGTCGCCCCAGGCCGCGATCGACTTGGCGACCAGGCCGAGGGAGACGGACAGCACCCCGCGCACGGCGGAGTCGCCGCGGCCCAGCTCCTCGGTGACCAGGCAGTACGCCAGGTGGTCGCCGCCGGAGCCGCCGTACTCCTCCGGGATCGTCAGCCCCAGGAAGCCCAGGTCGCCCAGCGCCTTCACCACCGCCCGGTCGATGCTCTCGGCGCGGTCCCACTCGGCGGCGTGCGGGACGATCTCCCGGTCGACGAACTCCTTGGCGAGCCGCCGTACGGCGGCCTGCTCCTCGGACAGCTCCAGATCCATGCCCATTAAACTAGCAGCGCTAGTTACAGCTTCCCAGACATCGCACACGACCCGAGGATGTGATCCGTGGCACGCCCCCGTACCCCTCTGCTCAGCCGGGAGCGGATCGTGGCGGCAGCGCTCGCGCTGGTGGACGCCGAGGGACTGCCGGCCGTCTCCACCCGCAGGCTCGCCGCCGAGCTGGGCGTCAGCGGCCCGTCCCTGTACAACCACTTCCGCACCAAGGACGAGATCCTGGACGCCGTCGCCGACGCGGTGTGCGCCGATGTCGACCTGTCGATGTTCACCGACGGCACCGACTGGCGGGACGCCCTGGTGGCCTGGGCCCGCTCCTACCGCGCGGCACTCGCCGCGCACCCCAACATCGTCCCCCACCTGGCGCGGGGGCCCGGCCGGCGGCCCAGCCAGCTCCGGATGGCCGACGCGGTCTACGGGGCGATGCGCGACGCCGGCTGGCCGCGCGCCCAGGCGACCCACATCGGCGCGACGATGCGGTACTTCGTCGCCGGCTCGGCGCTCGGCTCCTTCGCCCGGGGCTTCGTCGACGACGCCGCGCTGTACGAACGGGACTACCCGCACCTGGACCAGGCCCACCTGCTGGCCGAGCACCAGCAGCGGGTCGACGAGGGCGCGTTCGAGACGGGCCTGCGCGCCCTCGTCGACGGGCTGGCGCTCCGCTTCCCCGGCGGCGGGGGCGGGGCGGGGCGGGAGGACGGAGCGGGGCGGGACGCGGACTAGAACACCACCAGCGTCCGGCCGCCGCGTCCGGCGAGCATGGCCTCGAAGGCCGCCGGCACGCCGTCCAGGCCGATCCGGTCGGTGACCAGCGCGCCCAGGTCCAGCCGCCCGGCGCGGACGTGGTCCGCGAGCACCGGAAGGTCGCGGACGGGGTCGCAGTTGCCGTAGACGCAGCCGGACAGGGTCCGCGCGAAGTGGAAGATCTCCAGCGGGGAGAAGGAGACCCGCTGCTCCTTGCCGCCGATGCCGACGACGGTGGTGCGGCCGCCGCGCCGGGTGGAGGACCAGGCGGCGCGGATGGTCTCCGCGCGCCCCACGCACTCGACGGCCACGTCCGCGCCCAGCCCGCCGGTGAGCCCGCGGACCTCCCTGGCGGTGGCGTCGGAGGCGAGCAGGAAGTCGGTGGCCCCGGCGCCGCGGGCCAGCTCCTCCTTCTCCGGGGAGACGTCGACGGCCACGATCGTCCCCGCGCCCGCGATCCGCGCGGACTGGAGCACCGCCAGACCCACCCCGCCGACGCCGAAGACGGCCACGGACTCGCCCTCCCGCACCCGGGCGCTGTGGTGGACCGCCCCGTAGCCGGTGAGGACCGCGCAGCCCAGCAGGGCCGCGTCGGCCGGCGGGACGCCCTCGGGCAGCGGGAGCACGGCGCGCTCGCTCACCACCGTCTCCTCGGCGAACGCGGCGGTGCCCAGGCCGGGGTACAGGTCCCGGCCGTCCGCGGCGCGGGCGTAGGGCACGGCGGAGGCCGCGTTCGCCTCGGTGCACAGCCAGGGCTCGCCCAGCCGGGCGCAGAAGTGGCAGTTCCCGCACGGGGGCGCCCAGTTGAGGACGACCGCGTCCCCCGGCGAGACGGCGGTGACGCCCTCGCCCACGGCGGTCACGGTGCCCGCGCCCTCGTGGCCGAGGACGGCGGGGACGGGCTGGCGCAGGGTGCCGTTGGACAGCGACAGGTCGGAGTGGCAGACCCCGGCGGCGGCGAGGCGGACCCTCACCCGGCCGGGGCCCGGCTCCGGCAGCTCTATCTCCCCCAGTTCCAGCGGGGCGTTGACGGCGGGCAGGACGACGGCGCGGACCACGTGGCGTTTCCTCTCGTGTCCTTGTCGGACGGGCGGGTCGGACGGGTCGGGGCTGGGCGAACGGGACGAGCGGGTGGGCGGGTCGGGCGGAGGTGCGGGCCTCCCGGGCGGACGCTCAGAACTGCAGGGACTTGGTCTGGAGGTACTCGCTCAGGCCGTGCGGCCCCAACTCCCTGCCCACACCGGACTGCTTGTAGCCGCCGAAGGGCGCCAGGGGGTTGAACCGGCCCCCGTTGACGTCCACCTGACCGGTCTGCAGGCGGCGGGCGACGGCGACGGCCTCCTCGTCGTCCCCGGCCCAGACGGCGCCGGCCAGACCGTAGGCGGAGTCGTTGGCGATGCGGATCGCGTCCTCGGTGTCCTCGTAGCGCATCACGCACAGGACCGGGCCGAAGATCTCCTCCTGGGCGATGGTCATCTCCGGTGTGACGCCGGCGAAGACGGTGGGGCGCACGTAGTACCCCCGCCGCGGCTCCTCGGGGGCGTCGGGGCCGCCCGCGACCGGCTCGGCGCCCTCGGCGATCCCGGTGCGGATGTAGCCGGTGACGCGCTCGCGCTGCCGGGCGCTGACCACCGGGCCCAGGCGGGTGGCGGGGTCGGCGGGGTCGCCGGGGACGTATTTGGCCGCCGCGGCGGCGGCGATCTCCACGGCCTCGTCGTACCGGTCGGCGTGGACCAGCATCCGGGTCCAGGCGCTGCACGTCTGGCCGGAGTTGGCCATCACGTTGCCCACGCCGATCTTCACGGCCTTCACCAGGTCGGCGCCGGGCAGGACGATGTTGGCGGACTTGCCGCCCAGTTCCAGCGCGACCCGCTTGACCGCGCCTCCCGCGACGGCCCCGATGCGGCGGCCCACGGCGGTGGAGCCGGTGAAGGAGACCATGTCCACGCCCTCGTGCTCGGCCAGGGCCTGCCCGGCGGCCGGGCCGAGTCCGGTGACGAGGTTGAACACCCCGGCGGGCAGGCCCGCCTCGTGGACGGCCTCGGCGAAGAGCTGCGCGACCAGCGGGGTGTCCTCGGCGGGCTTGAGGACCATGGTGCAGCCGGCCGCGAGGGCCGGGGCGGCCTTGGCGACGATCTGGTGCAGCGGGTAGTTCCAGGGCGTGATGGCGCCGACGACGCCGACCGGCTCGTGGAGCACCCGGGAGGTGCCCAGCTTCTCCTCGAAGGGGTGCCCGGCGGCGAGTTCGGCGTACGTCCCGGCGACCGTGATGGGCAGGTCGGCGTGGACGGCCCGCGAGAAGGAGAGGGGGGCGCCCAGTTCCGCGGTGACGGTGGCGGCGATCGTCTCGCGCCGGGCGGCCAGGGCGTCGCGCAGCGCGCCGATCCGCGCGGCGCGCTCGGCCGGTTCGGTGGCGGCCCAGCCGGGCAGGGCCGCCCGGGCGGCGGCCACGGCCGCGTCCACGTCCTCGGCGGCGCCCGCCGGGACGGCGCCGATGACCTCCTCGGTGGCCGGGTTGACGACCTCGATCGTCCCGCCGCCCGCGGCGGGCCGCCAGTCCCCGTCGATGTACATGCCGTTGTGTGCCTGCATGACCCCAAACTAGCGGCGCTAGTTTGGGGTGTCACGGGGGCGGCGCATGCCGTGGGTCACACGGGATCCGGCGCCGGGGCCGCGGGGACGTCCGCGGGGGCCGGCACCGGGGCGACCTCCACCGGGAACCCGTTGAGCACGGCGGTCCCCGACAGCGGGTCGAGCAGCCGGCCGTCCAGGAGCCGGTTGACGTTGGCCCCGGGGTCGGCGGAGGCCGTCGGCGTCCGCGTGCCGGGCCGGTCGTGGCCCCAGCCGTGCGGCAGGCTGACGACTCCGGGGCGCACCGAGCCGGTCACCTCCACCGGCGCCCGGACCGCGCCCCCGTCGCCGCGGATCTCGGCCAGGCCGCCGTCGGCCAGGCCGAGCCGGGCGGCGTCGTCGGGGTGGACGCGGAGGGTGCAGCGGTTGCTGCCGCCCCTCAGCCCGGGGACGTTGTGCATCCAGCTGTTGTTGGACCGCAGGTGGCGCCGGCCCACGAGCACCAGGGCGCCGGGCGACTCCCGGCGCTCCGCCAGGTGCCGGCGCAGCCGGGCGGCGTCGGCCGCGATCGGCTCCGGGCACAGCTCGACCGTGCCGGAGGGGGTGCGCAGCACCTCGGGCAGCCGGGGGCGGAGCGGGCCGAGGTCGATGCCGTGGGGGTGCTCCAGCAGCCCCGCCAGGGTCAGGCCCTCCGGGTCCGCGCCGAAACCGTCGCCGTACGGGCCGAGCCGCAGCATCAGGTCCAGGCGGCGTTCGGCGCCGTTCTCGCCGGTCAGCAGGGCCTCCAGACCGGCCGGGTCCCGGCCGTGGACCGGGGAGCGGGGGTCGGCGACGGCCGCGGCCAGGGTCTGCCGGACGACCGCGGCGTCGACGGACTCCGGGTCGGCGCCGGGCGTCCCGGAGGCGCACAGCACCAGCCGGGCCAGGATCTCGCCCTCGCTCACCTCCCCCGCGCGCGGGGGGATCACCGGGCGGGTGTAGCGCACCTGGTTGCGGACGGCCAGGGCGTTGAAGGAGAAGTCGAAGTGCGGGCTGCGGGAGGGTCTGGGCGGCGGCAGGACGACGTGGGCGTGGCGGGAGGTCTCGTTGAGGTACGGGTCGACGGCGACCATGAAGTCCAGCCCGCCCAGCGCCCTCTCCAGCCGGGGGCCGTCCGGCGCGGAGAGCACGGGGTTGCCGGCGACGCAGACCAGCGCCCGTATCCGCCCCTCGCCCGGCGTCTCGATCTCCTCGGCCAGCGCGGCGGCCGGGAACTCGCCCTTGACCTCGGGGTGCCCGCTCACCCGGCTGCGCCTGCGGCCGGTGACGAAGCCCCGGCCCGGGGCGGGCGGCCGGGGCGCGCGGGCGGTGGCCGACAGCGGGAACATCGCCCCGCCGGGCCGGTCGAGGTTGCCGGTGAGCGCGTTGAGGACGTCGACCAGCCAGCTCGTCAGGGTGCCGAACGCGACCGCGGTGCTGCCGATCCGGCCGTAGACCGCGGCGCGTCCGGCGGCGGCCAGTTCGCGGGCGAGGGCGCGGATCTCCTCCGGCGCCACGCCGCACGCGCCGGCGACGGCCTCGGGGGTGAAGTCCGCGGCGAGCCGCGCCACGTCCTCCACTCCGCTCAGGTGCGGGCCGGACGCCCCGGGGTCGGTCAGGCCCTCGGCGAAGAGGACCTGGACCATCGCCATCAGCAGCGGGGCGTCGCCGCCGGGCCGGACCGCCACGTACCGGTCGGCCAGCCGCGCGGTGCGGGTGCGGACCGGGTCGATCACGGTCAGGGTGCCGCCGCGCCGCCGCAGGGCCCTCAGCCGGCCGGGGAAGTCGGGCGCCGTGCACAGGCTGCCGTTGGACTCCAGCGGGTTGGCGCCGACGACCAGCAGGTGGTCGGTGCGGTCCAGATCGGGGACGGGGATGGCCAGCGGGTCGCCGTACAGCAGTCCGCCGGAGACGTGCTTGGGCATCTGGTCGAGGGTGGAGGCGGTGAAGAGGTTGGGGGTGCGCAGCGCCTTCACCAGCAGGGGCGGGTAGAGGGCCCCGGCGACGGTGTGGACGTTGGGGTTGCCCAGGAAGACGCCCACCGCCCGGGGGTCGCCGGCCGCCAGGACGCCGCCGAGTCCCTCGGCGACCGCGGCGAACGCCTCCTCCCAGTCCGTCTCCCGCAGGCGGCCGCCGCGGCGGACCAGGGGGCGGACGAGCCGGTCGGGGTCGCCGTCCAGCTCGCCGAAGAGGGCGCCCTTGGGGCAGACGTAGCCGCGGCTGAGGACGTCGTCGCGGTCCCCGCGCGCGGCGGTGATCCGCTCCTGCCCGCCCTCCCCGGCGACCGTGACGCTCAGCCCGCAGGTGGCCTCGCACAGCGGGCAGATCCGCAGGGCCTCGCGGGTCCGCGCACCGCTGCTCTCCGACATCGCCGACATCGCTCCCCCTGGTGGACGGCGCCCGGGACGGGCGGGACGAAACGGACGGACGGCAGGTCCGTACCGACCGGCCGGTAAGCGAACCCTAGCCCGCCGCTCCCCGTGTGCCCAGGGGTCGGAGGCGGAACGGCGCCACGTCCGCGTCCCGCCGCCGTTGACGTGCGCGTCCCCGCATTCCTATGGTTGCCAACAGGAAACCCTGAGCACCGGGAGCGTTGCGATGAGTGGCACGACGAGCGGTTTCGAGCAGGCCCGCAAGACCGCGGAGGGGCTGACGTACTCCGCCGGCTTCGGCAACGAGCACAGCAGCGAGGCGGTCCCCGGGGCGCTTCCGGTCGGCCGCAACTCGCCGCAGCGCGCTCCCCTCGGGCTCTACGCCGAGCAGCTCAGCGGCACCGCCTTCACCGAGCCGCGCGCCCACAACCGCCGCTCGTGGCTGTACCGCGTCCGCCCCTCGGCCGCCCACCCGCGCTTCGTCCGCGCGGACGCCTCCACCGGCCCCGGCCTGCGCGGCGCCCCCTTCGCCCAGGCCGAGCCCGACCCCAACCGGCTGCGCTGGGACCCGCTGCCCGACCCCGCCCCCGGCACCGACTTCCTGGACGGGCTGTGGACGCTGGGCGGCAACGGCGACCCCGCCCGGCGCGAGGGCATGGCCATCCACCTCTACGCCGCCAACGCCCCCATGGAGCGCAGGGTGTTCGGCGACGCCGACGGCGAACTGCTGATCGTCCCCGAGCGGGGCGGGCTGCTGCTGCGCACCGAGTTCGGCCTGCTGCGCGCCGAGCCGGGCCACGTGGCGCTGATCCCGCGCGGGGTCCGCTTCCGCGTCGAGCCGCTGGACCCGGTGGTGCGCGGCTACGTCTGCGAGAACATGGGCCGCCCCTTCACCCTCCCCGACCTCGGCCCCATCGGCGCCAACGGCCTGGCCAACCCCCGGGACTTCCTCGCACCCACCGCCGCCCACGAGGACGTGGAGGGCCCGGTGGAGGTCGTCAACAAGTTCTGCGGCAGCCTCTGGACGGCCACCTACGACCACTCGCCCCTGGACGTCGTCGCCTGGCACGGCAACCTGGTGCCGTACGTCTACGACCTGCGCCGCTTCAACGTGATCGGCAGCATCAGCTACGACCACCCCGACCCGTCGATCTTCACCGTCCTCACCTCGCCCACCGACACCCCGGGCCTGGCGAACGTGGACTTCGTGGTCTTCGCCCCGCGCTGGCTGGTCGGCGAGGACACCTTCCGGCCGCCCTACTTCCACCGCAACGTGATGAGCGAGTACATGGGCCTGATCGAGGGCGCCTACGACGCCAGGAAGGCGGGCCCGGGAGGCTTCGTCCCCGGCGGCGGCTCGCTCCACCCCATGATGTCCGCGCACGGCCCGGACCGGGAGACCTTCGACCGGGCCAGCGCCGCCGACCTGGTCCCGCAGAAGGTGGACGACGGCCTGGCCTTCATGTTCGAGACCCGCTGGCCGGTGCTCCTCACCCCGCAGGCCCGGGACGCGGACCACCTCCAGCGCGGCTACGACGACGTGTGGCAGGGTCTGGAGCGTCACTTCACGTCGTGACACCCGTGCCGCAACGCCGTGAGCCGGCCTGGCCGTCCGGAGGACCGCGTGACCGTCTTCGCCCCCGACTCGATCGCGCTGAACCGCAAACTGCCGCTGTGGTACCAGGTCTCGCAGTCGCTGCGGGCCTCGATACTCGGCCGCTCCCCCGGCGCGCCCCTGCGCCTGCCGACCGAGGAGCAGCTCGCCGAGCACTACGGCGTCAGCGTCCTCACCATGCGGCAGGCGCTCAAGGAGCTGGAGAACGAGGGGCTGATCACCCGGCACCGGCGGCGCGGCACCTTCATCGAGCCCAGCGCCCGCAGCGGCTCCCCCGTGCGGCTGCTCGGCTCGGTGGACGCCATCGTGGCCCAGCAGTCCGGCGAGGAGACCGTGCTGCTGGGCCACGGCCCCGAACCGGTGCCCGGGGACCTGGCCGAGCACTTCCCGGACCTCGCCGAGGCGGTGGCCTACCGGCGGCTGCGCCGCGACCGGGAGACCGGCGAGCCGACCAACTGGGCGGAGAACCTGGTCCGTCCCGAGGTCGCCGACCGCATCGACCTGGAGGACCTGGCGCGCTGGCCGATGACGAAGGTGCTGCGCGACGCGGTGGGCGTGCGGATCAGCCGCATCACCGACACCGTCCAGGCCCGGCTCGCCGACCCGGAGACCGCGGGCCTGCTCGACGTCCCGCTGCTCAGCCCGATCCTCCACTACACCGGCGTGACCTACGACGACGGCGGCCGGGTGGTGGACGTGGCCCGCATCCACTACCGCGGCGACCGCTTCTCCTTCTCCGTCACCGTGGAGGCCGACTGAGCCGCGCCCGTAGCATGCGGGGCGGTGGGTGCGGTGAACGACGGAGAGTGACGTGGTGGACGACCGCAGGGGCGGCGGCACGGAGGACGGGGCGCCCGCGCTGGACGATCTGATGCCCTGGTCGGTCGGGCCGCTGCGGCCGGGCCGGACCTGGGTGACGGCCCCCGACGCCCCGTCGCTGAAGGCCCGCTGGGCCCGGCTGACACGCGCCCGGGGCGCGGAGAGGGAGGCGCTGTTCGGCCCCACCCGCGCCCGCACCACGCGCAGCCTGGTGCCGCCGCTGCCCGGTCCGGCCTCCCGGCCGGGCGGGGAGGCGGCCCGCTCCGGCGTACGGCTCGACCGGGAGGACGGGCCCTGCCCGGAGCCGGTGCGGATCCTCCACGGCCTCCACGACCGGCAGTGGCTGATACCGGACCACCGCCTCGTCGACGTGGCCCGGCCGGAGCTGTGGCGGGTCACCGACGAGCGGCAGATCCACCTGGTCGAGGCCGGTGCCGCGCCCCGCTCGCCCGCCCCCGAACCGTCCTTCACCGAGCTGCTGCCCGACGGCCGCTCCCCCGCGGGCCGGCCGGGCCGCGTCCGCCCCCTCTACCGGCGTCCCGGCGGCCGCGAGCCCAATCTCGCCCCGGGCCTGCTCGGCCATCTGGCCGGGCGGCTCGGCACTCCCGTGACGGCCGAGGACTTCCTCGCCTGGACGGCCGCCGCGCTGCGCGTCCGCCCCACCGGGCCCGTGGTGCCGCTCACCGCCGACCGGAACGTGTGGCGGGACGGGGTGGAGCTGGGCCGCCGCGTGCTGTGGGCGCACACCCGGGGCGCCCGCTGCGGCGACGGCACCCGTCCGCGCCTGCCCGGCGGCCGCCGCCCGTACGTGCGGGCCACGCTGCCCGGGCGCCCGTCCCCGGAGGGGCTGCGCTACGACGCGGAGGAGGAGAGCCTGTGGGTGGGGGACGGCCGGATCGCGCCGGTGGCGCGCGGGGCCTGGGAGTTCGAGGCGGGCGGCGTCCGGGTGATCGAGGCCTGGTTCGCGGAGCGCACCGCTCCGGCCGCGCCGGGCACGCTGGAGGCGGTGCGGCCGGGGACGTGGCCGCCCGAGTGGACTTCGGACCTGCTGGAGCTGATCACCGTGCTCACGCTCCTGGACGGGTTCCGCGCCCCCCGGCGGGAACTCACCGGGCGGCTGGCGGAGCGGCCCGCCGTCGGCGCCGCCGAGCTCCGCGGGGCCGGGGTGCTGCCGGTGCCCGCGGGCGCGCGGCGCCCGGCCTCCGTCCTGGACCACCGCGAGGAGGGTCCGGGGGGCCAGCTCGTGCTGCTGTGATCCGTGCGGCCGGGGGCCCTGGGCCGGGGGCTCCTGGGGTTCCGGGAAGGGGGGAGGCGCGCCCCGGCGGGGGCGGGAGGGCACCGGTCGGGGCCGGGCGGCGACGCCCGGCCCCGGTGGGGAGATCCGGTCTGTCTCCGGTGGCGCTTCCGTCTCAGGCGTGTCCGCCGAAGAGGGAACGCCGCAGCCGCCGCAGCGGCGCGAACAGCGACACCCGCGCCCCCCGGTTCCCCGACCGGGTGTGCGCGGCGTCGCGCCGGGTCAGTTCACGCATGAGCGAGGCCGCCTCCACCATGTCGTCCCGGGGGACGGCGGGACCGGCCAGCACACTCAGGTGCCGGTCGAGGCGCGCACTGGTCGCGCCGCTCCCGCACTGGATCGCAGGGACACGCGCCCTGCTGCGCACCGTTATCTGTTCCATGACTCTCCCCACCCAAACGAGGGCTCCCGGCCCGGGCAGGGTAACCCTATCCCCCGGCCGAACCCCACGGGTATTCCGGTCACCGGATTCACCTTCCCCACAAGGGGGTTGACGAACACCGTACGAGACAACAACATCCAATCCGCCCCGCTCCCGGGGGAAACGGGAGACGGACACGGACACGGGCCGGCGGCGCCTCGCCGTCTCGCCGCCGGGCCGGACCGCGCCCGGACGCGTCGCGGGACATCCGGAAACCTGCGTGCGTCCGGACCGGCGGTGCCGGATCATGGGGCCCATGTGTGCCGACCGCCGTGCAGTGCCGCCCGAGGAGTCGCTGCCCATCAGACTCAACGTCGACGACAGCGACTCCCCGTCCGATGTGATCGACGCCCTGTTCCTGGGCCGCTTCGCCACCGGTGAGCAGCCGCACGCCCGGGGCCGCTCGCTGGAGCGGCCCCGGAAGGACCTGTCGCTGCTGCCGCCGGACGCGGTCGTGCTCCGGTCGGCCCGCGACGGCGGCCGCAGCGCGACCCTCGCCGAGGGCGACGGGTGGACGGTGCTGGTCTCCCGCTGGAGCCAGGGCGCCGACGTGACCGTGACGGCCGTCAGCGAGGAGTTGGCCGAGCGGGTGCTGAAGGCGGCGGTGGACGGCGCCGAGGAGGAGCCGGAGCAGCAGCCCGAGGACGTCACCATGGGCTTCTGGTACCACTCGCCGCGGCGCGGCCCCTACCGCACCACGCGCCGGATCACGGCCGGGAGCTGGGAGGAGATCCGCGGCAACTACACGGCCCCGGTCGCCGGGGCCCTGGACGGGCTGATGAAGACCACCCCGAACGACATCACGGGGCGGCTGCTGCTCCTCCACGGCCCGCCGGGCACCGGCAAGACCTCCGCCCTGCGGACGCTGGCGCGCTCCTGGCGGGACTGGTGCCAGGTGGACTGCGTGCTCGACCCGGAGCGGCTGTTCAACGAGGTCGGCTACCTGATGGACATCGCCATCGGCGAGGAGGACGAGGACGCCCGGGGCGGGCGGCGCTGGCGGCTGCTGCTCCTGGAGGACTGCGACGAGCTGATCCGCGGGGAGGCCAAGCACGCGGCGGGCCAGGCCCTGTCGCGCCTGCTGAACCTCACCGACGGCCTGCTGGGCCAGGGCCGCAACGTCCTGGTGGGCCTGACGACGAACGAGGACCTGGAGCGGCTCCACCCGGCGGTCGTCCGGCCCGGCCGGTGCCTGGCCCGTGTCGAGGTCGGCCCCCTGACCCGCGCGGAGGCCGTGAACTGGCTCGGCACCGACGAGGGCGTCGGCCGCGACGGCGCGACGCTGGCCGAGCTGTACGCGCTGCGCCGGGGCGCGAAACCGGCCCTGGTGCCGCGGGCCGCCCGTTCCGAGGAGGGGATGTACCTGTGACGGCGCGCCGTCTGTCCGGCCGCGTGTCCGAGGAGGCCGCCACCGCGCGCTTCGCCGAGCTGGTGGAGCGCCGGGCTCGCGGCGAGCGGGTCAAGTACCTGCACTTCTGGGGGCACACCCCCGGGGCTGCCGGGTCTTCCGGGTCTTCCGGGCCCCGCCGGGGGGAGTCCGGCGGGGCCCCGGTCGGCCCGTGGTGCCTCAGCCAGTGGTGGCCCTCCCCGTTCACCGTGGACGGCGTCGAGTACGCCACCGCCGAGCACTGGATGATGGCCGCCAAGGCCCGCCTGTTCGGCGACGCGGAGGCCGAGGAGCGGGTGCTCGCCGCCGCCGGCCCCGGCGCCGCCAAGGCCGCGGGCCGCACGGTGCGCGGTTTCGACGAGGAGACCTGGGCACGGCACCGCTTCGGGATCGTGGTCGAGGGCAGCGTCCACAAGTTCGGCCGGCACGACGAGCTGCGCGCGTACCTGCTGGCCACCGGGGAGCGGGTGCTGGTGGAGGCCAGTCCGCTGGACCGGGTCTGGGGCGTCGGACTGGCCGCGGACGACGAGCGGGCGGCCGACCCGGCGCGCTGGCGCGGCCTCAACCTGCTGGGTTTCGCCCTGATGGAGGCGAGGGCGCGGCTGGCGGAGGACGGGGCCCGGCCGGCCGGGGGCTGACGGCCCTCCTCCGGGTCAGTCCCCCCGGCCGTAGGCGGCGTCCAGGGCCTCCTCGGCGGCGGCCAGCGCGGCGGACCGGTCCAGGCCCAGGCGGCGGGCCCGCCGGGCGTACTCCTGCGCCGCCGCGGCGGCCTCCCGGGCCGCGGCGTCCCCGGCGGCGGCGACGAAGGTGCCGTGGCGGCCCCGGGTCTCGATCACCCCGTCCTCCTCCAGCGCCCGGTACGCCTTGGCCACCGTGTTGACCGCCAGCCCCAGTTCCCCGGCGAGCCCGCGCACGGTGGGCAGCCGGTGGCCGGCCGGCAGCTCGCCGCTGCGGGCCTGCTCGGCGATCTGCGCGCGCACCTGCTCGTAGGGGGCGGTGAGGGCGTCGGGGTCGATGGCGAGTCTCAGGGGCACGTGGTCTCCCGGTCCTGCGGTGGTCGGGCGGTTCGTCGGGCGCCGGGGCGCCTCCCGATTCTGCACCAGCCCGGGAAACCGGGGGGACGGCGGCGGGGCGGGAGGCGTACCGTGCGGGGCATGGCGATGGTCGTGCGCGAGTTCCGCCCCGGGGACGCCGGGGCCGTGGCGGAGGCGCGGAGGGCGGCGCTGCCGTTCCTGGTGACCACCGCGGAGGCGGTGGTCTGGGAGGCCGCGCGGGCGCCCGCGGCGCAGCGGAGCCGGATGCTGGTCGCGGAGGCGGACGGCCGGGTCGTGGGCGCTGTGCGGGCCGGGCTGAACCACGAGACCGCGGAGCCCGGCCACGGCCTCGTCTCCCTGGCCGTCCACCCCGCCCGGCAGGGGCTCGGCGCCGGAACGGCGCTGCTGGAGGCAGCCGAACGGCACCTCGCCCGGATCGGTGCCCGCCGGGTGGCCGTCTGGGCGCCCCAGGACGGGCGGTCGGTGGAGTTCGCCGAGCGGCGGGGCTGGCGGCGCGTCCGTCAGGCCTCGTTCCAGCGGCTGGACCTGACTTCTCCCCTGCCGGAGCCGCCCGCGCTCCCACCGGGCGTCGAGCTGCGCACCGCCGAGGACTTCGCCGCCGACCCGCGCCCGCTGTACGAGGCGGACACGGAGTGCACGGCGGACGAGCCGGGCGACGTCCCCGCCGACGCCGTCCGGTACGAGGACTGGCTGACCGCCTACTGGGAGCACCCCGGTCTCGACCGGGCGCTGACCTCGGTGGCGGTGGCGGAGGGACGGGTCGCGGCGTTCACCGCGGCGCAGACCGACGGACGGGGACGGTACTGGTCGGGCATGACCGGCACCCGCCGGGCGTACCGCGGGCGCGGGCTGGCCAGGGCGGTCAAGCTCCACTCGCTGGTCCGGGCGCGGGCGGCGGGCTGCACGGAGGCGTTCACCGGCAACGACGCCGCCAACGCCCCGATGCTCGCGGTCAACGCCCGGCTCGGCTACCGGCCGTCCGTCGTCCAGTGGCGGTGCGTCAGGGACCTGCCCCCCGCCGGTTCCTGACCGGCGCTCAGCCGGTCCTCCAGGCCCCGTCCTCCGTCGACCAGCCGTACGCCGGGCGGCCCTTGGCTGCGCTGGTGCGGAAGGGCCGGCCGGCGTCGTCGACGCGGAGCGTGCCGCTGTCGCCGCCGCTGCTCCACCGCAGTTCGAGGTACCAGTCGCAGTCGCAGCCCTCCGTCCGCGCCTCGATCCGCAGCGCCAGGGGGTCGTCGGCCGTGACGCGGTAGGGCAGGCGGACGGCGGGCAGCTCCTTCCCCGCGTCGCCGTCGTAGCCGTCCATGGGCCTGGCCAGCGGCCGGGGGGCGTCCAGGTCGACGGAGAGGGCGGCCGGGGTGAGCGAACCGCCGCAGCCCTCGCTCATCCCGAAGGACGACCGGGCCAGGGGCGTCCGGCGGGCCGCCACCCGGACGTGCGCGGACTCGACCACCACGGGGCTCCGCCCGGTGCCGTGCACGGTGGCCTCCACGATGGTCTCGCCGCCGTGCACCGCGCCGAGCGATCCGGCCCAGCCCGCCGCGTCCTGTGCGACCGGGGGCGGGGGGACGCGGGACGGGGGCAGGTCGATCAGGTAGCGGTGGTCGCAGCCGTACCGCCACACGTGGGAGCGGGCGGTCCAGCTCAGCGGGGCGGCGCCCGGTGCGGCGCCGTGGGGGCTCTCCCGCCGTCCGCCGTCCGCTCTCCGGAAGGGGGACGGCCCCGGCCCGCCGTTCCGCCTCCCGTTCCCGCCGGGGGCGGACGAGGCGGAGGACGGGGACGGGGACGGGGACGGGGACGGGGAAAACGAGGAAGACGGAGAGGACGCCGAGGAGCCCGAGGGGGTCGCCGGGGCGGACGGGGGCGCGTCGGGCGCGGGGCTCTCCAGCCGGACGGGGGATCCACCGGCGGAGGGAACGTCCCGGTCGGAGCGGCCCGAGACGGTCTGCACGGCGGCGGCGACGAGGAGGGCCACGGCGAGCACGGCGGCGGCCGGCCACAGGAACGCCCGGCGCCGCCGGGCCGGCACGGGGATCGGGTCGCCGGTGCCGGGAACGCTGTCGGGGGCGGGGACGGCCCCGGGAACGGTGCCGGGCTCCGGTGCACCGCCCTCCGGGCCGTGCCCCTGGCCGTGTTCCGGCCGGGAGTCCCCGTCCTGTTCCGGTTCCGCCTCCCGCCGGAGGACCTGCCCTTCCGGTTCCGTCCGGCCGCGCGTCGCGTCGGCCCTCAGCCACCGCCGGTGCAGTTCCAGCAGTTCCTCCTCGGTCGCGCCGCACAGCCGCGCCAGGCGTTCCACCGGGGCGTACCGCGCCGGGACCGCCGCGCCGTTGCAGTACCGGTGCAGCGTGGAGGTGCTCGTGTGCAGCCGCCGGGCCAGCGTGCCGTAACTGTGCCCCGAGCGCTCCTTGAGCCCTCTGACGTACTCGGCGAACTCCTCCGTCTCCCGTTCGGCCACCGCCGTCCCCCCTTCCGCCGTTCCTGGAACGCGTTCCAGGAGTGCGTGTTTTCACTGGTCAGCCTATGCGGGAACGTTCCGGTGTCCCGCGTTGGGCGGCATCTGTTGCCACCGTGTGACAGGACGGCCGAACCTCGTGGCGACAGGACGTCGACGAACCGATCGAGGGACGCACATGCAGATCCGCACACACCGGGGCCGCGTCGCGGCCGCGACCGCGGTGGCCGCCGCCACCGTCATGGCGGCGGGCACGGCCCAGGCCGCGCCCGCTCCGACCGCCGCGCCGCGCTTCCTCTCCGCCGGGGAGCTGCCGCCCCACCCGTCCTCGCCGTGGTACGCGGGGGAGGTCGCCGGGGGGCTGCCGGAGTTCCCGGTGTTCTGCCTGGAGGACGCGCTGCCGTCCCGGGGGGCCCGGCACCGGCAGTTCAACACCGAGTTCGACACCTGGGCCGTGCAGGTGACCGTACGGGCCGCGAGCACGGGCGCGGCCCGGAAGCTGGCCGCCGAGGCGAACGCGTCGGTGCGGAACTGCGCGGCCGACTACCTGGAGGAGCACCCCGGGGGCTTCGCCGAATGGCGGGACTACGGGGGCGTCGCCGTGGAGGAGGGCGCCCGTGTCCACGGCGTCCACACCTCCCTCCCGGACGCCGAGAACAGCATTCACCTGTTCGGCGTGGGCCGCGACGGCCGCACCGTCACGGTCGTGATGTGGGCGCAGATGGGCACCTTCGAGCACGCCCAGGTGGACGACTTCCGGAAGACCGCGCGCACGGCGGTCGCCAAGCTCCACTGAGCCCCGCCCGGCCGGCGCCGGGCGCCACCGGGTGACAGGCGCGAGAGGCGCGAGAGGCGAGGGGCCCCGCCGCCGTCCATGCGACGGCGGCGGGGCCCCTCGCCGGGTGCTCGGGTTCCATCGGTCCTCGGACCGGGGCCGTCAGGTGCGGCGCAGCCGGCGGCCGACCTCCCCGAGCCCCTCGGCGAGCACGGCGAGCTGGTCGCGGTCGAGAACGTCGATGAGGGCCTCGCGCACCGCCGCCACATGGCCGGGCGCGGCGCGGCGCAGCACCTCGCGCCCTTCCCCGGTGAGGACGGCGAAGACGCCCCTGACGTCGGTGGGGCAGGCGCGGCGCCGGACCAGGCCGCGCCGCTCCAGCTGGCCCACCTGGTAGGTCAGGCCGCTCTTGGAGGTGATCAGCCGGTCGGCCAGTTCGGTCATGCGGATCTCGCCGCCGGGGGCGGCGGCGAGGTGGACCAGGATCTCGTACTGCGGGTGGGACAGGCCCGCCTCGTCCTTCAGCTGCTGTTCCAGCCGCCGGGCGACGCGGTTGCTGGCCTCCAGGAAGCCCTGCCAGGCCGCCATCTCCAGTTCGTCCAGCCATCGGGGCTCGCTCATGGGCCCATTCTACGCGGTTGTTCAAATTCGAACTTCACGGTACGCTCGCCACGACCGAGTAATTCGAATTTGAACCACATGACGCAGGGAGAAACCGCATGCCCGTTCCCACCAGCGCCGTTCCCCGCACCGAAGCCCCCGCCGCCGGCGTCCCGGCGTCCTCGAACCCCGCCCACGACGCCGGACTCCTGCTACTGCGGCTCGCACTCGGCCTGGTCATGGCCGTGCACGGCGCCCAGAAGCTCTTCGGCTGGTTCTCCGGCGGCGGCATCGAGGGCACCGGGATGTTCTTCGCCTCGCTCGGCTACCCGGCCCCGGAGGCGTTCGCCGTGGTCGCCGCGCTCACCGAGACCCTGGGCGGCCTGGCACTCGTCCTCGGCCTGCTCACCCCGCTCGCCGGGGCGGCGGTGCTGGGCACCATGATCAACGCGGTGGCGGTGAAGTGGGGCGGCGGGTTCTTCTCCCCCCAGGGCGTGGAGTACGAACTCCTCCTCGTCGCGGCCGCCGCCGCGCTCACCCTCTCCGGCCCCGGCCGCTGGGCCGTGGACCGCGCCCTGCCCGTCCTCCGCGCCCACCGGCTCCGCCACGGCGTCGCCGCCGTGGCGCTGGGCGCCGTGGTGGCGGGCGTCACCCTGCTGCTCCGCTCCTGACGCTCCCGCGCGGAGGCGGTGGAGCGGCAGTCCCCACCGGAACCGAGAACGAAACGGAAGAACCGCCATGACCCCGTCCGTCCGGCCGCCCGTCCGGCCGTCCCCCCGCACCCCGGGGGACCGCATGCCCGTGCTGTACATCAGCCACGGCGCCCCGCCGCTGGCCGACGACGAGCTGTGGACCGCGCAGCTCGCCGCCTGGTCCGACGGGCTGCCGCGGCCGGAGGCCGTGCTGATCGTCTCCGCCCACTGGGAGTCGGCCCCCGTGACGCTGGGCGCCACCCGGACCGTCCCGCTGGTCTACGACTTCCACGGCTTCCCCGAGCACTACTACCGGGTCTCCTACCCGGCCCCCGGCGCCCCCGCGCTGGCCGCGAAGGTGCGGGCGCTCCTCGCCGGCCCCGGCACCCCGGTGTACGACGCCCCCGACCGGGGACTGGACCACGGCGCCTACGTGCCGCTGGCCGAGATGTACCCGGACGCCGACGTCCCCGTGCTCCAGCTCTCGATGCCCACCCTCGACCCCGGGGAGCTGCTGAGGCTGGGCCGCAGGCTGGCCCCGCTGCGCGACGAGGGCGTGCTCATCGTCGGCAGCGGCTTCTTCACCCACAACCTGCGCGGCCTGACCTGGGGCACGGGGCCGGACCAGGCCCCGGGCTGGTCCAGGGAGTTCGACGCGTGGGGCGGCGAGGCCCTGGCCCGGGCGGACCTCGACGCCCTGCTGGACTTCGAGAACCGGGCCCCCGCCAGCCGGATCGCCCACCCCCGCAGCGACCACTTCGCACCGCTGTTCGTCGCCCTGGGCGCGGGTGAGGACGACCTGGGCGCCCAGCGCACCGTCATCGACGGCTTCTGGGCCGGACTGGCCAAGCGCTCGGTCCAGTTCGGCTGATCCGCCCGGCGCCTCCCGCCGGCCTCCTCCCCGGAGTCCTGAACTCCGGGGAGGAGGCCGGCGCCGGTCAGGACACCGGCAGCACCACCAGGCGGCCGGGCGCGGCCGGATCGTGGGCGATGGAGTCCCCGGGCCGGTGCCAGTGCAGCGCGAAGCGCGCGCCGGCCCGGTAGGCGTCCAGCCCGGCGCGGCAGTACGCGACCATGTCGTCGGGCAGCCCGTCCAGCGGGAACCAGCCCAGTTCCGAGCACTTGTCCGGCTCGGCGTTGACCGGTTCGCGCCCCTCCCCCAGCCACGCCTCGAAGAACCACCCCATCCGCGGCTCGCCCCGCGGGGAGCGGTGCTGCACCACCATGGCGACCCTCAGCTCCTCCGGCTCCAGCCGCAGGCCGATCTCCTCCCGCGTCTCCCGCAGCATCGCCTCCCGCACGTCCTCGCCGTCCTCGGCGTGCCCGGACGGCGCGTTCAGCAGCCCGTCGGCGTAACCGGTGTTGGCCCGGCGCGCGAGCAGCACCTCGTCGCCGCGCCGCAGGAGGAGGTGGACGTCGACGACCTCTCTGTGCCGCCTGCCTTTCCCGGGGATCCTCATGACGGGGATCATCGCACCGGCCTGTGACAGACGTCTCCCCTCCGGCGTTCTTAACCGGCCGTGAGCCGCCCCTTAAGCCCTCCATAAAGATCGCCGGAGGGAGCCGGAGAGCACCGGATCGCCTGGCCGGCGTGGCTAACGTGCGGGCGTCCGGGGCCTGTTCGCGGGGCGTCCCCCGGTCCCTCGCACCCCCCGACGTCCGCCCCGCAGCCGGAGGAGAACCCACGATGACCACCCGCCGCAGGACCGCCGCCGCCCTCGCCGCCACGGGCGTCGCGGCCCTCGCCCTGACCGTGGCGACCGCCTCGCCCACCGCCGCCCACGGCTCCCTGTCCGACCCCGTCAGCCGGATCGCCGCCTGCCACGCGGAGGGGCCCGAGAGCCCGGACTCGGCGGCGTGCCGGGCGCTCGTCGCCGCCGGCGGCACCCAGCCGCTGTACGACTGGCACGAGGTGAACATCGCCGACGCCGCCGGGCGCCACCGGCAGATCGTTCCCGACGGGAAGCTGTGCAGCGCGGGCCGCGACAAGTACCGGGGCCTGGACCTGCCGCGCGCCGACTGGCCCGCCACCCCCGTGACCGCCGGCGAGCGCACCTTCCGCTACCGGGCCACCGCTCCGCACAGGGGCACCTTCGAGCTCTACATCACCAGGGAGGGCTACGACCCGACCGAGCCGCTGACGTGGTCGGACCTGGAGCCGGAGCCGTTCGCGAAGGTCACCGACCCCCGGCTGGAGAACGGCTCCTACGTCTTCTCCGGCACGGTGCCCGAGCGGTCCGGCCGCCACCTGGTCTACGTCGTCTGGCAGCGCTCGGACAGCCCCGAGGCGTTCTACTCCTGCTCCGACGTCGCCTTCGGCGGCAGCGGCGGTGCGGCCCCCGCCGCCCCGGCCGGCGAGCGGCCCGCCGGGGACGCCGGGGAGCCCGCGGGCGGGCACGACGGGCACGACGGCCACGGCGACGGGCATGGTGACGGCCACGGCGACCACGGCGGGAGGACCGCCGGGGAGGATGCCGCCACCGGGTCCGGGCGGACGGCCTCCGGCGAGCCGGAGGCGGAGCGGAGCGGGCGGGACTCCTCCGCCGCGCCCGCCGCCCCCGCGGACGGCCCCGGGCCGAACGGCCGCGCCGCGGAGGAGGCCGTCCTCGCCAGCACCGGCGGCGACGGCGCCACCCCCGCCGTCGGCCTGGGCGCCGCCGCGGCCGTCCTCCTGGGCGGAGCCGTGGCGGTGGCGACCGCCCGCCGCCGCGCCGCGGACGGCCGCCACCGCGCCTGACGGGCATCCGGGCCGCGCCGCCGTCGCCCTCCCCCGTCCCGGGACGACGGCGGCGCGGCCCGGCGACAGGCGGCTCGACGGATTCCGCGGCGTCCCGGCGCCGCCGGCCGGGCTGGAGGAGGACCCCGGCCCGCGGGTACGCCGGGCGGCCCTACGGCCGGCGGGCCGCCGTGAGGAGGCGCAGACGCCCGTCGCGGACCTCGGCGACCCGGTCGGCCGCGGCGAGGTGGGCGCGGTCGTGGGTGACCAGGACGGTCGCGGTGCCCCGCCGGCGGGTGAGCCGGCCGATCAGGTCGACGACGGCGGCGCCGCGTTCGCGGTCGAGGGCGCTGGTGGGCTCGTCGACCAGGAGCACGGCCGGGTCGTTCATCAGGGCGCGGGCGAGGCCGACCCGCTGCCGCTGGCCGCCGGAGAGCTGGTGGGGCCGCCGCCCGGCCTGCGCGGCGAGGCCGACGGCGTCCAGCAGTTCCATGGCCCGGCCGCGGGCCCCGGCCGGTGAGCGGCCGTCGATCCACGCCATCGCCTGGAGCTGTTCGGCGGCGGTGAGCGAGGGCAGCAGGCTGGGCTGCTGGAAGACGATGCCGATCTTCCGGCGGCGCAGACGGGCGAGTTCGCCGCGGGTCATGCCGGTGGTGTCGGCGCCGTCGACGGTGACGGTGCCGGCGTCGGGGGCGACGAGGCCGGCGGCGACGGCCAGGAGGCTGGACTTGCCGGAACCGGAGGGGCCGACGACGGCGGTCAGGCTCCCCCCGGGGACCTCCAGGCTGACGCGGTCCAGAGCGGTCAGGCGGGCGTCGCCGTCGGGGTAGGTGAGGGTGATGCCGGTCAGGCGCAGGCTCATCGGACGCTCCCCAGGGCGGTCAGCGGGTCGACGGACGTGATGCGGCGGACGGCCAGGGCGGCCCCGAGCACACCGAGCGCGACCGTCACGGCGGCCGGGGCGAGGACGGTGGCGGGGGTGAGGAGGAACGGCACGTCCGGGCCCGCGACGAGGGCCCCGAGGACGGCGGCGAGGCCGGCGCCGGCCAGGGTGCCGCCCGTCAGCAGGACGGCGGCCTGGCCGAGCGCGTCCCCCAGCAGGCCGGCGGTGGAGGCGCCCAGGGCCTTGAGGACGGCGACGTCGCCGCTGCGCTGGACGGTCCACACGGCGAAGAAGGCGCCGACGACCAGGGCGGAGATGGCGAACAGGAAGCCGCGCATCAGCCGCAGGGAACCGTTCTCGGAGGCGTAGGAGCCGATCGCGGCCAGCGACTCCTCCTTCGGGACCGTCCTCGTGCCCGCCGCCCGGTCGGCGGCCTCGACGTCGGTTCCGGGGGCGGCGTCCAGGGCGATGACGGTGGCGGCCGGCCCGTCGGGCCCGTCCGCGGGGGGCGCGGCCCTCCGCCAGACGTCGAGACCGGTCCAGACGACCGGGGTGTGGCTGAAGGAGGCGTCGCCGCTCACCGCGGCGACGGTCAGCCGCTGCCCGGCGAGGGTGAGGGTGTCGCCCGCCGCCACGCCGAGGCCGGCGGCGGCGGGCTCCGACAGGACCGCCGCGCGTCCGCCGATCCTGTCGCCTTCGGGGGCGAGCGCGGAACCGGGCCGGACGCCGAAGACGGACACCCCGGCGCTCCTGTCCCCGGCGGTGGCCTTCGCGGCGGCGATGCCCAGCGGTTCGGCGCTGCGCACGCCGGGCGTCCCGGCCCACCGCCGCCACTGCTCCCCGGTGACGGCGGAGTCGGAGTAGGACAGGTCCTCCCCGCCGGCGGGCGCGTCGAAGGCGATCAGGCCGGCGGGCAGGGACGTGATCGCGGAGGTGTTCTGCCGGCCCAGGCCGGCGGTCAGCCCGGACAGCAGCCCGACCAGCAGGGTGATCAGCACGACGACGGCGCCCATCAGGGCGAAGCGTCCCTTGGCGGATCTCAGGTCTCTCCAGGCGACGAACACGGTGCGGCCCGTCCTTTCGGGGGATGGAAGCGGTACGTCCCCACCGTCGCCGCCGGCCCTCCGCGCGGGCATCCCGCCCAGGACGGAAAACGGCGCTTCGAAAGGCCGCACGCGGTTTCCAACTTTCGACAGAGGCCTCGCCACGGGCCTTCTCCTTAGGATGAAAGGACTGTGAACGCCATCGCCCCCGTCCCCACCACCCGGGCCCTGGCCTGGTGCCTCCACCTGCTGGTCGCCGGACTGCTCGCCCTGGCCGCCGGCCGGGCCGCGGCCGGCGGCGGTCCCCACGCCGGAGGGGCCGTCGCCGCGGCCGCGGTGTGCGGCCTGGCGTACGCGGCCGGCCCCGCGCTGCCCCGGGTGGAGCGCTCGCGGCGGGCCGCCGCGCTGTGGCTCGCCGCCGTGGGCGCCGCCTGGCTGGCGCTGCTGGCCCTGTCCGCCGACGGGGTGTGGGTGGCGTTCCCGCTGTACTTCCTCCAGCTCCACCTGCTGCCGCGCCGCACCGGCCTCGCCGCCGTGGCGGCCACCGCGGCGGCGGCCGTCGGGGGCTTCGCCGCCCACCGGGGCTCCTTCGACGCGGCGACGGCGATCGGGCCGGCCCTCGGCGCCGCCGTGGCGGTGGCGGTGGTCCGGGGGTACCAGGCCCTGTACCGGGAGAGCGAGCGGCGCAGGCGCCTGATCGAGGAGCTCACCGCCACCCGCGCCGATCTGGCCGCCGCCCAGCACACCGCCGGTGTGCTGGCCGAGCGCGAACGCCTGGCGCGCGAGATCCACGACACCCTCGCCCAGGGCCTGTCCAGCATCCAGCTGCTGCTGCGCGCCGCCGAGCGGGCCCTGCCCGGTGCTCCGCAGGACGCGGCCCGCCACATCGGCCAGGCCCGCCGGGCCGCCGCCGACAACCTCGCCGAGGCCCGTCGTCTCGTCGCCGCCCTCGCCCCTCCCGCTCTGGAGGGCGCCACCCTGGCCGGCGCCCTGGAGCGCCTGTGCGCCACCACCGGCGCCCGCCACCGGATCGCCACGCGGTTCCGCCTCACCGGCGAGCCCGTACCGCTGCCGACCGCGCACGAGGTGGCGCTGCTGCGCATCGCCCAGTCCGCCCTCGCCAACACCGTCCGCCACTCCGGGGCCGCCACCGCCGAGGTCGCCCTCGGCTACCGGGGCGACCACGTCGCCGTGGAGATCACCGACGACGGACGCGGCTTCGCTCCCGGCCGCCTGCCCGTGCCCGCCCCCGGCGCGGAGGCCGGCGGATTCGGGCTCGCCGCCATGCGCGCCCGCGCCGGCGCCCTCGGCGGGACCCTCACCGTCGACTCCGCCCCCGGACGCGGCACCGCCCTGACCGCCCGGCTGCCCCTCGGCCGGCCCTCCGGCCCCGGGCCCGGGACCCGCCCGTGACCGGCGCCGCCGTCCGCCTGCTCCTGGCCGACGACCACCCCGTGGTGCGGGCCGGGCTCCGCGCCGTGCTGGAGACCGAACCCGGCATCGAGGTGGCGGCCGAGGCCGCCACCGCCGAGGACGCCGTCGCCCGCGCCGCCGCGGGCGGCATCGACGTCGTCCTCATGGACCTCCGGTTCGGCGGGGGGATGAACGGCGCCGAGGCCACCGCCGCGATCACCGCCCGTCCCGGAGCCCCCCGCGTGGTGATCGTCACCACCTACGACACCGACGCCGACATCCTGCCCGCCATCGAGGCCGGCGCCACCGGCTACCTCCTCAAGGACGCCCCGCCGGAGGACCTGGCCGCCGCCGTGCGCACCGCCGCGGCGGGCCGTACCGCGCTGGCCCCGGCCGTCGCGGACCGGCTGGTGAGCCGGCTGCGCACCCCCGGCGCCGCCCTGACCCGCCGCGAGACCGAGGTCCTGGCCCTGGTCGCGGAGGGCCTGTCCAACCGGGCCGTGGGCGCCCGGCTCCACCTCACCGAGGGGACCGTCAAGTCCCACCTGGCCCGCGTCTACGCCAAGCTCGGCGTCGACTCCCGCACCGCCGCCGTCGCCGCCGCCACCGGGCTCGGCCTCATCCGCCGGTAGGGCCGCGCCGCGGCGGGCCCCGGCGGAGGGGGCCGCCACGGCCGCGACGCCGTGCCTACGCCCGCCCGGCCGGCCCCGGCCGGGCGGTGCTCCGGGGGGTCCCCGCCACCGGGAGGGGGACGGGCCTCGGCTCGGTGACCGACAGCGCCTCCACCATGCGGTCCAGCAGGCCGCGGGCACGGGCGGCGTGGCCCTGCGGCACCCGGACCTCGGCGGTGGCCCGGGCGGCGTCCGTCACCGCGTACGACAGTGCCAGCACCGGCATGCCGCTCAGCGCGGCGGCGATCCGGCCCAGCGCTCCGCGGCTGTCCCGGAGCGTCACGGTGAGCGCGCACGCCGTGCCGTCGCCGGCCGGGCCGGGCCCTCCCCGGGGCGGTACGGGGGTGCCGTTCCCGCCGGGTCCGTACCGGGCGCGCGGGGCGGGGGCGGGGGAGGCGTCGTGTGCCATGGCGGGTGCTTCCTTGTCCAGGTCTGCCGGGCCCGGTGGGGCCGCTGGGGTCGGGTCCGTCGATCGCGAAAACAAAAAGACCCCTCGCGGAACGCGAGAGGTCTGCGTGCGGGCGGTGAGCCGCCCGGGGGGATCACCCCCGGGTCACCTCGGTGCCGGCACGCCGGCGCCGATAATGAGCCGGTGCTGCATGGCGGGATTCTCGCACGGGCCGGCCGCCGCGGAGAGGCCGTCTCACCATGCGGGCAAGCCGTCCACATGCCCCGCGCCCCCGCGGGACGCGGGGCGTACGGGGACGGCCGGGAGCGGTGTGCTCCGCTCCCGGCCGTCCGCGGCCCGTCTCCCGGGGCGTCCCGGGCCGGGCTCAGGCCGCCGGCGCCGGCAGGTCCACCAGGCCGGCGAGCGCGGCGCGGTGGCGGTCCGGGGTGCCCAGCGCGATCTGGTCGGCCTTGGCCCGCTTGAGGTACAGGTGCGCCGGGTGCTCCCAGGTCATCCCGATGCCGCCGTGGAGCTGGACGCACTCCTCGGCCGCCCGCACCGCCAGTTCCCCGCAGTGGGAGGCGGCCACCGCGACGGCCACAGGGGCGTCCGGGTCCCCGGCGGCGAGGGTGGCGGCGGCGTACCGGGCCGCGGCCCGCGCGCCCGCCACGTCCAGCCACAGGTCGGCGAGGCGGTGCTTGAGCGCCTGGAAGGAGCCGAGCGGGCGGCCGAACTGCCGCCTGTCCCCGAGGTACGCCACCGTGGTGGTCAGGCACCACTCGGCGATCCCGAGCTGTTCGGAGGCGAGCAGTCCGGCACCGGTGAGCAGTGCGCGCTCCAGCGCCGCCGGGGCGTCGCCGGGTCCGGCCAGCCGCCGGGCGGCGGCGCCGGCGAGGGTGACGTCGGCCAGCGGCCGGGTGAGGTCCAGGGAGGTGCGCGGGGTGACGGTCAGGGCCGCGGCGTCCGTGTCGACGGCGTACAGCCCCGGCCCGTCCCCGGCCACGGCGGGGACGAGGAGGACGTCGGCGGTCCCCGTGTCCGCCACGGAGGTGACCGTGCCGGTCAGGGCGCCCGCGCCGTCGGCCCGTACGGCGGCGGGGAAGGGCGCGCCCGGGGCGGTGGACAGGGGCACCGCCAGGGTGGCGGTGCGCTCGCCGGAGGCGAGGGCGGCGAGCAGCTCCGCCGCTCCGTCGCCGGGCTCCGGGGCGAGCAGGGCGGTGCCGGCCAGGACGGTGCTGCCGAGGTACGGGGTGGGCGCGGCGGCCCGGCCCAGTTCCTCCAGCACCACCGCGACCTCGCGCACCGAGGCCCCGGCTCCGCCGGCCTCCTCGGGCACGGCCAGGGAGGCGGCGCCCACGTCCCGGGCGAGGGCCTGCCACAGCTTCCGGTCGTACGGCTCGGGGGTCTCGCAGCGGGCCAGGACGCCCTGGTGCGGGCAGCGGTCGGCCAGCAGCGCGCGGACGCTGGAGCGCAGCTCCTCCTCGATCTCCGAGTAGAGAAGGTCGGTCATCGGGCGAGCTCCTTCCAGGGCACGTCCTTGTCGGTGCGGGGTTCGGCGGGCAGGCCCAGCACCCGTTCGGCGATGATGTTGCGCAGGACCTCCGAGGTGCCGCCCTCGATGGAGTTGCCCTTGGCCCGCAGGTAGCGGTAGCCGGCCTCGCGGCCGGTGAAGTCCACGGTCTCCGGGCGGCGCATGGTCCAGTCGTCGTAGGCCAGGCCCTCCTCGCCGAGCAGCTCGACCTCCAGTCCGCTGAGTTCCTGCGCCAGCCGGGCGAAGGCGAGCTTCATCCCGGCGCCCTCGGGACCGGGGTGGCCGGCGGCGAGCTGCTGGCGCAGCCGCTCGCCGGTGAGCCGGGCGACCTCGGCGCCCACCCAGCCGGACAGCAGCCGCTGGTGGAGGCCGTGGGTGCGCAGTTCGGGGCGTTCGCGCCAGGTGGCGGCGACCTTGCCGACCATGCCGCTCTCGCGCGGCATCCGCTGGCCGCCGATGGCGACGCGCTCGTTGTTGAGGGTGGTCTGGGCGACCTTCCAGCCCTCCCCCACCCCGCCGAGGCGGTGGGCGTCGGGGATGCGGACGCCGGTGAGGAAGACCTCGTTGAACTCCGCCTCGCCGGTGATCTGGCGCAGCGGGCGGACCTCGACGCCGGGGTCGGTCATGTCGCAGACGAAGTACGTGATGCCGCGGTGCTTGGGGACGTCCGGGTCGGTGCGGGCGATCAGGATGGCCCAGCGGGCGTTGTGGGCGCTGGAGGTCCACACCTTCTGCCCGTCGACCACCCAGGTGTCGCCGTCGCGCACCGCGCGGGTGGCGAGCGCGGCCAGGTCGGAGCCGGCGCCGGGCTCGCTGAAGAGCTGGCACCACACCTCCTCGCCGGTCCACAGGGGGCGCAGGAAGCGCTTCTTCTGCTCCTCGGTGCCGTACCGCAGGATCGTGGGCGCGGCCATGCCCAGGCCGATGCCGTTGCGCCCTGGGTCGTTGTCGGGGGCGCCGGCGGCGGCCAGCTCGGCGTCGACGACTGCCTGGAGGGAGCGGGGCGCGTCCAGGCCGCCGAGGCCGTGGGGGAAGTGCACCCAGGCGAGTCCCGCGTCGTAGCGGGCGCGCAGGAAGTCGAGCCGGCCGGTGGCGGCCGGGTCGTGCGCGGCGAGCAGCGCCCGGGTACGGCGGCGCAGCTCCTCCGGATCGGTCACGGGGGCGTTCGCAGGGGGCACGGGTTCTCCTTCGCGGGCCACGACTAAGCGCTTGCTCATCCTCAGGGCATACCGACCGGTACGTCAACGGTTCCGGCGGTGCGGCCTCCGGCCCGTTCCCTCCTCCCCGGCGGGGACGGACGGGAGGCCGGTGATTTCACCGATGCGGAGCGGCTCCCTCCGGCATCACGATGACGCCTGTTCCACCCCCCAAGGCAACCCCCCCTACCCATAGGGAGAAAACCCTCATGGAGCCGCAGCAGCACGACGCCGCACCGGCCGCGGGACGGCCCGGGCGCACCTCCCGGCACCGCCTGGCGAAACTGGGCGTGGCCCTGACCCTGGTCCTCGGCGGCGCGGGCGCCGCCCTGCCCACCGCCCAGGCCGCCGGCAGCACCGCCCAGGCCGCGGCGGACAACCCCTACGAGCGCGGGCCGGACCCCACGGAGCGGAGCATCGAGGCCCTCCGCGGTCCCTACGCGGTCTCGGAGACCAGAGTCTCCTCCCTGGCGGTGACCGGCTTCGGAGGCGGGACGATCTACTACCCGACCACCACCGCCGACGGCACCTTCGGCGCCGTGGCGGTCTCCCCCGGCTTCACCGCCGACCAGTCCAGCATGGCCTGGCTCGGCCCGCGCCTGGCCTCGCAGGGCTTCGTGGTCTTCACCATCGACACCAACACCCGCCTCGACCAGCCGGCCAGCCGGGGCGACCAGCTCCTGGCCGCGCTGGACTACCTCACCCAGCGCAGCTCGGTCCGCAGCAGGATCGACAGCGGCCGGCTGGCGGTCATGGGCCACTCCATGGGCGGCGGCGGCAGCCTGGAGGCCGCCAAGGACCGGCCCTCGCTGAAGGCGGCGATCCCGCTCACCCCGTGGAACACGGACAAGACCTGGCGCGAGATCACCGTGCCGACGTTCGTCGTCGGCGCCGACGGCGACACCATCGCCCCGGTGAGCTCCCACGCCGAGCCGTTCTACGAGAGCCTGCCCACCTCCACGGACCGGGCGTACATGGAGCTGAACAACGCGACGCACTTCGCGCCGAACACCTCCAACACCGAGATCGCGAAGTACAGCATCTCCTGGCTGAAGCGCTTCGTGGACGACGACACCCGCTACGAGCAGTTCCTGTGCCCGCTGCCGCGGCCGAGCCTGGCCATCGAGGAGTTCCGCGGCAACTGCCCGCACTGACGCGGTCCTTCGGACGCCGGACGGATTCCGGCGGAAAGGTGGCGGTCGCCCGCGGCGGCCGCCACCGGCGCGTGCGCGGCCGACCGCGCGGAATGTGACGTAGCACAAAGGAATTGGCACCTCCGGTTCGGGCAGGGCAGGGTAGGAGGCTGACGGGCGGGACACCCACGATGAGAAGGAGCCCCATGAGAATCGGGATCGTCGGAGCCACCGGTCAGGTCGGCGGTGTGATGCGCCGGATCCTGGCCGAGCGCAACTTCCCGGTGGAGCAGCTGCGGCTGTTCGCCTCGGCCCGCTCGGCGGGACGGACGCTGCCCTGGAAGGACGGCGAGGTCACCGTCGAGGACGCCGCGACGGCCGACTACGCGGGGCTGGACATCGTGCTGTTCTCCGCGGGCGGCGCGACCTCCCGCGAGCTGGCCCCGAAGGTGGCCGCCGCCGGGGCGGTCGTCATCGACAACTCCTCGGCCTGGCGGATGGACCCCGAGGTCCCGCTGGTGGTCTCCGAGGTGAACCCGCAGGCCGCCGCCGAGCGGCCCAAGGGCATCATCGCCAACCCGAACTGCACCACCATGGCCGCGATGCCGGTGCTGCGTCCGCTCCACGCCGAGGCGGGGCTGACGGCCCTGGTGGTCTCCACCTACCAGGCCGTCTCCGGCAGCGGCCTGGCCGGCGTCGCCGAGCTGGACGAGCAGGTCCGCAAGGCGGTCGAGGGCGACGCCACCCGCCTGGCCTCCGACGGCTCCGCCGTGGAGTTCCCCGAGCCGGACAAGTACGTGCGCCCGATCGCCTTCAACGTGCTGCCGATGGCCGGCTCCATCGTGGACGACGGCCGGGGCGAGACCGACGAGGAGCAGAAGCTCCGCAACGAGAGCCGCAAGATCCTGGGCATCCCGGAGCTGAAGGTCTCGGGCACCTGCGTGCGGGTGCCGGTCTTCACCGGCCACTCGCTCCAGATCAACGCCCGCTTCGAGCGTCCCCTCACCCCGCAGCGCGCCCTGGAGCTGCTGGAGGGCGCGCCGGGCGTGGCCCTCTCCGAGGTCCCGACCCCGCAGCAGGCGGCGGGCCAGGACCCGACCTACGTGGGCCGGATCCGCGCGGACGAGACCGTGGAGCACGGCCTGTCCCTGTTCTGCAGCAGCGACAACCTCCGCAAGGGCGCGGCCCTCAACGCCGTCCAGATCGCGGAGCTGGTCGCGGCCGAGTCCCGCTAGGCGTCCGCCGCGGCGCGCCGTCCCCGGGCCCTCGCCCGGGGACGGCGGCGGTCCCCCGGAGGGGCCGTCCGGGGGACCGCGCGGCGCCGGGCGTCAGCCGAGCCGGGCGCCGTGGTCCCGCAACGCCTCGGTCACCGGCTGGTGGAAGGTGACGCCTCCGGTGCGGCAGTCGCCGGCGCCGCCGGAGGTGAGGCCGTGGGCGGTCTCGCCGGAGAACAGCGGGCCGCCGCTGTCGCCGGGTTCGGCGCAGACGGTGGTCTGGATCATGTTGTCGACCGTGCCCTGGGGATAGGTGACGGAGACGTCCGTCGCCACGACCTCCCCGCTGCGCAGCCCCGTGGTGCTGCCGCTGCGCCACACCCGCTGGCCGACGATCGGGTCGGCCGCCCGGGTGATGGCCTGGCTGGCGCCGTTGTGGAGGTTCACCCGGCTGGGGTGCTCGACCCGGGCGGTGTAGCGCACCAGGGAGTGGTCGTCGCCGGGGAAGCTGCTGGCGACGGTGACGCCGACGGTCCTTCCGCCGCGGGTCGTGGACCAGGTGTCGAGGAGCCGGCCGCAGTGGCCGGCGGTCAGGAAGTACGGCAGGCCGTTCCGGACGACGTTGAAGCCGAGCGTGCAGCGTGCCCGGTCACCGCGCCAGATGGCCTCGCCGCCCTCGGCGAAGGGGGCGAACTCGCCCCGGGCGCGCCTGAGGACCGCCTTGTCCCCCTGCGCGGCGACCTGCCTCTCCAGCTCTCTCAGGGCCTCCCCCTCCACCGTGGCGTCCGCGGTGACGACGACTTTGTTGAGCCGGTGGTCGACGGCGCGCGCGGTGCCGGGGACGGCCTTGGCCGTGAGGTCCTTCCGCACGGTCTCGAGCTGGGCGAGGGAGTGCCGGACGACCCGGGGCTCGGCTCCGGCCTTCCGCGCCCTGTCCGCCGCCGGTTCGCCGAGGACGTTGACCACCAGTTTCCGCGCGCCGGCCTCGTAGTAGGCGCCCGCCATGTCGTCCTTGAGGTCGCCCGCGAGGGACGAGGCCAGCTCGGTGGCGGCGGCGGCCGTGAGGGGGGCCGGCGCGGCGCCCGCCGAGGGGGCCGGGTCCGCGCTCGCCGGGACGAGGGTGCCGCACAGGAACGCCGCCGCGCCCGCGCCCGCGACGGCCGCGCGCCGTGCGAATGTCCGTTGGTGCTTCAACTGTGTGCCTCCCGTGGGGGGTGGGGCCACCCGAACCGGGGCGGCCCCGGAGGAATGTCCGGCTCGGTCATCCTTCCTCGCCCGGCGGGCGTGCACACTCACAGTCACTGATCGCACACCCGGGGCGACCGGTCCGGTGCTGGCCATCATCCCCGGACTCTCCTCTTCCGGCATGTCGAGCCGGCGCCCCGGCGCCGCGCCCGTGGCCGCGGACGCGGGAACCCCCGCCCGGCGGTTGCCGGACGGGGGTTCTCGTGCTGCGTGGTCCTCGGGCCCGGGGCGGGGCCGCCGGCGAGGATCAGTAGACGCTCACGCCGTACGCGTTCAGCGCCTCGACGACCGGCTGGAAGAAGGTCGTGCCGCCGGTGCGGCAGTTGCCGGAGCCGCCGGAGGTCAGACCGTAGGCGGTGGTGCCGTAGTACAGCGGGCCGCCGCTGTCGCCGGGCTCGGCGCAGACGTTGGTCTGGATCAGGCCGGAGACGATGTCGCCGCCGCCGTAGTTGACGGTGGCGTTCAGGCCGGTGACACGGCCGCTGTGGGTGCCGGTGGTGCTGCCGCGGCGGTAGACGGTCTGGCCGACGGACGGGTTGGCGGCGCGGGTGATGTCCTGGCTGCCGACCTGGCCGGGGCGGCTGACCGAGCTGGTGTAGCGGACGATGCCGTAGTCGTTGCCCGGGAAGCTGGTTCCGGCCGTCGTGCCGAGGGTGGTGGAGCCGCTGGTCCAGGTGGAGGACCCCTCGGTGCAGTGGCCGGCGGTCAGGAAGTAGTCCTGGCCGCTGCTGCTGCGGACGTTGAAGCCCAGGGAGCAGCGCCCGCCGCCGCTGTAGATCGCGTCGCCGCCGGAGATCAGCTTGTTGAACGTGCCGGGGGTGCGCTCGACGCGGATCGCGTCCGCGCCGGCCCCGGCGGTCCTCTTGATCTTGGCTATCTCGGCCTCGCTGACGGTGCTGTCCACCGTGACGACCAGGGTGTTGGTCTCCTTGTCGGTGTACCAGGCGGTGCCGGCGACGTCGGCGGTCTTCATCGCCTTGCTCGCCATGGCGACCTGGGTCGCCGGCGAGGGGGCGGGCTCGGCGTTCGCCGAGGAGGGGACGGTCAGGGCGGCGACGGCCACGACACCGGAGGCCGCGGCGAGGAGACGGACGCGACCGCGTCTGGCCGGAGCGGCGTGGGGGGAGGTGCGCTTGATCCTCACTGGTTTCTTCCTCCTGTGAAGGAAACGGGGGGACACCCGTGTGGTGGGGCACGGGCACGCGCGGCGCCACCGGGAACCCGCTGTTGACGCGTTCCCGACAAGCACTGTGGGGGAGTATTCACACGTCCGTTCACCCCGCGCAAGGGGTCGGCCGGCAAAATGCTGCGCTCAGCGCACCGGCCGCCCCATATATCGGACATCAGCTACGCACTGTCCATGTCAACTGCATCCGCAGTCGCAGTCGCAACAATCACAACCGCCTTCCTGGCTGCAGCAGTTGCAGCAGTCGCAGCAACTGCCGCAGTCACCGCACCCCGAGCAGTCGCAGGAGTGGCACCACCCCTCGCGCTTGCGTTCCTCCCAGGGATCGTCGTACTCCGCGCGACAGCAAATCTGGCCGGTGCAGAACAGCGCCGACCACACGGCACATCCGGCCACCGGCCCCCGCCGCCGCCGCGGTCCTCCGGGCTGCGGAGGGAACGGCCCTCCCGGATACGGGGCTCCCGGATACGGCCCTCCCGGATACGGGGCTCCGGGATACGGGGCTCCGGGGCGGGGTGCTCCCGTGCGGGACGGGCCGGCGCTCCCGGCGGCGAACGCCCTGTCCACCGCGTGCCGCAGCTCGCGGCCGAGCAGCGCGCGCACCAGGGCCGCGCCCTCCTCGTCGGCGAACTCCACGTCCCGCAGCGCCAGTCGTACGCCGTGCACCGCGTCGTCGCACAGCCTCCGCACCTCCGGCAGGGGCGTGCCGGTGACGGCTATCGGGTTCCACGCGCCGGCCTCCTCGTCGGCGGCCAGGTCCTCCACCGCGTCCAGCAGGTGCGCCAGCCGGCCGAAGAGCCGGCCGGCCTCGGCGAGCGGCGCCGCGTTGCCCGGCCGGCCGGCCAGGACGGCGGTGTGGGCGAAGGCGGCGGCCGTCGCGGTCTCGGTGGGCCCGGTGACCGCCGGCAGCGGAGTGCCCGGCCCCACGGCGGCCTCCACCAGCGGCTGCCGCTCGACGGCCTCCGTCAGCACCGAGGTGTCGAAGCCGAGTTCGGAGCCGGTGCGGGCGCCCGCCCGGTCCCAGCCGGCCGCCACCCGGCGCGCCGCCGCGGCCACCGGACGCCGCGCCAGCAGGCCGTCGCCGTCGGCGACGTGGTCGCGCACCTTCGCCGAGGCCAGCACCAGGGAGACCGCCGCCGCCAGCCGGGCCCCCTCCCCCCGGGCCACGGAGGCCGTGCGCATCCCCCGCAGCGGGCACGGACCCGCGGTGCGCCGCAGCGCGCCGCGGCCGCCGGCCGGGCGCGGGACCTGAGCCTCGGTCAGCACCGAGACCACCAGCCCGTCGTAGTTGGTGACGACCCGGGCGAACTGGCCGTGGTCGCCGCGCAACGCCAGGCACAGGCCGCACAGATGGGCCGTCCACGCGGCCCGCTGCCCCTCGTCCAGGCGGTGCCGGCACGGCCTGATGATGCCGAACAAGGTTCCCCCCGCTGTCCTTGATCCATGAGTGGCCGCCACGATACCGGGCACTTCACCCGTATGCCCTCGGTGACCAACGGTCCGGCGGGACGGCCGGCCCCGCCCCGCGTCACCCCCCGCGTGCGGCCGCGTCCCGCGCTCCGGCGCCACGCTCCCCCGCGCCTTGTGCACCAGTACCGTCACGAATCCCGCGTGGAATGGGTAACTGTTTGGCGCGTTGTCAGCATCATGGACGACCATAGGGATGCGGGCCCCGCGGCGGAGGCACTGCCAGACACGGTGGACCGTGCTTGTGAGAGGAGGCGTCCATGGGATCGGTGCGCAAGGCGAGTGCCTGGCTGGGCCTCGTCGACGACAGCGAGATGCGCTACTACGACGACGAGTATGCCGAGGGCTCCGAGACCGAGGACCTCCAGGACACCTGGGCCACCGACCCGCGGGTGCAGGTGACCGCGGAGACCGCCCGCGACCAGGGCACCCGGATCGCCACGATCACCCCGGACGGCTTCCGGGACGCCCGGACCATCGGCGAGCTGTTCCGGGACGGCGTCCCGGTGATCATGAACCTCACGGCCATGGACCCGGCCGACGCCAAGCGGGTCGTCGACTTCGCCGCGGGCCTGATCTTCGGCCTGCGCGGTTCGATCGACCGCGTCGCCACCCGCGTCTTCCTGCTGACCCCCTCCGACTACGAGGTCGTCAGCGGCACGGAGCACCGCACCGAGGGCGGTTTCTTCAACCAGAGCTGACCGCCCCCGGCCGCGGGGGCGGTCAGCGGAAGGCGTCCAGGCCGGTGAGCGCCTTGCCCAGCACGAGCTGGTGCATCTCCACGGTGCCCTCGTAGGTCAGCACCGACTCCAGGTTCGTGGCGTGCCGCATCACCGGGTACTCCAGGGAGATCCCGTTGGCGCCGAGGATCGTCCGGGCGGTGCGGCAGATGTCGATCGCCTCGCGCACGTTGTTGAGCTTGCCGAAGCTGACCTGCTCCGGGCGGAGCCTCCCCGCGTCCATCCGCCTCCCCAGGTGGTGGGCGAGCAGCACGCCCTTGTGGAGCTCGACCGCCATGTCCGCGAGCTTGGCCTGGGTGAGCTGGAAGCCGCCGATCGGCCTGCCGAACTGCTCGCGGGTGCGCGCGTACTCCAGGGCCGCCTCGAAGCAGCTGCGGGCCGCGCCCATCGCACCCCAGACGATGCCGTAGCGGGCGTGGTTCAGGCAGCTCAGCGGCCCGCGCAGCCCGGTGACTCCCGGCAGCACCGCGTCGGCCGGCAGCCGCACGCCGTCCAGGACCAGCTCGCTGGTGACCGAGGCGCGCAGGGACCACTTGTGCCGGATCTCGGGAGCGGAGAAGCCCGGGGTGTCGGTGGGCACCACGAAGCCGCGCACGCCCTCGTCGGTGCGGGCCCAGACGACGGCCACCGAGGCCACCGAGCCGTTGGTGATCCACATCTTGCGGCCGTCGAGCACCCAGTCGCTCCCGTCGCGCTTGGCGGACGTGCGCATCGCGGCCGGGTCGGAGCCGTGGTCGGGCTCGGTCAGGCCGAAGCAGCCGATGGCCTCGCCGGCCGCCATCCGCGGCAGCCACTCGCGCTTCTGCTCCTCGGAGCCGTACCGGTGGATGGCGTACATCGCCAGCGACCCCTGCACCGACACCAGCGAGCGGATGCCGGAGTCGGCGGCCTCCAGTTCCAGGCAGGCCAGCCCGTACTGGACGGCGGACGCGCCCGCGCACCCGTAGCCCCGCAGGGACATGCCCAGGGCGCCGATCGAGCCCAGCTCACGGGCCAGCTCGCGGATGACGGGCAGCTCGCCCCGCTCGTACCAGTCGGCGACGTACGGCAGCACCCGGTCGGCGGCCCACGAGCGGACGGTGTCGCGCACCGCCAGGTCCTCGGGTCCGAGCAGGTCGTCCAGGCCGAGCGGGTCGGCGGGGTCGAACGGCGGGGCGGAGCTGGGCATGGGGCCTCCGGCGGGCGGTCTTGCGGGACGGTCCTCGCGGCGCGGTCTTCGCGTCCGCGCCGACGTTACGGCTGGGTAATACCGCCGGACAAGAGGGGGTCGTCGCGGCGTTCGGGTGTCCCGCCGGAACCGCCGGAGGCCGGCAGCGTCTTCCGGGGGATGCCGTCGCGGGGCCCTCCGGCGCTCTCCCCGGAGGCGTCCCCGCCCTTCGGCTCCCGGGCCTCCCGGGACTCCTGCGGCTCCCGGAGTTCCTGGGCTTTCCGGGGTTCCCGGGGTTCCGCCGCCCGCGGCAACCGCAGCGCGGCCAGGGCGCCGACCAGCAGCAGCCCGGCGCTGACCAGCAGCGACACGTGCAGTCCGTGGACGAAGGACTCCCGCGCCGCGGCGCGCAGCGCCTCCCCGGCCGGGCCGCCCAGCCGCTCGGCGACCTCGTACGCCTCTCCCAGCGAGTCGGCGGCGTCCGTCCTGGCCCCCTCCGGCACCCCCTCCGCCGCCCGCACACCGGGGGCGTAGGCGGCGTTCATGACGGTGCCCAGCACGGCGATGCCGCACCCCGCGCCGAGCTGGTAGGCGGTCTCGCCGATCGCGGCGGCTCCGCCGGCCCGGTCGGCCGGCGCCTCGTTGAGCATCGACTCGTAGGAGCCGAACAGCGTCGTCTCCAGGCCGAAGCCGAGCAGGACGAACCCGCCGGTCAGCAGGGCGGGCCGGTCCTGCTCGCCCACGGCGGTCAGCAGCAGCACGGCCGCGGCGGTGAGCACGAAGCCCAGGGCGACCATGGTGCGCGGCCCCATCAGGCGCAGCAGGCGGGAGCCCGCCAGCCCCGCGGCGATCGCGGCGAGGCTGAGCGGCAGCAGCCGCAGACCGGTCTCGAGGGGCCCGAGGCCCAGGACGAGCTGGAGGTACTGGGCGGCGATCAGCGCCAGGCCCACCAGCGCCAGCACGGTCAGCACGATGCAGGCCACGGCCGTGCCGAAGGCGGGCCGGGCCAGGCTGCCGCAGTCCACCAGGGGGTGCCGGCGACGCCGCTGGCGGCGCACGAAGAGCGCGAGCAGCGCCACGCCCAGGACCGCGGGGACCACCGTCCCCGCCTGGACCACCTCGCCCTCGCCCGCCCGTTTGACGCCGAGGATCAGCGTGCACAGGCCGGCGGCGGCCATGAGGGCGCCCACCACGTCCCAGGGGCCGTCGCGGTCCCCGGTGGACTCCGGGAGCAGCCACCGCCCCACGGGGATGCACAGCAGCATCAGCGGGATGTTGACCAGGAAGACCGATCCCCACCAGAAGTGCTCCAGCAGGAAGCCGCCGACCAGCGGCCCGACGGCGGCGCCGACGGCGGCGACCGCGCTCCACGCGCCGATGGCCGCCGCCCGCTCGCGGCGGTCCGGGAAGACCTGCCGCAGGACCGACAGGGTGGCGGGCATGATCATGGCCCCGCCGACGCCCTGGAGCGCGCGCGCCGCGATCAGCGTCCCCGGCCCGGGCGCGTAGGCGGCCAGCGCCGAGGCGAGGCCGAAGACGGCGTATCCGCCCAGCAGCACCCGGCGCCGCCCCACCCGGTCCCCGAGGGTGCCGAAGAGGATGAGCAGGGAGGCGCAGGCCAGCGGGTAGGCGTCGACGATCCACAGCAGCTCGACGGCGCCGGGCCGCAGCGCCTCGGAGACCGCGGGGACGGCGACGTGCAGGACCGTCGCGTCGACGGCCACGAGCAGCAGGCTGACGCAGAGGACGACGAGCACCGTCCAGCGGTTGGCGGGTCCCGCGGGCTCCGGTGGGGCGGCCGTGCGCCCCGTCCCGTCCGTCCGCCGCGGTCCCTGCGGGGGGACGTCCGCCGCCCTGGTGGCTCCGGCCGTGGTCGTCCCGGACATGTACGCACCTCCTGTTGCGCTCGCGCCCGGCCGTCACCGAGGGGAATGCCGGAGCGCGGGGACGGCGTCCGGCCCGGTGCGGAGGGGCGAGTAGCCCGTTAGCGTACGCGAGTCCTCCGCGCGCCCGCGTGGCCGACCTCACTCCGACCTCCCCGGCGCCGCCGCGCCGGGCCCGCCCGGGGCGGCTCCGCGGGGGCGGGTTCCGCGGCTTCCCCAAGCTCCGGTTAACGGCCGGTTGACTGCGTCCGCCGACCGGGAAACGGGACGGAGAAGCGGCCTTCGGCGGCCCCCGGAGCGGCGGCCGGAAGCGACCGGACTCTTCCCCGGCCGGTAAATACGGGGCGGGTATTCGGGCGGCTTCCGAAGGGCATTCAACATCACATGGGCATTACGAAGCCGGCGGCTTGTGCGGTGCCGCCGGTCACCCCCTGTAATCTCTTTGGAGTGCGTACCGACCGGATCTTCGCCCGCCTGGAACAGGAGCCAGCGAGGCCGCTCACTCCCCCGCCGGAGATGAGCGGCACCCGCAGGACTCTCTTCTTCACCACGCTGGGGTTCTACGTCGCCGTCGTGGTGGCGGTGCTGACCACCTCCCGCCTCGTCCGGCTGGACTGGCAGGTCATGCTCTTCCGCCCCTACAAGCAGTGGCCGGAGCTCCACGCCTTCCTCGACTACTTCGTGGTGCTCGGCCAGCGCGGCCCCACCGCGGTGCTGGTCGCCGCCTGGCTCGGCTGGCGCTCCTGGCGGCAGCGGACGCTGCGCCCGCTGCTGGCCCTGGGTGCCTCCCTGCTGCTGCTGAACGTGACCGTGGGGGCGGCGAAGCTCGGCATGGGACGCGAGGGGCCGCACTACGCCAACCGCATCGGCACGAACGAGATGTTCCTGACCGGCGACATATTCCCCTCCGGCCACACCGCCAACGCCGTGGTCACCTGGGGGATCCTGGCGTATCTGGCCACCACGCCGCGGGCCCGGCGCAGGCTGTCCGTCGTCGCCGCGGTCTTCGCGCTCGGTGTGGGCGTCACCACCGTCTACATCGGCACCCACTGGGTCAGCGACGTGCTCCTCGGCTGGGTCTCGGGGCTGCTCATCCTGCTGGCCCTGCCCTGGTGCGAACCGCTCATCGCCCGTGTCGAGGCGTATCTGCTGAGCCACTGGTACCGGCTGCGGGAAGGCTCCGCGCCCCTGCCCGCCCGGCTGCGCCCCCGGGCCGCCGTCACGGCGCCGGAGGGGCGGCTCCACGCCCCGGGTTCGCGGCCGGGGGTCCCGTCCCCCGAACCGGTCCTGGCGTCCCCCCGGTCCGCGGACCGTCCGGGGCGCGTCCCGGACGGTCCGCGGACCCACCACCCCTCCCACGCGGCGGGGCGGCACGCGGTCCGTTCGGAACGCTCCCCCGTCACGCCCAGCGGCAGCCGCAGACCTCCCGGGGAGCGCACGGTGTCCCGCACCGCGCCGCTGGGGCCGCGCAAATGACGGCGCGCCAGGCGGAGTGACGGCACTCCCGGCGCCGGACGGGCGCCGGAACCGCGCGGCGGGAGCCGGTACGCACCTTTCTCCCCCGCACCACGAAGGCCCTTGTCTCCCCCCTCCGAGGGGGGAGACAAGGGCCTTCGGCGTTGTCCTCAGCCCTTCCAGCAGCGGATCACGGTCCCGTCCCGGACGGTGAGGTTCAGCCGTCCCGACAGGTACTCCATGGTGATCACCGCGTCCGGCGGAAGCGTCCGCACGGTGGTCCAGCCGCGGTCGCGGGCCTGCTGCTCGGCGGTGCGGACGTCGAGCCCCACGTAGGTCTCGGGGTCGTCGTCCGGAGTGTTCGGGTTCCCTGGTAGCGGTGCCATGGCAGCACCGTACGGTGCCGGCGGAGCAGCCGGAAGTCCCGGCCGGATCGTGGCGCCGTCACACTTGTGTCACAACTCTCCGGAGTGGAAACGGCGTTGCCGGGCTCACCCGTACGTGTCCTTCCGGGCCTGTGGAATTCAGCGCCGCGGCTGCCTTCCGGGCTTTCTCCAGGGGGATGCCGGGGAAACATTCCGGCCACTCCGGGGGAAAACAGCGCAGGGAATTCCCGGACGTTTCCCAATTCCCTTTCGAAATGCGGATGTTTGCGCGCTCCCCCTCGCGGTATCCGGAGTCGAGAGGAGCCCATGACAGAGAAGACGAACGACGACGACAAGCACGCGGTGGAGGACGGACGGCGTCCCCTCCGGCCCGGCGAGGTGCTGCGCACCGCCCGGGAGGAGTTCACCGACCTCACGGGTCTGCACGCCGAGAGCGTGTCCCGGTTCGAACGGACCGGTGACGGCTGGGCCCTTGAGGTGGAGGTCCTGGAGCTCGAACGCGTCCCGGACACGATGAGCCTGATGGCCTCGTACGAGGTGACCCTCGACGGGGACGGCCATCTCACCGGGTACCGCAGGCTCCGCCGCTACGAACGCGGCCGGGCCGATCCGTCCCGCCGCGGCTGAGAGCCGCGAAACCGGAGAGGAGTGGCTCCCCATGACCACTGCAGTTCCCGCACAGCGCTCCACCGGCGGTGGAGGCAGCAGCGGCCTCTACGACGTCCTGGAACTGATCCTGGACCGAGGACTGGTGATCGACGCGTTCATCCGCGTCTCGCTGGTCGGCATCGAGATTCTGAAGATCGACGTACGGGTCGTGGTCGCGAGCGTCGACACGTACCTGAGGTTCGCGGAGGCGTGCAACCGCCTCGACCTGGAGTCCGGCCCCCGGAAGTCGCCCGGCCTGCCGGAGGTGCTGGAGAGCGCCACCGAGAGCGGCGCCAGCAGCAAGACCAAGGGCGCGCTGGCCGGGGCCGCCGAGACGCTGTCCGACGCGTTCCGCCAGGGCCGCTCCTCCGACGAGGAGCCCGAGCCCCGCAGGCGCCGCGGCAATGCCCGCAAGGAGGAGACGGAGTGAGCGTCTACATCTACGGGATCGCGCGCTCGGACCACCCGGCCCTGCCGGAGGGGGCGAGCGGCATCGGCGACCCGCCCCGCGAGGTGCGGGTGATCCGCGAGGCGGGCCTCGCGGCGCTGATCAGCGACGCTCCCGAGGAGCTGCGGCCCAAGCGCCGCGACCTCATGGCCCATCAGCACGTGCTGACCGAGGCGGGCGGCGGGGGAGCCGTCCTGCCCCTGCGCTTCGGCAGCCTGTCGGAGGACGACGAGACGGTGCGCCGGGTCCTCGCCGACAACGCCGGGCACTACGCCCGGCAGCTGGACGAGCTGGACGGCCGGTCCGAGTACAACGTGAAGGCCGTGCACCGGGAGGAGGAGGTGCTGCGCCTGGTCCTGGCCGAGAACGACGAGGCCCGGTCCCTGGCGGAGCGCAACCGCGCCTCCGGCGGCGGCTCCTACGAGGACAAGCTGCGGCTGGGCGAACTCCTCGCGAGCGCCGTGCGCGAACGCGAGGGCGAGGACGCCCGGCTGGTCGAGGACACCCTGGCCCCCCTGGCACGGCGGTGCGTCCCCGGCCCCGAGGGGTCCGGCTGGCTGGCGAACCTCTCCTTCCTCCTCGACCGCGACGCCTCGGACGGCTTCCTGGCGGCCGTCGAGAAGCTGGGGAAGGAGAACCCGCACCTGGAGGTCCGGGCGACGGGGCCGCTGCCGCCGTACAGCTTCGTCACCCAGCCGCCCGCCAAGGCCGGCGCCGGGTCGGCCGCCTCGTGAGGACGTGAACGGCCGTGGGCCTGATCGGCGAACTCCTGCTGCTGCCCGCCGCGCCGTTCCGCGGCGCCGGCTGGGTGCTGCGGCAGGTGGTGGCCGAGGCGGAGCGGCAGTACTGCGATCCCTCGGCGGTACAGCGCGAACTCCAGGAGCTGTCACGGCAGTTGGACGAGGGTCTGATCGACGAGGAGGAGTTCGACCGCCGGGAGGACGAGCTGCTCGACCGGCTCCAGGCCATACAGGAGCGGCTCCAGGGAGACCAAGGAGACCAGTGAGATGACGAACCGGTCGGCACTGGCGCTGGCTTTCACCACGGGCTACGCGCTGGGCCGCGTGACGAAGTTCAAACTGCCCCTCGGCATGGGCGCCCTGGCACTGGGCAGGCGGCTCGGGGTGGATCCGGGCCGGCTCGGCGAGCGGATCGGGGGGACCGTCCCCGCCCTCTCCGGGGTGTCCGGCAGGCTGCGCGACACCGCCGGGAAGGCCGGCGGGGCCGCGGCCGGCGGGCTGCGGAAGGGCGCCAGGGGGGTGCGCGAGCGGCTCGGCGCGGTGTCCCCGGGAAGCGGTGAGGAGACCGGCGGCGGTGCCGGGACCGGCGAGTCCGCCTCCGGTGAGGCGGACTCCGGGAAGGCCGGCGGGGACGGCGCGGCCGCGGGCGGAACCGCGGGCGGGAGCACGGCCCGGCGCTCCCCCGCGCGGAGGACGGCGGCACGGACCGCGAAGAAGACGGCCGGCACCTCCAAGAGCACCGCCAAGAGCACCAAGAGCACCGCGGGGAAGGCGAGGAAGACGGCCGGTACGGCCGGGAAGACGGCCCCCGCCGGGAAGGCCGCCGCCTCCAAGAGGACGGCCTCCTCCCGGAAGCCGTCCTCCGGGAAGACCTCCTCCGGGAAGGCGTCCGGCACCGCCGGACGCGCGGAAGGCTCCCGTCGTGCCTGACGGCGGCGACCTCGTCAGGGCCGTCGCCGACAGCCCCGCCGCCGGCCGCCTCAAGGAGGCGGCCGGCGGTTACGCCGCGGCGCAGGGCCGGCGTCTGCTGGCCTCCACAGGACGCAGGCTGGGCGAGACCTCGGCCCGGCTCGACGGCATGGAGGACGCCGACGACGGGGCCGTCGTCGGCTTCGTGCTGAAGGAGACCGTGAAGGGCGCCGTGAAGGACACCGTGAAGGGCGCCGTGCGCGATGCCGTGCGGGGCGCCGCCAGGAAGGCGACCGGCGGACTGGCCGGCCGGCGCGGCGGCGGAGACGCGAACCGGACCGTGACGATCAGCGAGTCGGTCGACGTCGGCGCGCCGCTGCCCGACACCTACGACCGGTGGGCGCTGCTCCACGAGTCCGGCGGGCCCGCGCCGGACTGGCGCCCGAGGATCCTGTGGTCCACGCGCGGCTGGCGCACCCGCATCACCCAGGAGACCGAGGACGAGCGCATCGTCTGGGCGGCGCGCGGGGCCAGGGGCACGGCCAGGGGCGTGGCCACGTTCCACGAGCTGGCCGGCAACCTGACCCGGGTGCTGCTGGTCCTGGAGTACCGGCCCGGCGGTCTGCGCGGAAGGGCCGGGACCCTCTGGGCCGCTCCGGCCCGCCGTGTCCGCCGCGACCTGGAGGACTTCCGGCGCTCCGTGATGATGCGCGGGGGGAGCGCGGCGGACCGCACGCGCTGACCGCCCCGCTCTCACTCCCCGCCGCTCCCCCGGTTCCCCGCCCGGCCCTTCCGCGCGGCCCGGCCGAGCCGGGACGCCAGCTCCGCCATGTGGTCGGCCAGCTCCGCGGGGTCGCGCACCTCGAAGTCGAGGCCCGTCATCACGATGTGGAAGGCCAGCGCCTCCAGCGTGTGCGCCCCGGTGTGCAGCAGGCAGGTGTGCTCGTCCACCGGCTCCAGCACCCCGGCCGCGGGCGCGACCCGCTCGGCGGCCCGTTCGGCCGGCGCGTGCAGCAGCACCGTGGCCGAGTGGGTGTAGACCGCCGTGGAGAGGCGCCGGGAGACGTAGGCCGCCCAGTCCTCGGCGGGCGGGTCGCGCGGGACGAAGCGCGGACCGTGCGGCGGGGTGAGGGTGACGCGGTCGACCCGGAACGTGCGCCAGTCGGCCCGGTCGGTGTCCCAGGCCACCAGGTACCAGCGGTGGCTGCTGTACACCAGCCGGTACGGTTCGGCGGTGCGCCGGGAGTCCGTCCCGTCGTGGCCCCGGTAGGCGAAGCGCAGCTGCCGGTGGTCGCGGCAGGCGGCGGCCAGCTCGGTGACGGTCTCCACGTCCACGGTGGGGCCGCGGCGGTCGCCGAGCGGGGCGGTGAAGGCGGTGAGGGCGCCCACCCGGTGGCGCAGCCGGTGCGGGAGCACCTGCTCCAGCTTCGCCAGGGCGCGCACCGAGGCCTCCTCGATGCCCTCCACCGCGTTGCCCGTGGCGGCGCGGAGCCCGACGGCGACGGCCACCGCCTCATCGTCGTCCAGCAGCAGGGGCGGCAGGCGGGCGCCGACGCCCAGCCGGTAGCCGCCGGCCGTCCCGGTGGCGGAGTGCACGGGGTAGCCCAGTGTCCGCAGCCGGTCGACGTCGCGCCGCACGGTCCGCGGGGTCACCCCCAGGCGGTCGGCCAGTTCGGCTCCGGACCAGTCCCGCTGGGTCTGGAGCAGGGACAGCAGGCGCAGCAGGCGGGCCGAGGTCTCCAGCATGGCGCCGAGTCTGCCACCTCCCGCGGGGGCGTGCCCGGGCCCCCGGTCAGGCGGCCGCGGAGGCCCGCTCCAGCCTGACCGACAGGTCGTTGGCGCCGGTGTAGTACGGACGCGCCAGCAGTCCCCCGTCCCCCTCCTTCCCCCCGCCGGCGGGCCGCGCCGGGTAGCGCACGATCTTCTGCTTGTCGGCGATGTCGTCGAGGATCCGGGCGACGCGCACCGGTTCCGCGTCCGCGCCGGGGCGCAGCCACAGCTCCCAGTCGTCCCCCGCCTCCCGCTCGCGGGCCAGGTCGCCGTACTCCAGCCGCGCGGTGAAGCCGGGGCCCTCGGCCGGGTCGACCGGGCCGGTGACGACCGGGCCGGCGGCGCGGCGCGGGCGTGCCTCCAGCCGCGCGCCGGAGGCGAGCGGGGCCCCGTACAGCCGTCCCCGTACGGTCACGCCGCCGTCCTCGGGCCAGATCTCGCCCACCTCGGCGTGCGGCCAGCGCAGCCAGGAGCGCACCGAGAGGTTGCCGTACTTGGTGGCGTACGGGATGCGCACCCCCAGCCAGGTCCGGTCGGTGCGCGGGACCCGGTCGACGAGCGAGCGCAGGTCGTTGCACCCGGGCAGCAGCCGCCGCGGTTCCTCCTCGCCGAGCACCAGGTAGGCGTCCCAGCGCCCCTCCGCCAGCGGCACGGTGCTGGGCAGGGTGGCGCGCAGCACCGTGCCGCCGGTGCCGCCGGACAGCGGCACGAGCGGCAGCCGCACCGACTCCTCCGGGTCGGAGTTGCGCAGCCGCAGCAGCAGGGCGGCGTCCCACCGCTCGGCCACGCCGGGCAGTGGGACGTCGAAGCTGAGGCCCCCGGCGCTGTCCGCCGTGCAGTCGGCGCTCGGGGCGGTCGTCAGGAGCGTGCCGGGTTCGCCGGCGGGTCTGCGGGTGGTCGCGGTCATGCCGTCCCTCCTCCTCTCAGAACGCCTTGACGGGCGCGGACCAGGGCGTCCTTGGTGGCGTACGCCCCGCCGAGCAGTGCTCCCCGGGTGCGGTGCAGCGAGGAGCGCACCCGTCCGATGCCGCGCCGTCCGCCGCGGGCGGCGAGCTCGGTGAACAGCGAGGAGTACATCTCCCCGATCCGCGCGGGGTCGTAGCGGGCCGCGTCCGCGATCGCGGCGCGGCCCATCCGCTGCCGCAGTTCGTCGTCGTTGATCAGTTCGAGCAGGGCTCCGGCGATGGCGTCGACGTCGCCGGTGGGCACCAGGCGGCCGTCGACCCCGTCGGCGATGATCTCGCCCGGGCCGTGCGGGCAGGCGGTGGCCACGACCGGCAGGCCGCAGCGCATCGCCTCGACGATCGTCATTCCGAAGGACTCCAGGCTGGAGGTGACGGCGGCGACCGAGCCCTTGACCCACTCGGCCTCGATGGGGTGGGCCGGTCCCATGAGGAACGCGTGGTTGTACAGGTCGAGTTCCTCCACCAGCCTCCGCAACCTGGGTTCCTCTCGGCCGCCGCCGTAGAGCCGCAGCCGCCAGTCGGGCCGCTCCCGGACGACCTTGGCGAAGGCCTTCAGCAGCAGGTCGTACCGTTTGGCCGGGGCCAGCCGGCCGGCGGCGATCACCCACTTGCCGGTGCCGTCGGCGGGTTCGACCTCCGGGGCGGGCACGCCGTTGGGCACCGCCTGCACCCGTACGCCGGGCAGCCGCATCGTGCGCCGGTAGTCGCGGGCGTCGGCCTCGGTGACGGTGGTGAGCGCGTCCAGGCGCGGGTAGACGCCCCGCAGGGTCATCCGCAGGGCGCGCGGATGGGTGGCGAGCGTGAGGTGCTCCTGCCCGACGCGCACCGGGCCGGGGCGGGTGTGCGTGGCGATCATCGCGTTGAGACCGGGGCGGGTGCCGACCACGACGTCCGCCTCGGTGGCGGACAGGTGCTCGGCGATCCGCCGGTCGGTGAGAGCGCTGTACTTGCGGTAGTTGCCGTCGGCACGCGGGAACAGCCGGGCCGGCCGGGCGTGGTCGGGATCGTCGCCGTCGTGGTCCGGACTGTGCTTGCGCAGATCCACCAGATGGCGGAGCCGCACCCGCGGGTCGAGGTCGAAGACGGGACGGTCGCGGTGCCGGAAGACCGACACGATCTCCACGTCGTGGTGCTCCGCGAGCGCGCACGCGAGATTGAACGTGGTCCGGATCGTCCCACCGATCCCGTACCCGTGATGCAGCAGGAAAGAGATATGCATCCGTCTCCATGTCCCACGGAATGGCGCGGACAAGCCGCTCCTGAGGTGCGTTCTGGTGTCGCGTTCCCCCGGGAAGACCGTCGAAGACCGCCGGGGGTTGGGCGGGTGGGCCGATTCGTTGCCCAATGGTCACCGGATCGTTGTTGACTTCCGGGAACTTTCGGCGCCGCCGCCTCCCCGGCCGTCCCGCCGGGCCCTGCGGCTCCCCCTCCGCTCCCGCCGCCGGGCGGCCACGGGACCGGCGCGCCGCGCCGGACGGGTCCGTGGCGGACCGGGGGGCGGCGGGAGCGGGTCGGGGTCGGAGGCGCTGCGGCACCGCTCCACGCTAGGCGCGCGGCACCGTCCGGCCGCCGCAACCGCGCCCGCGCGGGTGCGGCTCCCACCCGGTCGGAGGACCGTGCCGCGGCGTGTTCCGGCCGCCGTACCCGCTGCTCACCGCGTTCCCGACGGCCGCGGGTACGGACCGGCGCGCGTCCGGCCGCGCACCTCCGCACGCGCCTCCGGGCTCCCCCCGGCGCGTGACCACGGTCCCCGGTCGCCCGTTGTGCATGTGAACCGGAACCAAACGCCAGGAGTTCACCCGTGTCCCCCATGCTCGATGTCAGCGACGACGTCCGCGCCGAGATCGGCGACGAGGAAACCGCCCGGCTGCTCGCCGGCGACGGCGCCCCCGGCAGCTACGACTGCACCTCCTGCCGGGCTCCCGGCAACACCGAGCAGGAGCGCACCAGCACCGTGCTCTTCGTCGGCGAGGAGACGGCCGTGCTCGCCTTCGCCCACGCGAGCTGCATCCCGTCCCAGGTCGTCACGGTCTCCGAGGACCAGCTCCAGGACGCCGTGCGCACCATCACCTCCCACCCGGCCGACCCGGCCGGGGAGCGGCTCTCCCCCGTCGGCGCGCCCGGCGTCCCCGGTCCTCCCGCCGGGTCCGCCGGATCCGGGGCCGCCCCCCGCCAGGCCGTCCTCGGGGTGACCTGCGGCCAGGTGCTCGTCGACGACCGGCTCCACCCCGCCCTCGTCGTCGAGCCGACCTCCCCGATCGCCCGCCCCGGCTCCGACGGGCCCGGGGACGACTTCCTGCCGCTCCTCATCGAGCAGGGCTTCATGCCGGTGAACGACGTCGCCCGGGCGCCCGCCCCCGTCGCCGGCTGGTCCGTCCTGCTCGCCATGGGGCGGCTCCACGCCATCCTCCAGCCCGGCGTGGCGGGCGGGCAGCCGACCTCCTGGTGGCAGGCGCACCAGCCGCTGCCGGTCACCGACGACTGGCGGACGACGGCCGGCCGGACCCGGAGCGTCTTCGTCTACGCCGCCCCGGTGGGCGCCATCGGCCAGCAGCCGCGCGAGGACCTGCTCCGCGAGGCGCTGGAGAAGGCCGCCGCGAGCGGTGTCCTGGTGGCCGCCGCCATGCCGCTGGCCGGCACCTGAGCGCCCCGCGCACCCGTTTCCCCCGCCCGTGGCCGCATCCGCCGGGCGGCGTGATCGTTGGCAGTGATGTGCAGCCTTACGAACCTTCCCGCACCCACAACGCGCACCTGAACCGCGGCCAGATCCCGGGGATGCGCGCCCCCCACGAGCCCATGTCCAGCCGCTCGGCCACCCCGATCTACGACTCCCTCTACGCCGAGTACCGGCGCCTGTTCCGGGCGCTGCCCGGGGACCGGACCGGTGAGGAGGAGTTCCGGTTCACGGGCTTCGGCACCGGGACGGCCCAGTGGAACGGCGGGCGGCGGATCGGCGACCTCCTCCCCGCCGTTCTGCCGCCCGCCCAGCGGGACGGCCGCCCCTACGACAGGTGACCGCGTGCCCCCGTCCGCGGGGGCACGCACACGGGCGGCCGTGCCGGGGCACCGCGCCCCGGTACGGCCGCCCGTTCCGGCGTCCCGCGGTTACTTCTTGCGTCCGCGCTTCTCGCGCACCCGCACCGAGATGTGGATGGGCGTCCCCTCGAAGCCGAACTCCTCGCGCAGCCGCCGCTCGACGAAGCGGCGGTAGCCGGCCTCCAGGAAGCCGGAGGCGAAGAGGACGAAGCGCGGCGGGCGGGTGCCCGCCTGGGTGCCGAAGAGGATCCTCGGCTGCTTGCCTCCCCGGATCGGGTGGGGGTGGGCGGCGACCAGTTCACCGAGGAAGGAGTTCAGCCGCCCGGTGGGCACGCGGGTCTCCCAGCCGGCCAGGGCGGTCTCGATCGCCGGCACCAGCTTCTCCACATGGCGTCCGGTGCGTGCCGAGACGTTCACCCGCGGCGCCCACTTCACCTGGCCCAGATCGGTCTCGATCTCGCGCTCCAGGTAGTAGCGGCGCTCCTCGTCGAGGGTGTCCCACTTGTTGTAGGCGAGGACCAGCGCGCGTCCGGCGTCGACCGCCATCGAGATGATGCGGGTGTCCTGGACGCTGATCGGCTCGCTGACGTCGATGAGGACGATCGCCACCTCGGCCTTCTCCAGGGCCGCGGCGGTGCGCAGCGAGGCGTAGTAGTCCGCGCCCTCGGTGAGGTGGACGCGGCGCCGGATGCCCGCGGTGTCGACGAACTTCCACGTCTTCCCGCCGAGCTCGACCAGCTCGTCCACCGGGTCGCGGGTGGTGCCGGCCAGCTCGTTGACGACCACCCGCTCCTCGCCCGCGATCTTGTTGAGCAGGGAGGACTTGCCGACGTTGGGGCGGCCGATCAGCGCCACCCGGCGCGGACCGCCGAGCGCGGCGCCGAAGCTCTGCGGCGGGGCCTCCGGCAGGACCCTGAGCACCTCGTCCAGCAGGTCGCCGGTGCCCCGGCCGTGCAGCGCGGAGACCGGGTAGGGCTCGCCGAGGCCGAGCGACCACAGCATCGCGGCGTCGGCCTCGCCGGAGGGGCCGTCCACCTTGTTGGCGCACAGCACCACGGGCTTGCCGGTCCTGCGCAGCAGCTTGACCACGGCCTCGTCGGTGTCGGTCGCCCCGACCGTGGCGTCCACGACGAGGACCACCGCGTCGGCGGCCTCGATCGCGAACTCGGCCTGGGCCGCCACGGAGGCGTCGATGCCCAGGACGTCCTGCTCCCAGCCGCCGGTGTCCACCACCTTGAAGCGGCGGCCCGCCCACTCGGCCTCGTAGGTGACCCGGTCCCGGGTGACGCCCGGGCGGTCCTCCACGACCGCCTCGCGGCGGCCGATGATGCGGTTCACCAGGGTCGACTTGCCGACGTTGGGACGGCCGACGACGGCGAGCACGGGCAGCGGGCCGTGTCCGGCCTCCCCGAGCGCCCCCTCGACCTCCTCCGCGTCGAACCCCTCCTGCGCCGCGAGCTCCATGAACTCCGCGTACTCGGCGTCGCCGAGCTCACCGTGCCCGTGCTCGTCGCCGACGTGGGTCTGCTCGTTCATGAAGTCCTGTCCTCGGTGTGCGTGTGTCCGTGCCCTGTGCAGGGCCTTGTCCGGTGCGCCGTGCGCGGTCCGGCGCGCCGCGCCGTGCGGGGCGGCGCGGGTGCGCGGAGTCCGGTCGCAGGGATCCAGTGTCGCCCAACCGCGCCGCGTCGCCCAATCGCCGCCCGATCATCGTTCGATCGCCGTTCGGCCGTTGCGCGCCGGCGCCTAGCCTCGTCCGGTGAGGCGCCGGGCGTCGGCCAGGTGGGCGGTCAGCCGCTCGCGGATGCGGACGGTCGCCTCGTCCAGCGCCTTCCTGGTCCGTCTGCCGCTGCCGTCGCCCGCCTCGAAGGGTTCGCCGAACACGATGTCGATCCGGCTGCGCAGCGGCGGCAGCGCGGATATCGCCCGGCTCCGCGCCCCGGTGGTGCCCAGCACCGCCACGGGCACCACGGGCGCCCCCGAGCGCAGCGCGAAGTACGCCAGGCCCGAGCGCAGCGAGGCGAAGTCGCCCTCGCCCCGGGTGCCCTCCGGGAAGATCCCCAGCACACCGCCGTGCTCCAGCACGCCCAGCGCCCGGGTGATCGCGGTGCGGTCGGCCGTCTCCCGGTCCACCCCGATCTGGCCGATGCCGTTCAGGAAGGGGTCGAGCGGGCCGGTGAAGGCCTCCTTCTTGATCAGGAAGTGCACCGGCCGCGGCGCTGTGCCCATCAGGACCGGCCCGTCCACGTTGTGCGCGTGGTTGACGGCGAGGATGACCGGCCCGGCGGCCGGGACCCGCCAGGCGCCGAGCACCCGGGGGCGCCACAGCCCCCGTATCAGCGCGATGCCGATGCGGCGTCCGGCCGCGGCGCCGCGCGCGCTGGGCACGGCGGCCGGGCCGGACGCTCCGCCCCGGCCTGTGTCCGCTCCGCTCACCTGGCCTGCTGCTTCTCTTCGATCAGGGTGACCACGCACTCGACGACCTGCTCCAGGGTCAGCTCGGTGGTGTCCACCTCGACGGCGTCGTCCGCCTTCTTCAGCGGCGAGGTCTTGCGGGTGGAGTCGGCCGCGTCCCGCCTGAGCAGCGCCTCACGGGTCGCGTCCAGGTCGACCTGCCCGCCCTCCCGGCCCTTGAGCTCGCCGCCGCGGCGGGCGGCGCGGGCCTCGGGGGAGGCGGTGAGGAAGACCTTCAGATCGGCGTCGGGCAGCACGGTGGTGCCGATGTCGCGGCCCTCGACGACGATGCCGGTCGGGGCGGAAGCGGCGATGGCCCGCTGGAGCTCGGTGATCCGGGCGCGCACCTCGGGCACCGCGCTGACGGCGCTGACCGCGTCGGTGACCTCCTGGGTGCGGATCGGGCCGGAGGCGTCCGCGCCGTCCACGGTGATGGTCGGGTCGGCCGGATCGGTGCCGGAGACGATCTCGGGCCGGTCCGCGGCGGCGGCCACGGCCGCGGCGTCCCGCACGTCGATGCCGTGCTTCAGCATCCACCAGGTGATCGCGCGGTACTGCGCGCCGGTGTCCAGGTAGTTCAGGCCCAGTTTCGCCGCCACGGCACGGGAGGTGCTGGACTTGCCGGTGCCCGAGGGGCCGTCGATGGCGACGATGACGGGGGCCGGGGCGTCCGGGGACACGGAAGTCGCCTGCCGGGAGGTTGCTGCCACGGTGTCGGGCACCTTTCTCGAACTGCTCGGAGCGCGGGTGGTGAGGGGCTCGGGGCGCCGGCGCGGGACCGCCGGCGGAACGTCCCCGCCCCGGCACCAGGCTACCGGTGCCCCCGGCCCCCTACTGCTGCCGGATGGCCCAGCCCCGCTCCCGCAGCGCCGCCGCCAGGGCGCGGGCCGCGCTCGGCTCGACCATGAGCTGGACGTGACCCGCCTGCTGACCGGTGGCGTGCTCGATCCGCACGTCCTCGATGTTGACGCCGGCCCGTCCGGCGTCGGCGAAGATGCGGGCCAGCTCGCCGGGCCGGTCGCTGATGAGGACGGCCACGGTCTCGTAGACGGCGGGGGCCTGCCCGTGCTTGCCCGGGATCCGGGCCCGGCCGTTGTTGCCGCGGCGCAGCACGTCCTCGATGCCGGCCGCCCCGTCGGTGCGCTTGGCCTCGTCGGCGGACTCCAGGGCGCGCAGCGCCCGCACGGTCTCCTCCAGGTCGTCCGCGACGGCGGCCAGGACGTCGGCGACGGGCCCGGGGTTGGCCGACAGGATGTCGATCCACATGCCCGGGTCGGAGGCGGCGATCCGCGTCACGTCGCGGATGCCCTGGCCGCACAGCCGCACCGCCGTCTCGTCGGCGGACTCCAGGCGGGCCGCCACCAGGCTGGACAGCAGCTGGGGGGTGTGCGAGACCAGGGCGACGGCCCGGTCGTGGGCGTCGGCGTCCATCACCACGGGGACGGCCCGGCACAGCGCCACGAGTTCCAGGGCGAGGTTGAGCACCTCGGTGTCGGTCCCGGCGGTGGGGGTGAGGACCCAGGGGCGGCCCTCGAAGAGGTCGGCGGTGGCGGCCAGCGGGCCGGAGACCTCCCGCCCGGACATCGGGTGCGTGCCCAGGTAGGTGGCCAGGTCGCAGCCCAGCGCCTCGGCCTCCCGGCGGGGGCCGCCCTTGACGCTGCCGACGTCGATGCAGCCCCGGGCCGCCCCGCGCCGCTGCACGTCGGCGACGACGGCGGGGATGTGCGCGGGCGGCACGGCCACCACGGCGAGGTCCACCGGTCCCCCCGGGGGCTCCTCGGTGCCGGCGCCCAGCGCGGCGGCGGTGCGGACCCGGTCGGTGTCGTGGTCCTCCAAGTGCACCCGCACGCCGCGCCCGGCCAGGGCCAGCGCGATGGACGTGCCGATGAGTCCGGTGCCGATGACGAGTGCTGTCTTCACTGGGCGATGTCCTTGCGGAGAGCGGCGGCGGCGCCCAGGTAGACATGGGCGATCTCGGTCTTGGCCAGGTCGGTCTCGACGTGGGCGAGGACGCGGACCACGCGGGGCATGGCGCCGGCGACGTCCAGTTCCTGCGCGCAGATCAGCGGCACGTCCACGATGCCCAGCGCGCGGACCGCGGCGGCCGGGAAGTCGCTGTGCAGGTCGGGGGTGGCGGTGAACCAGACGCTGATCAGGTCGTCGGGGGTCAGGGCGTTGCGCTCCAGAACGGCGGTGATCAGCTCGGACACCCTCTCCCTCATGTGTCCGGCCTCGTCCCGTTCCAGCTGCACGGCGCCCCGCACCGCTCGTACCGCCACCTGTTCGCTCCCTGCTTCCGCGGCTCTGCCCACCGAGTCCGCCGAGTCCACCGATGTCCGCCGATGTCCGCCGGCCCGTCCCGAACAGCGTAGGGGCGTTCCGCCGCGGTCCGCGTCCGCCGCCCGCCCTGCGAGACGGGCGGCGGCGTCCCGTGCCACAATCCCCGGCCGTGACCTCCCTCGTGCCCTCCGTGCCCCCGGCGCCCGTCACCCCGCACGATCTGGTGCGCGACCACACGGTGTACGCCTGTGTGATGGGATCGCGCGCCTTCGGGCTGGCCACCGCGGACAGCGACACCGACCGGCGCGGCGTGTACGCCGCGCCGACACCGCTGTTCTGGCGCCTCGACAAGCCCCCCACCCATGTGGACGGCCCGGCCGAGGAGCAGTTCTCCTGGGAGCTGGAGCGCTTCTGCGAGCTGGGGCTGCGGGCCAACCCCACCATCCTGGAGTGCCTCCACTCCCCCCTCGTCGAGTACGCCGACGCCACGGGCGAGGAGCTTCTCGCGCTGCGCGGGGCCTTCCTGTCCCGGCAGGCGCACCGCACGTTCGTGAAGTACGCCGAGGGGCAGTACGACCGGCTGGAGGCGCGGCTGCACGACCGGGGCGGGCCGCGCTGGAAGCAGGCGATGCACCTGGTGAGGCTGCTGCTGTCCTGCCGTGACATGCTCCGCACCGGAGAGCTGGTCCTCGACGTCGGCGCCCACCGGGAGTTCCTGCTGGCGGTCAGGCGCGGGGAGGTGCCCTGGCCCGAGCTCGCCGCCCGGCTCGCCCGGCTGCGCGAGGAGGTGGACGAGGCCGCCGGCCGCACCCCGCTGCCGGACGGGCCGGACCGCGCGAGGGTCGAGGACTTCCTGGTCCGCGTCCGCCGCGCCCGCCTCTGAGGCGTCCCGCGGGCGGCCGGGCCGCCGCGCCGACCGCCCGAGCGGGTGCGGATACGGACGGGGCGCGGGGGAACTCCGGCAGGCGACGGCCCGTTACGGGCTGACGGAACCCGGACGCGGCCCGGCGCGCGGTCCGCCCGGTCCCCGGCTCACGGAGCCGGCGGGCCGCCGAGTGCGCGGAAGTCCCGCGAGAGTCCCGCGAAGTCCCACTCCCTTCACGGAGGCCTGGACCATGACCCGCAGCCATCCCCTCCCGTCCCGCCGCGCCGTCCTCGGCGGCGCGGCCCTCGCCGCGCTCACGGCGGCGGCCGGCGCCGGCACGGCGCACGCCGCCCCCGCCCCCCGGACCACCGCCCGGACCGCCTCCCGGACGGCCGCGTGGCCGACCGAGATCCCGCTCCCCGACGGCTTCCGCCCCGAGGGCATCACCATCAGCGGGCCCTACGCCTACCTCGGCTCCCTCGCCGACGGCTCCGTCCACCGCGCCGACCTGCGCACCGGCGAGGGCCGGATCGTCCACGAGGGCACGGCCGGCACCGCGGCCGTCGGGCTGAAGGCGGACCGTGACGGCCTGCTCTACATCGCCGGAGGCGAGCAGGGCACCGCGAAGGTCGTCGACTCACGCACCGGGCGGCTCGTCGCCGCGTACCGGCTGGCCGAGGCGACCGGCCACTTCGTCAACGACGTCGCCCTGCTCGGCGACCGCGCCTGGTTCACCGACTCCTACGACAGCGTCCTTCACGGCGTGCCTCGCGGCCGCACGGGGGAGGTCCGCAGACTGCCGCTCGGCGGCGACTGGTCGCAGACGCCCGGCGCGTTCACCGCCAACGGCATCGTCGGCACCCCCGACGGCCGGGGCCTGATCGTCGTCGCCAGTCTGCCCGGCAGGCTCTACCGCGTGGACCCGGGGACCGGACACGCCGCCGAGATCGCGCTGCGCGGCGCGGACGACGTCGCCTACGGCGACGGGCTCCTCCGCGCCGGCCGCACGCTGTACGTCGTGCGGAACCGGCTGAACCTCGTCGACGTGTTCCGCCTCGACGCCGGGGTCCGCTCCGCCACCCTGCTCCGCACGATCACCGACCCCCGCTTCGACGTCCCCACCACCGCCGCCCGCCTGCGCGACCGCCTCTACCTCGTCAACGCCCGCTTCACCACGCCCCAGACGCCCGACACGGAGTTCACCGTCGTCGCCGTCCCCCTCTGAGACGCCCGCCCCGGCGCGTCCGGCGCAAAGGCCCCGGGCGCGCCCGCGGGTCACCCCGGGGACCTCCGCGCCCGCACCACGAGGTCGTGGAGGGCCCCGCGGACGGAGGAGCCCGGGAGCCCGTCGGGGAGCCGGGAGGCGGCCCGGGCCTCCTCCAGCACGGTGTGGAGGGCCTCGACGTCCCCGCGCACCCGCCCGGCGTCCGGTCCGTCCTGCCCGCCGGGGACGGGTGCGTGCTCCGCCCCGGCCTTGGCCTCGATCAGCTCCGGGAGGTAGGGGGGCGCCTCGGGCACCGTGCCGAGGAGGGTGGGCAGGTGGGCGCAGACCTCCCCGGCGCGCATGAGGTGGATGCCGGTGAGCAGCGCCCGGAAGGTGTACAGCAGCGGCTTGAGCCGCCCCGTCTTCCCGTACAGCCGCCACTGGGTGCCGGCGAAGCCCCGGTAGTGGTGGGCGTGGTGCCGGGTGAGCACGGCCGGGGCGAGGGCGGTCAGCTCGGCGTGCGTGCCGGTGGTGTGCACCACCAGCGGGGAGAGGAGCTGCTCCAGGACGTAGCCGTTGCGTTTGAGCATCAGCCGGGCGAACTTGCGCAGGTCGTGGGTGACCAGGTCCATCTCGACGCCGTCGCGGTCCCACATCCGGGTCGAGGTCTCCTCGCCCTCCCGCAGCCCGATCAGGTCCTCCACGGGCAGCAGGTGGGCTCCGCGCAGGTCGATGTCGGAGTCGCGGGAGGGGAAGCCGTACAGGTGCGCCCCGGAGACGGTCGCGAAGACCAGCGGGTGGCGCTGCTCGGCGAGGACGGGACGCAGGTCGGGGAGGCCGGTGGTGCTCGTGTCGGTCACGCCGCCCATCCTGGCGGGCCGCCGCCCGTCCCGGCCAGGGTTTTTCCGGGGAGGGCGGGAGGGGCGGGGTGGTCAGCGGCCGTCCCAGAGGGCTCCGAACTCCAGCAGTTCGTCCCGGTGCTCGAGGTGTTCGACCCACTCCCTGGGCCATGCCTCCGCGCCCAGGTGGGCGCCGGCGAACGCGCCCGCCAGACAGGCGATGGAGTCGGAGTCGCCGGAGGTGCAGGCGGCCCGGCGCAGCGCCGTCACCGGCTCGCCGGGGAAGAGGAGGAAGCACAGCAGGCCGGTGGCCAGAGCCTCCTCGGCGATCCAGCCCCCTCCCGTGGCCAGGCACGGGTCGGCCTCCGGGTCGGGGGCGCGCAGGGCCGCGTCCAGGCGGTCCAGTGCGGCCAGGCACTCGTCCCAGCCGCGTGCGGCGAAGGACTCGGCGGACGGGTCGTGCGCGTGGCGCCACAGGTCGCCCAGCCACTCCTCCCGGTAGCCGGTGCGCCGCTCGTCGTGGGCGTACGCGCGCAGCAGGCCGGTCAGTTCGCCGGGCTCCGCCCCCCGGGCCAGGAGGTGCACCGCGTACGCGGTCAGGTCACTGGCGGCCAGGGCGGTCGGGTGACCGTGGGTGAGGGCCGCCTGGAGCTGGGCGGCACCGGCGCGCCGGTCGTCGTCGAGGCCGGGCATCAGGCCGAGGGGGGCGACGCGCATGTTGGCGCCGCAGCCCTTGGAGCCGACCTGGCTCGCCTCCTGCCAGGGCCGGTCGCGGTCGCTCAGCAGTTCGCAGGCGACGAGGCAGGTGCGGCCGGGTGCCCGGTCGTTCTCGGGCGAGCGCCACCACTCCACGTACTCGTCGCGCACCGGGCGGGCCATGCGCGCGGGCGTGAGCGGGCCGCTCTCCGCCGCCGCGCGCAGACCGCGGGCGAGGGCGAGCGTCATCTGGGTGTCGTCGGTGACGAGGGCGGGCCGGGGCGGTTCCATCGAGCGCCAGGGACCGCACCCGTCCAGGATCGACGCCACGTCGTCGAACTCGGTGGGGAGTCCCAGGGCGTCGCCGAGGGCGAGGCCGAGCAGGGCGCCGGTGGCGGGCCGTTCGGCGGCGGAGGTCGTCATGCCGCCCATCCTGGCGGGCGGACGACGGCCCCGGCCAGGGGTTTCCTGGCCGGGGCCGCCGGGGCCGGCGGGGCGGACGGTCAGAGGCCGACCTCCCGCATCAGCATGCCGACCTCGGTGTTGGTCAGGCGGCGCAGCCAGCCGGACTTCTGGTCGCCGAGCGCGATGGGGCCGAAGCGGGTGCGGACCAGCTTGTCGACCGGGAAGCCGACCTCCGCGAGCATGCGGCGGACGATGTGCTTGCGGCCCTCGTGGAGGGAGACCTCGACGAGGTAGTTCTTGCCGGTGTTCTCCACGACCTTGAAGTGGTCGGCGCGGGCGTAGCCGTCCTCCAGCCTCACACCGTCCTTGAGCCGCTTGCCCAGGTCGCGCGGGATGGGGCCCTGGATGGCGGCCAGGTAGGTCTTCGTGACGCCGTAGCGGGGGTGGGTGAGCCGGTGGGCCAGCTCGCCGTGGTTGGTGAGGAGGATCAGGCCCTCGGTCTCGGTGTCCAGGCGGCCGACGTGGAACAACCGGGTCTCGCGGTTGGTGACGTAGTCGCCCAGGCACTGGCGGCCCTCGGGGTCCTCCATGGAGGAGACGACCCCGGCGGGCTTGTTGAGCGCGAAGAACAGGTAGGACTGGGTGGCGATCGTCAGGCCGTCGACCTTGATCTCGTCCTTCTCCGGGTCCACGCGCAGGCCCTGCTCGGTGACGATCTTCCCGTTGACCTCCACGCGCCGCTGGTCGATCAGCTCCTCGCAGGCGCGGCGCGATCCCATGCCGGCCCGGGCCAGGACCTTCTGGAGCCGCTCGCCCTCCGGTTCGCCGAAGGTCTTGGGCAGCTTGAGCGCCGGCTTGGCGTGCCGGGCGCGGTTGCGCTCCTCGATCTGGGCCTCGTACTCGCGGGGGCGGGTGGGCCGGGCGCGCCCGCGGCCTCCCTGCGGGCCGGCCTTGGCCGCTCCCTTGAAGCCGGTGCCCGAGCCGCTCCTGGGACCTCCCTTGGGACCCGCCTTGGGCCCTGCCTCGGGGCCCGCCTTGGGCCCTGCCTTGGGACCGCCGTCCTGCCCCTTGGGCTTGCCGGGCCGGCCGCCCGTGCCCACGTCGTAACGGCGCTCCTCGGGGCGGGGACGGCCCGCGCGCTTCTGCCTGTCGTCGCGGCTGTTGCCCGCGCCCCGGTAGTTCCGGTTGCTGTTCCTGCCGCTGCTTCGCATCAAGGTTTCCGTCTAACTGTCTCTACGTCGGCTGTCTCTTCGACCTCTACGACGTCGGGGAATCGCCGCTGTCGTCCACGTCGAACGACGGCACGCCCTCCTGGCTCTCGGCCTCGACCGCGTCCGCCTCGGGGAGGAAGGGCGCCAGCTCCGGAAGTTCGTCCAGGCCCCGCAGGCCCATCCGCTCCAGGAAGTAGTTCGTCGTCCTGTACAGGATCGCACCTGTCCCGGGTTCCGTGCCCGCCTCCTCGATCAGACCGCGCTGGAGGAGGGTGCGCATGACCCCGTCGCAGTTCACTCCGCGCACGGCCGAGACCCTGGAGCGGCTCACCGGCTGCCGGTACGCGACCACCGCGAGGGTCTCCAGGGCGGCCTGGGTGAGCCGGGCCTGCTGCCCGTCCAGGACGAAGGCCTCGACGGCGTCGGCGTACTCGGGGCGGGTGTAGAACCGCCAGCCGCCCGCGACGGGGCGCAGGTCGAAGCCGCGGCCCTGCCGGGCGTACTCGTCGGACAGCTCCCGCAGCGCCACCGCGACCTCCCGGCGGGAACGCCGGAGGACCCTGGCGAGGTGCTCCTCGGTCGCGGGTTCGTCGACGACCATCAGGACCGCCTCCAGGGCGGGTCTGAGGTCGAGTCCGGCGACGGTGGAGGCGCCGGCGGGCAGGGGGGCCGCCCCGGGCTCCTCCCGCCCGCCGTCCGCCGTGCCCCGGCCGGTCCCCGGGGCCTGCTCCGGGGCCGTGCCGCCGGGCCGCCCGGTGTGCTCGGCGCGCCCGCCCGCGGCGCCCTCTTCCGCGTTCATCTCCGGTCTTCCTTCCCTCCGCCGTTCCCGTCGCCGTCCTCCCCGCCGTCCCCCTCACCGTCCCCTTCGTCGAACTCGCCGGTGACCGGCGGCCGGGTCCCCTCCCCGCCGGTCCAGCGCACGGTGAGCGTACCCAGGGCCTCCTCCTGGTCGAGGGCGACCGCGCGCTCCCGGTACAGCTCCAGCAGCGCCAGGAAGCGGGCGACGACGGTGAGGGTGTCGGACGTGTCCTCGGTGAGCTCGGCGAAGGTGGCCTCGCCCCTCTCCCTCAGCAGTCCCGCCACGATCCCGGCCTGCTCGCGCACGCTGACCAGCGGGGCGTGGATGTGGTCGACGTACACCTGCGGTTCCGGCCTGGGCCGCATCGCCCTCGCCGCCAGGCGGGCCAGGCCCTCGGGGCCGATGGTGAGGACGACCTCGGGCAGCAGCTCGGCGTGGTGCGGTTCCAGGCCCACCGTACGGGGCCGGCGGCGGGCCTCGGCCGTCATCCGCTCGTCGAGGACTGCGGCGACCTGCTTGTACGCGCGGTACTGGAGCAGCCGGGCGAAGAGCAGGTCGCGGGCCTCCAGCAGGGCGAGGTCGGCCTCGTCCTCCACCTCGGCGGCCGGCAGCAGCCGGGCGGCCTTGAGGTCGAGGAGGGTGGCGGCGACGACCAGGAACTCGGTGGCCTGGCCGAGGTCCCAGTCGGGGCCCATGGCACGGATGTGGGCCATGAACTCGTCGGTGACCTTGGACAGCGCCACCTCGGTGACGTCCAGCTTGTGCCTGGCGATGAGCTGGAGGAGGAGGTCGAAGGGGCCCTCGAAGTTGTCCAGGACGACCTTGAAGCGGCCGTCGCCCGGCTCGCCGCCGTCCTGGCGGGTCTTCGCCGGGACGCCGGGGTCCGCACCGGCGGCGCCGTGGCCCGGGAGGCCCGGGGCCTCCTCCGGGACGGGCCCGCTGCCGGGCGGGGCGGGGCGGCCGGAAGCGGCGGAGGGCTCCGCCCGGGGGGTCTCGGGTGCCTCGGACGCCCCGGGCGTCTCCGGTCCCGGCCCGGGCGCGGATTCCGGGGCGGGTGCGGGCGCGGGCTCCGGAGCGGGTGCGGGTTCCGGGGGCGGAACGGGCCGGGACGGCGTCGCCCCCGGCCCCCGGCCCAGCGGGCGCCGGGAGGGCCGGGGACGCGGTACGGGGTCGTCGGCTGTCGGCATCGCCGGGCAGGCTACCGCCCCGTGGATCAGTGGCCGCGCAGGCGGCGTACGAGGATGCTCGCGTCGCCGCGGGACTCCAGGTCGGCGAGGACCACGGCGACCGCCTCGCGGACGATCCGTCCCCGGTCCACGGCCAGGCCGTGCTCGCCGCGGAGCACCAGCCGGGCGTGTTCGAGGTCCATCAGCTCCTCGGCGGAGACGTAGACCGTGATTTTCTCGTCGTGGCGCTCGCGGCCGCTGGGGCGCCGGGGGGCGGCGCGGCCGCGCCGGTGCGGCGGAGCCGCTGCGGCGGGGCGTCCCCTGGTCTGGCCGCGGGAGCCTGCGGCGGGCTGGGCGGGCGGCTGGGCC